>JBCBOT010000096.1:0-23940 GCA_039821165.1 Planctomycetota bacterium | reverse complement strand
GATTGATTCACGGGTGGGCCTCGCTTATCGCAAGATCAGTTTTCGATAGCATTGTCAAAATGCGCAACTTCAAAACTCACGCTTCAGGTTCCCACTGATTCTTGCGAACTCTGGATATGTAGGGTTGGCGTAGCCACCACCGCTCGTGCTTCGTTCCAATTCAGTTTCGGTTTGACGCACCGGAGGGCTTGCGCCCCTACCGCTAAAATTGTTATCGGTACATCGCGAGCTGTCCGGAAACGGCTAACGTCGACGAAGGAACTCGGCGAGTTCTTTGAGTTTGTCGGTGTTGATGTGATCCACATCGGCCGCGAGCAGTTCTTCCCAAATCGCACGCGACTCCGGTGTCGCCCAAAAGCGGACCCGCCTTCCGGCGCGGTGCGCCTTTTCGACGATCTGAAGTAGTCTCGTGCGTTCTGGCTCCGGAAATGCAGCTTTACCACGCCATTTGAAATGGGACGTCCAGCGATCGCTGATCAATGGCATCAGATGCGCGGGGACGTCTGAGTCGAGGTCGGATAAGCGCCCGTCGATTCCGACAAATCGCGAACGGTCTTCGAGAATCTCCTTCTTAGGGCGGTCACCGGAAACGATCACGTCGATTGCTCCTTGAGTGTGCACGCCGTCGATCACCGAAGTGAGCAGCTGGGAATAGTTCGCCAGGACTTCGTCCAACTTTACATAGGTCTTTGCGCCGTCGAACTTGATGTCGACGAGCAACGTGAATCTCGGACCGTTGGGATAGATCCTTCCGTTGTTCTTGACAAACCGCTCGCGGAGTGGATCAAGGTACAACCGCTGAAGTGTTCGTTCGGCACGCAGTTCTGTGGGGTCGTGAGCCACCAACAATTTGTTCTCGATCAAGAAAACGTCCGCTTCCACACTGCAAAAACCTTGGTCGAGCGCGTCCAGCAGTGGTCGGTCATGATGGTAGTCATTATGCGCGTGGGCTTTCGGTAGCGGGTCGACCGCGCCCGCTGTTGAGGCCCATACCGATACGAGCCACGCGGTGATGGCAAAGATTGGAGTCGTGGAACGCATCCGCTGTGCCAAGACGGTGTCAATTGAGTAGGACGCAGGCAGTTTAGCCGGAGACGCAGCACCAAGTGAGCTTTCGCGGCGAAAGTTTCTGCGTGGCCGGTGATCGTTTAAACTGTGGTGCCCACCGCTCCCGCCACAAGCCTGCCATGCGTTCCATCAACATCGCTCTTTCGATCTTGTTTTGCTTCGTCGGGCTCGCGCGTGGTGAGACGAGCCGTGGTCCCGACTTCAGCAACGATGTGATGCCGGTGTTGTCCAAAGCCGGCTGCAACTTGGGGACTTGTCATGGAAATCTCAACGGCAAGGGTGGGCTCAAACTTTCGCTCCGTGGGCAGGACCCGGAGTTCGATCACCAGTCGATGGTGATGGCAGCGCGTGGTCGGCGAGTCGACATCGCGGCCCCGGAGAAGAGCTTGTTCCTGCAAAAGGCAACTGGAGCCGTCACCCACGGCGGCGGAGCCCGCTTTACGAAGGATTCGACCGCACATCAGATCTTGGTGGATTGGATTCGATGCGGTGCCAATGGGCCTTCTGAGCAGGCGCCGGCCCTGGTGAAGCTGGACGTGACTCCGGAGTCGGCGATCGTCGCCGCTCCGTTGGAGCAACTTGAGGTACAAGTGCACGCGACGTTTTCGGACGGTTCCCGTCGCGAGGTGACACAAACAGCGTGCTACGAGCTTTCTAATTTGAACGCGAAGGTGGATGACGATGGGGTCGTTCACCGGACCAAGTTAGGTGAGACGACCCTGATTGTTCGTTACCTTCAACTGCAGCGTCCTATTCCGATTGCGTTCATTCCGTCGAGCCCCGACTTTGAATGGTCGTCGCCTGAACCGAACAATGCGATTGACGAACATGTGTTCGCGAAACTCAAGCGTCTACGAACTAACCCATCGGAACTTTGCGATGACGGTGTCTTTGTTCGTCGCGCTTTCTTGGACGCGATCGGTCGATTGCCGACCGCCGACGAGGCGCGGTCTTTTGTTGCAGAGAAAAGTCCTGACAAGCGGTCGAATTTGATTGATCAACTGTTGGCACGTCCGGAGTTTGCGGATTTCTGGGCGCTCAAGTGGGCTGACATTCTGCGAACCGAAGAGAAGGTGCTGGACACCGAAGGCGTGACGGTTTTTCACGGTTGGATCCGGGACAGCATCGCTCGCGGATATCCTCTGGACCAATTTGTGCAGGACCTTGTCACCGGAACGGGTAGCACGTTCAACAACCCGCCGGCGAATTACTATCGGGCGAACCGCAATCCTTCGATGCGTGGCGAGACCACGGCGCGATTGTTCCTCGGCATACGCATGGAATGTGCCAAGTGTCACAACCATCCTTTCGATCGTTGGACCCAACAAGACTATTACCAGTGGTCGAATTTGTTTTCGCAGATTGACTATGAGATCGGAGAGAACAAAAGACAAGACAATTTGGACAAGAACGAGTTTGTCGGGGACCAGAAGGTGCTCGTCGCGAAAAAGGGCGAGGTCAAGAATCCCGGCACCGGCGACACGGTGCTTCCCAAGTTTCTCGGTGGTGACGTTCTGAATGAAGCGCAACGAAGCGATCGGCTTCGCTCGACCGCTCAATGGCTCACCTCAAAAGACAACGAACTTTTTGCCGCATCGCAAGCCAACTTCATCTGGTACCAACTGATGGGGCTCGGTGTCGTTGATCCGATTGACGATTTTCGGCTAACGAACCCGCCCAGCAATGTTCCATTGATGGAATGCTTGTCAGATCACCTTCGGGAAAATGAGTTTGACGTGCGTTCGCTGGTGCGATTCATCATGAATTCGCGAACGTACCAGCTCTCTGCGGAGCCGAATGAGAGCAACCGACATGATGCGGTGGGTTATTCGCACGCGATTGTTCGGCGGTTGCCGGCCGAGGTTTTGCTGGACATGCAGAGCGATGTTTTGGATGCACCCGCCGAATTTCTCGGCTATCCCCACTCGATTCGGGCGGTGCAACTTCCCGGGGCGACGAGCAAATTGATGCGCCGCAAAGGGCCTCGGGGTGGGGACCGGTTTTTAAAAACGTTTGGTAAGCCGAACCGGATTCTGGCGTGTGACTGTGAACGTTCGAATGAAACGACGCTGAAGCAAGTGTTTGTGTTGATCGGTGAAGGCCTCAATGATCGTCTCGATATCAGCGATAACCGAATCGCGAGACTGGCGAGGTCGACATTGTCCGATGAAGAGTTGATTGACGAGTTGTATTGGACGGCACTCTCGAGACACCCCAATGAAGATGAGCTCGGTATTGCGCTCCGTTTCCTTCGCGAACCGATCGTCAAACGCGCTGCCGGTCTTGGTGAGTTATTTCAGTCGATCGTCGCGAATCCATCCGGGAATGATCGTGTCGAGGGCTTGCGCGATGTAGCTTGGGCGTTGATGAACGCGAAAGAATTTCTTTTCCGTCGCTAGGAGAAATGATGCGTCATTCGATTCTCGATCGCCGGACCCTGTTGCGTGTGGGTGGAGCCGGCATGCTGGGATTGACGATGCCGAAGCTGCTTCGGGCCGCTGAGAATGCGTCGTCGATCAAGCCACGGGCCAAGTCGGTGATCTTTCTTTTTCAGTGGGGTGGCCCGAGCCAGTTGGATACGTTCGACATGAAGCCAAACGCGCCGGACACGGTTCGCAGCCCGTACCGGCCGATTTCGTCGAGTGCCGATGGTATTCAAGTCTGTGAGCATTTGCCGGAGATGGCAAAACGAATGCATCATGTTTCGTTGATTCGGACCATGACGCACACGATGAACAATCATGCTTCGGCGGGCTACTATGCGCTGAGCGGTCATGAGCCGCCCACGGATGATCAGCGGTTGCGTGATTCGATGGACCTCTATCCCGCCTATGGAAGCGTTGTCGACCATTTGGCACCGAACGACAACGACATGCCGACGTTCGTTTCGTATCCGCACGTGATTCGCGACGGGAGTGTTGTGCCGGCGCAGCACGCGAGCTTCCTCGGCAAGAGTCACGATCCGTTGCTCTTTCTCGAAGACCCCAACGATCCGAACTTCAGGTTGCCGGAGTTGACACTCCCGCGCGGTCTTTCGATCGATCGATTGCATCGCCGTAGGGAGATGCAACAACTCGTGGATCAGCAGGCTCGGATGCTTGAATATTCGGAGTCGGTACGTGGGTTTGACGCTTACTACGAGCGGGCGATTTCGATGCTGACATCAGACCGCGTGCGAAAGGCGTTCGACTTGTCAGCGGAGAATGAGGCGGTGCGTGATCGTTATGGGCGCACTTCCTATGGGCAGAGTTGCCTTATGGCACGGCGGCTGGTCGAGTCCGGCGTCAAGTTCGTGACGGTCTATTTTTCCAACAGCATCGGCGGACAGCAGATTGGGTCAGGCGGGTGGGACACGCATGGATTCAACGACACGCGGATGTACAAATTTGTCGACCAGTATCACCTGCCGATCACCGATCAAACCTTGCCCACGCTTCTCGATGACCTGGAGGAACGGGGGCTGCTCGACGAAACACTCGTCCTTTGGATGGGCGAGTTCGGGCGGACGCCGGATATCAACAAGAACGCGAGCCGAGATCATTGGCCTCGCTGCTACACCGCATTGATGGCGGGTGGCGGCGTGAAGGGAGGCTACGTCTACGGTGCGTCGGACGATCATGCGAGGCTTCCGGCAGAGAAGCCGGTCAAGCCCGAAGACTTGGCCGCCACGCTATTTCACTTGCTCGGTATCGACCCGGCGACAGAGATCTATGATCGCAACAATCGGCCGCTCATCATCGGCGGTGACCCGCTGCATGATGTCTTTGCCTGATCGTGGAATCGCGGCCGCTTGGATCAGAATGATCGTTCGACAGAGAATTCAGCGATCTCTTTGAGGCAGCGTTTTGCTTCGCTTTGCGGGAGCCAATCGATCGATTGCAGGGCCCGCTGTTTAAAATCCCGTGCGGTCGTCGCGGTGTAATCCCGCGCGTCACTGCGTTCAAGCCAGGGACGCAGTGCCGCTGCTCGCGCGGCCGACGGACCTTCGAGGATGGAGAGAATGACGGTTCTGTCTTTCTCGTCACAGGTTTCCAGCAGTCGGATGACGGGCAAGGTGATCTTGCCTTGCTGCAAGTCTGTCCCGAGAGTTTTGCCGACCGTCGCGTCATCACCCCACAGGTCGAGGAAATCGTCAGCAATCTGGAAAGCAATTCCGAGTGAGGTCCCGAACTCAGCGAGCTGTTCGACTCGCTCGTCGCTGCAATCGGCTTCGGCGGCGGCGAGGGCGCACGCGACGCGACAAAGCTCCGCCGTCTTCCCTTGGATGACTTCGAAATACGTTGCTTCGTCGAGGTGCCAGTCGGATCGCGAGAAGACTTGGCGGAGTTCCCCTTCGCAGACGAGCCGAGCGGCTTCACCAACCCACTGGCACGTCCGAGTGTTGTCCAGCGTGGCAGCGAGTCGAAAACTCTGCGCGAAGAGATAGTCGCCGAGCAGAATACTGGTGTGATTGTTCCATTGGGCGTTGATGGTCGGGACATGCCGTCGCGTTGTCGCGTCATCCAACACGTCGTCGTGGACCAGGGTCGCGGTGTGGACCATTTCCAAGACGGATGCGATGACGATGTTCGACTGCCGAACACCACCGAGGGCTTCCGCCATCAACAGGTGAATGGCTGGACGGAGTCGCTTGCCGCCCAGCTGGATCCCATGACGCAAGAGCGGAGCGATGCTTTCGTAGGGACTCTGCATCTCGGCACGCAGCCGCTGCTCGACCGACTGGAGCGGCTCAAGAATCGGTCCGTAGAGACGTCGCAAAAACGCGTTCGTCGCGGCGCCGATTTGCGGCGAATCAGCCGCGGATTCGGCTCGCGAGCGACTCGACGAGTGGCGCACCGGAGCGGATTCAACTTGCGTCGTGACGTGAGCGTTGCGATTTAACGTCTCGGAAGATTCCATAATGTGGACTCGAACGCGGCGATTGACAGTCGTCCCATACCTATGACGCGAAGCGAACCGCAAATCCGGCGGTGCGATAACGTGCTTCGAGCCTTTCTTTGCCGACCTGAGCCGAGATTCTGGACTAGCCGGTCGGGTTCGAAAAGTGCCCCGATTTTCCGCCGTCTTTTTCGAGCAGGCGGACGGAGCTGATTTCCATCGCACGGTCGACGGACTTGAGCATGTCGTAAACCGTCAGTGCGGCCACCGAAGCCCCCGTCAAGGCCTCCATCTCGATCCCGGTTTTTCCAGTCGTGACGCATGTGACGCGGCACTGCAAACGCGTCTCTTCGGCCCACTGGAAATCGACGCGAACCGATTCGACGGGAATGGCGTGACAGAGTGGGATCAACTGCGGCGTCAGCTTCGTCGCGTTGATGGCGGCGATGCGCGCGATCCCGAGTACATCACCCTTTTTCGCGGAGCCGTCGCGTGTGCTCTCTGCGGCGGCGGGTTGCATTCGGATTTCGGCGATTGCGGTCGCGGTGCGCCGCGTGGCATTTTTCGCGGACACATCCACCATGTGTGCCTGACCGTCGGCGTCAAAGTGGCTGGAGCGATTCATATCGATTGCGCGGAGAGGGAACGACGCCTGGAATCTTGGTTGATGCCGAGGTCAACGTCCAGACCCGCGCGGTCGGAACGGTAGGCAGTGTCGAGGTGGAGTCCAAACGAAAAAACGCCACGCATCTGCGGGAATGCGTGGCGTCTTTTTCGATGGACGGTGGTGACAGTTGAATTCTCCCGCCGGAACGGGGTCCTGCGAACTTACACCAATTCCTTCTTCGCTCCGACGAGCGTTCTCAGTCGTTCTGCCAACAAGTGGGCGTCGAACGGCTTTTTGAACGTCTCGTTGATACTGCTTCGATCGAAGCTCATGGGTTGTCCGTCGTCGGGCAACAGAGCAATCAAAATCACATCGGTGAAGTCGGCGTTCTTTCGCAGATTCTGGCAAATCTGAACTGCTTCGATCTTACCGATCGAGAAGTCGACGATGATGCAATCGGGAGTGAAGCTTTCGGCTTGGATGCCAGCCTCGAAACCGCTCGCCGCGACTGCGACCTTGAACGACTTCTCGGGCGGCAACTCCCGTTTAAGGTTTTCGATCAAAACTTGATCCTGGGCGACGATCAGGCACTTGGCCATCGCTTCGTCTTCCAGGTCACCCAGTGGCATACCGTGTTCCTTCAAAAACTTGATCAGGTATTCGCGGGGAATACGGCGATCTTGTGATCCAGGAATACGGTAGCCCTTTAAACGCCCCGAATCGAACCATTTGGAAACGGTTCGGGGTGCGACTTTGCAAATCTTGGCGACCTGTCCAGTCGTAAAGACCTTCATGTCAGGCTCTCCATAACGCCTCGTTGATTATTCCCTCGAATAATGGTGCGTCGGTAACCATTATTCTCATGGCCCTCTTCGCCTGTCCCGTCCAAATCGGCCTTTGTCGATCGTTCAACCGGTCCTGAACGGTTGATCGATGCTGTGACGCAGGATGACTCTGTAAAGAACAATGCGTTGGGTCGGACCACCCGGCTCACATCCTGTGACGCTTGCCGAACGGGATCACCTATCTGGTTCAAACTGTTCTGGACGAGCAGGACTCGCCCAATGGGGTAGATGCTGCGCGATCCGGCGACCAACGCCCAACGTTCCACGCGTGACCAGAAGCGTTCAGACGATGGGTGTTGTCGTCCGTCGTTCTGTCACAGGAACGTTCGGCTATAGTCGCCGACTCGTCTCGCGGACCGACGACTCGTCAGAGTCGACTGCCTGCGATGCTTCCCAGAATCCCCCCGGGTTTGGAACGAACCTCAACTGCCACCAGCCCACATGTGTTCGACAGCAAAACCATCGAAACGAGTGAACTCAGTCGAAAACTCTCGATCCGCGACTTGATATCGAGCCAAAGCGCCCCAATTCTTTAGGGCGTTTAGATGGGAACAAGCGTCATGGCCGGATCGACAGAATTGACGCGGTCAATCGCGCCCACCGAAGCGTCGCCGAAAGCCGTCCAAAGCCTCGTTTCGTCTTGCTGAGACGCGAAAACCCGAAGATGCATTCCCTCGAAGCAGCGTTTTTGCCCCTCTTTGTCGGAATCCTTCAAGTCGGCGCGTGGAAACCACTCGGGATTCGAGCGTAACGTTTCCTACTTTTTTTTCGTTTCGACCGACCGCAAGACCTCGCGCCCTTCTATTCGAGCGACGGAACTAAGCGATACGCTTTAAGGTGTTACCCGCCACGCTGCTCCGTGAATGAAGTCATGCAAGAACAGTCGCTCGAGTTTTTTCGCAACGCCATCGCCACTCCCAGCCCATCTGGGTATGAGGAACGCATTCAAGAGTTGGTTCGCGACTACATCCGTCCGAGTGCCGACCAGACGCGGATCGACGTTCACGGGAACTTGATCGCGACTCTCGGGGACTCGGGGCCGACGCTGATGTATGCCGGGCATTGCGATCAAATCGGAATGCTCGTCTCGCATATTGATGAGCTCGGCTTTGTCTACGCGCAAACGATCGGTGGCTGGGATCCTCAGCAGTTGATCGGACAGGCCATGTCGATCTGGACCGACGGCGGTGAGATTCCGGCGGTCATCAGCCGGAAACCGATTCACTTGCTTTCGCAGAAAGAACGCACCCAAGTCGTGCAACTGGATCAATTGTGGTTGGATATCGGTGCGTCCTCGGCGGAGGAGGCTGCCAAACACATTCGCGTCGGCGACCCGGTCACGTTGGCGTTGCGAATGCGGCCCTTGATGAACCAGTTGGTAAGCGGTCCCGGGATGGACAACAAGTCGGGCATGTGGTCCGTCATGGAGGCCTTTCGCCGCGCAAAGGAGAAATCTTCAGGGCCTCTTCGTTGCCAGCTAAACAGCGTCTCGACGGTACAGGAAGAAATCGGCTTGCGGGGCGCCAAAACCGCTGCGGGTTCGATTCACCCAGATGTTGCAATCGCGGTCGACGTCACTCATGCGTCGGATTGCCCGACCATCGAAAAGACCAAACAGGGTGATGTGCGGTTGGGTGGCGGTCCGGTCATCTTTCGTGGTCCAAATATCAACGCCAAAGTCGCTGCCAAACTGATCCAGCTGGCGGAATCGAACGAGATTCCGTACCAACTTGCCGCGATCGGACGAGCGACACCGAACGACGCGAATGTATTACAACTTCATGGCGCAGGCGTCGCGTCGGGGCTCGTCGCGATTCCGAATCGCTACATGCACTCGGCGGTCGAAGCGATCTCGCTCGACGACATCGATCATGTCGCGGAATTGCTGGCCTTGTTTGCGACAACGCTCACCGACGATGACGACTTCATTCCTTCGGTAGACTGATACCTCAAATTGCCCCTTCGATTTGGAGCTGATTCATGTCCGATGCAAATCCGTACGCGCCGCCGACCAGTCCCGCGGGCATGGATCCGTTCAGTGAGCCGAACAGTCCTGTTTTGGCGGGTCGTTTCACTCGATTCGCCGCCGCCGTGGTGGATGGTCTGATCGTGATGGTCGTCGTTCTTCCGGTGCAGTTTCTGACGGGGTTCCAGCAACGACTGCAGACGGGCGATGTCGGTCTGCTTGAACAGATCCTGATGATGTTGGTCGGAATGGGGGCGTATCTGATTCCGCACGGCTACACGCTGTTCACGCGGGGACAGAGTCTTGGAAAGCTGCTGACGCGGATTCGTATCGTGGATTACAACACCGGCGAGTTGCTGCCGCCGCTCCGCGTTTATGTGGCTCGATATCTCTGGGTCATGCCGTTCTCGATTGTGGTCATGCTGATTCCAGGAATCGCGGACGATTTCTTGGTCAATTTGATCGTGCTCGCCGATTCGCTGTTCATCTTTGGCGGCGAACGGCGCTGCATCCACGACTACATCGCCGGATCGAAGGTCATCCAGCTGAGTTGATCTTGATGATGAAGTCGGTTGTGGTGCGATTACCCGTGGGTGTGATTGCGATCGATTGATATTTGGTTTCGCGGGAGCCCAGGGGCGGCTTACGCGGTCTGCTTCGCAGATTGCGCTGCTTCTCGTCCTCTTCTGCGTCTCTTCCTGCGAAGCGGTCACGCGGTCACCTCCAAATCCGTTCTCAGCGTGGCGACTTGGCGCGGATCGCTGGAATCAGGCCCGCGGGAGGTCGAGTTTTTAGGCTTCGAAAGCGGGCATTCATGGGGGCCGATTGTGGCGTGAGAATGACCGGGAAAATGCAGCCGAAATCAAGCCCCTTTCGAGACGATGGGAGGCCATTAAATACCGGGAAATCTCGACTCGATCGGGCCTAACCCGCGTCGCGATGAAGCGGGGCAAACGCTATACTTTTGCTTCCGCCGCGGCGGGTCCGCAGACACAAGAAACGGGGCCGCTGATCCGAGTGCTGTCACCGATTCACGCGGCCTGCCTTTCCGCCTCCCGAAATGGTCTCTATGAGCGACGCTCCCGCTTCTGACTCTTCCGAATCCGCTCCAGAAAATGCTCCCTCGGTCGATGAATCGACCGCTCCGCCTGCCGGCACGGACGCAGTTCAGTCGATCGCCAAAACGGCGAATGACGAGTATACGGACAAGGATTTGCAGCACCTCTCGGACCTCGAGCACGTGCGTCAGCGTCCTGGCATGTATGTGGGCGACACCGACCGTGACGGGCTCCATCACCTCGTCAGCGAGGTCGTCGATAACTCGATTGACGAGGCCATGGCGGGCTTCGCGACCACCGTCTCGGTCACCGTCCACAACGACGGCAGTGTGACCGTCGAAGATGACGGGCGAGGGATTCCGGTCGGCGTTCACGAGCAGTTGTCTGCCGATGCGGATCGCGAAGTCACCACGCTCGAAGGAGTGATGACGGTCCTGAAGTTTGGTGGCAAATTTAAGGAAGGGGCCTACGTTCAGTCCGGAGGGTTGCACGGTGTTGGCGTCACCGTGGTCAACTTCCTCTCCCAATGGGCGGAGGTCGAGGTCAGTCGAGACGGCTCGACGTGGCATCAGCAATACGAGCGTGGTGTCGCCACCGATGTGGTCAAGAAAGGGCGTGCCACCAAGAAGACCGGGACGAAAACCACATTCAAGCCCGATCCCGAGATGTTCTCGACAACGAAGTTTTCATTCGACGTCCTGAACAAGCGCCTACAAGAACTTGCGTTCCTCAACTCCGGCGTCCGAATCAAGTTCCTCGACGAGCGAAACGGGGAAGGCGGCGACTACAAATACGATCGCGGCGTTTCGGAGTTCATCGAACACCTCAATCGGACCAGCGATCCGCTGCACTCGGATGTGATGCTCTTCGGCGGCACACGCGACGAAATTGAGTACGAAGTCGGACTGCAGTACACGACCGAGTACGCCGAAAGCGTTCACTCCTACGTGAACAATATTCACACCGAAGACGGCGGAACTCACGTCAGCGGTTTCCGCAGCGCTCTGACGCGGACCCTGAACAACTATGGAAAGAAGGAGAACCTTTTCAAAGGCAACCCGCCGAGCGGTGACGACTTTCGTGAAGGATTGACGGCGGTGATCAGCGTTCGCGTCAAAGAAGCTCGCTTTCAGAGTCAGACAAAGAACAAGCTGACCAACGCGGAAGTCGAGAGCATGATGAACACGGTCATGGGTGAGAGCCTGACCAAGTACCTGGAGGAAAACCCGCGAACCGCAAAAACGATCGTCCGCAAAGCATTGCTCGCCTCGGAGGCCCGCGAAGCAGCTCGCAAGGCCAAGGACCTGTTGCGGAAACGAAAGGACGCACTCGGCGGCGGTGGTCTGCCCGGAAAACTTCGTGACTGCATCAGCAAAGACATGGAGCGTTGCGAGCTGTACCTCGTGGAAGGTGACTCGGCGGGCGGCTCCGCCGAAGGTGGTCGGATGCGTGAGTACCAAGCGATCCTGCCACTACGAGGAAAGATCATCAACGCGTACAAAAGTCGCGAAGACAAAGTGCTCGCGAACGAGGAAGTACGCTCGATGATCCAGGCCATCGGGACCGGAATCGGTGCCGACCAGGACATTTCGAAACGTCGCTACAACAAAGTCGTGGTGATGACCGACGCCGACGTCGACGGCAGCCACATCCGCACGCTTCTGTTGTGTTTCTTCTATCGGCAGATGTACCAGCTCGTTGCAGACGGTCATGTCTACGTTGCTCAGCCCCCGCTGTTCCGCGTCACACACGGCAAGAGCAAATACTACGTCCAGACCGACGAAGAAATGAAGGCCCAATTGCTCGAACGGGGTTTGAAGGACACCGTCTTTGAGGCCGAAGATGGACGCCGCGTCGAAGGCGAGGCAATGTCGAAGCTCTGCACCACATTGGCTTCGATGGAGGACGCGATCGTCGCGCTGGAACGCCGAGGGATCTCGTTGCGGGTCCACGCCGAAAGACTTGATCCGACGACCAACCGGTTGCCGGCGCTCCTCATCACCCACGGCAACGAGGATCAATGGTTTCACTCCCCGGACGAGGTCGAAACCTACCTCAACCAAAACAATTTGGTGCTCGATGAAGAAACAGAAGCCGATGAGGAGTCGGCTGAAACGGAAGATTCTGAATCCACACCCGATGAGCCTTCCAGAAACCTCGCTCACCTCACCGAGTTGCACGAGGTTCGGACGATCAACAGTGGCGTCAAGGAACTCGCTGAACTCGGATTCAACTTGGATGATCTCATTCCCGCCGACCGAACCGGTATGACGACACCACGGTTCGAATTAGTTCGTGGGGAAGATCATCGGCGAGCGCTCGTCGATCTTCGCGACCTGCTGCCTGAAGTCCGCGCGGCGGGTGAAAAAGGCCTGCAGGTCACCCGCTTTAAGGGGCTTGGCGAAATGAACGCCGAAGAACTCCGTGAAACGACTCTTGATCCTGAGAATCGAACGCTGATCAAGGTGAACATGAAAGACGCCGGCGCAGCCGACGAAATGTTCCGCCTCCTGATGGGCGATAAAGTCGAGCCGCGACGCGAATTCATCGAGAAGCACGCGTTGGACGTTCGTAACCTGGACGTCTAGGCTCGCGAGAAACGGTCGTCAAAGCGCCGGTCCAAGCATTGGCATTCGATGGATCACGGCAGGTGTTGAAACGTGAATAGTCTGTCGAGCACCGATCGATGACGCTGCTCGTGCAGAAACGCGAAAGCCTCGGCGGTCGTGAGTCGCCGAATCCGCACTGGATCGTGGCGCTTTTCGTGGCGTAGTCCCGGGGCTGCAATGATGGACGCAACTTCGCGGTGATCCATCCACGTGACTCCGCATCCATGGCAACTGTTGATCACCGCCGTCCCCGGACCGTGGTACGGATGTGTGTCCATGTGTTTGTGACACGCAGGACAGAGCCGTCGTTCGTCGAGTTCTCTTGGGTCGAGCGGAACGGGAGCCGCGTCTTCGCCCTGAAAGTCAGCCCGAAGTTCGCGAACGAGCGTCCCGAGGCAACGGGTGTCGATCACAAAGCCGCGACAGTTCTCACAAAAGCAAACCCGCCATTGACCGTGCAGTTCAGCAAACTGAAGGTCCGTTTGACACTTTGGACATCCGACGCCCACATTTTCGCCGCTCGGCCGGATCGGTTCTTCCGGGTCGTCGAGTGGTCTCGAAAAACGATAGGTTTCACACCCGCTGCACTGAAAATAGTCGCGATGTGGAATTTCAACGAGCACGCCGGGGCACTGATCACAGTTCATCGCAGTCAATCGATCGCAAGCTTCGGAAAGGACAATGACGCTACGTTGGAAGCTACGTCGAAACTCATCGATGAATTGGGGAACTGTCCTCCTGAGCCGTCGAATGCGATCAATCCGGCATCGGTTCGGTTGAATCATCGATCCACCGTGACGGATCTACGGATTGTTCCGGACAAGCGTGGTCGCGGTCGAGCCGAACTGTTTGGACCAACCGGGAATCGGAGCAAACGTCGCGGCGGGCATTTCGTTGTCGTGGACCAGCACGCCGACTTCGCCGACGAAATAGTTGTTGTTCTCGGCGACCACGAGATTGAAGGCTTCCGTGTCCTCGACCGGTTCGACGGCTGAAACGGTGAGGCTGCCACGCGGTGAGTGCAACCGATCTCCAGGTTGAAGTCGCTTGGCCATGATCCAGCCTTTGCCGATGACCCAGAAGGGATGCCCCAGAGTCGAAGTGATTGTCTGGACAGGGCAGCGAACGCGAATGCTCGGACTCGGTTTTCTTTTGGTGGTTTCGAGGACCAATTTGTAGCTCAGTTCGCCGGTTGTCACGTTTTGCGAGAGGACTCGATCGCCTCGGCGCAGAGTCTCAATGGGCAACACACCCGTTTCGGTGCGGACAGGTGTTCCAGCCGGAAAACACTCGTGTGCTGCTCCCGGTGGTGGGGGAAGTGCGGGAATCGATTCCTGACGGTTTTCCGTAAGAGTTACCAGGCGTTCTTTCTTGGTATCCGCGACCTCGTATTCGTTGTGCTGTTTCCACCAGTCCCACCAGAGATGAGGTAGCGAATCGATTTCTTGACCGGTTGCGTTTCGAAGGGCCGCAAAGACCCGTTTGTTTCGGCGCTGCGTCCGTTGGTTGTTTTCATCGACTCGCTGCATCGTGGTCCCGAGTTCCATCTTCTGACGCCGAACTTCTCTTGCCACCAACACTCGATAGGTTTGCACGTCCCGTCGGTTGGGTGTGCCGAGCATCGTGATACTCGAATTCCTCGAATGCATCACGTTGATAACATCGTCGGCACGTTCTTGGCGAAGCCGAAGATGACTGCTGATGAAGTCACCGTAGGTCGAAAGGACCCAGTCGTATTCGATGGCTGACTCCAAGGCCGATAGATACTGTGGCACGAAGGAGTACCAGGAATGATCACGCAACGCCTCCGCCGCACGTGCACGGCACATGTCATCGTCCAAATCGATGGACAACCGCACGAGTGCGTCCGCAGCGAGTTCACTTTGGATTTGTGCCATGGTGTCAATCACATGCAGCTGAATCACCGGAGTCGTTCGACGCGCGAGTTTTTCTAGCGAAGGAACCGCATCAGGATCGTTGATGCTCGCAAGCTGTTCCCAAGCCTCCGACTCTTTCTTTAGCCGCGCCGCCCTCATCTCGCGATGGAGTCGATTGATTTTGGGATCCCATCTCCGCTCCGCAACTTCATACCTCGCGGCCGCAAGTTTCCAGTCCTTGATTTCGTCACTCGTCATGAGCTGCCCACGAAACTCTCGGAGATGCAACCGAAGCCGTGCTTCGCGGTGACTCGGATCGAGTTGGATCACGCGCTGCCAGTGCAAACGCTCTCGATCGGTCAATTGTTTCTTGCGGCACCAACGTGCGAGCGAGACGTTTGCATCGAGCGTGTCGGGGACGCGATCCCGGATCGCGTTGTATTCGTCGATGCTTGGGTTGGCCGCGTTCAGTGATTCGGCTTCATCGATCGGCAACCAGCGCCCTGCCTGTCGGACAAAGCCGGCCTGCCATCTTGCGGAGGCGTCATTCGGATCTTTGGAAATCGCGCGGGTGAGCAACTTCTGTCGCATGGCCGATTCGCCACCGACTTCCGCGTGCATCGCCAGTTTGACGAGCAAGCTGGCATCATTCGCATGCAGACTTGAAATGCAAAGACAGGCCGACGCGGCCAATAGGAACGAGACTCGCAGACAAGAAAAGCACATCGCGATCACCCCCAGGCTATTTGAAAAGAACGCCACGCGTAGATATTGAGCGTAACGCATCGCCGCGCGACAAGGCAAACGATTTTTGCGAGCGCTGCGGAACCCGGTGAAGCTGGGTTGGGGCGTTTTAGTTGCTGAACAGAAAGAACAGCAAGCTCATGGTGACGGTGTTGTTGATCGCGTGACCGATGATGGGGGCGATCAGGGAATCGCGGTATTCACGCGAGAGGGACAATGCGACTGCGATGGCCCCCAACGCGGGCAACGCCACAAATCCTTGCGGATGAATGGCCGCAAAAATGGTGGCGTTGACGACTGCACTGAAGAACATGCTTAACAAAAATGGTAGTCGCGAAGAGGCTTCGCGAAGATGTCGGTACAGCAAGCCGCGGAACACGGTCTCTTCCAAAAGTGGTGCCATGATGCAAGCCAAGATGAACATTTGGATGGCCGTCCAGATGCTCGCTCCGATTTGCTGCTCCACGATCGGGTGTGCCGACGAATGATCAAACTGCAACTCAATACCGAACGCGTATAGAACGATGAAGACAACGATGTACGCACCGGCAATCATTGGCAATGCGGTGGCGTAAGAGCCGACACCGGCGACAAGTTCTCGAAGCAAGCCTTGCCCGCGCGTCCATCCGATGTCCGCCTGGATCTCGTTCCAAGAGACCCCACGGAATCGTGGCCACGTTACCGCGCCGAGGCTGAGCAACATGACTGCCAAGGACCCCAGCATCCCAAGATTGGCGGGGATGACGAAGCCGATCACAAATCCCAGCAGCACAAAGGAAACGATCCAGATGGCAAACGCTTCCAAATAGAGTCTTCCGTTTCGAGGTTGGCTGTCGAATCGCTTGTTGGAACGCAATGCCACACGGAGAATCGTGAAGAGCAGAACACCGATTCCCACCAGCATCAAGCCGCCCCAAAGGACCGTGAACGAAAGGATTCCGAACACCACTCTTTTCGCTGGCGCGACGATACGGTTCCTCGCTGCCGCGTCGGTTCCATCCGGAGTGAGTGCGAGTTCGCCGAACCATCCGAGGTCGTTACGAACGGATTCACGACGCTCCGTCGAAAGCGATGCCGCGGTCGGGTCGCCGTCAACATAGTCTTCATACGCCAGTTCCAAGGCTTCGAGAGTCTCGTCTGAAAACTCCGCTGGGGTGTCGGAGTCGGCGTCTGAGGCTTGAGTCTCTTTGAGCTTGCGGATTCGCTCCAGGGCCTCTTCGGGGCCGATGACTTCACCGATGACGATCGCGGCTCGGACGGCTTGCCCCGGAGTCTCGGTGGGCCAAGCTCGAAGCTCTTTCTCTAGTTGGGTTGTGGCGGCGGGACCGAACCAGTTCGCAACCCCGACGATGTATTTCGACTGAACCCCCAGCATCACGTATTCGAGCGAGTTGGAGCCGCCCACCGGCTTTGGTTCTGCTCGGCGGTTCATTTGAAGTGAAATGATGCAGCCGACGACAGCCAAGACGGTGACCCAGGCGATGACCGCGGTCAGGTTGTTGCCGTTTCGACGTGCCGTCGTTTCGCTCAATTCGTCTGTCATCAACTCATCCCGCCAAGCATGTTATCGGTGGCATCATTGTGCACTGCGATGGGGGGCGTTGTGAAGCAGACGAATTAACACACCGCGAGGGTGAGAGGACGCAAACCTGGTTTCGGCGCGGTGCTTGCCCTAGGCGTTTCGCCGTCTGCGGAGCAAGTAGAGGTAGCCGATCCCAAAGATGCTTAGCGAACTGGGCTCGGGGACCGCGGAGAATTGCAGGTCATCGATTGCAAAATTGTTACCGATGGGATCGGTCCTCAGAGCGTGAATGGTGAGCAAGCCTGCCGGATCGCTCGCCGCCGCGGTGTAGGAGCCGGAAAGTTCTTGCCAATCACCCACCGCGCTGCCGGTCAAATCGAGCGAGGCAATGCTGGCGCCATTGAGTCGCACGTCGAAGAGTTGCTGGGAGACGGATTCACCGCCGCCACCCTCGGCGAAGTAGCCCGTGAATTGGTACGTCGTTCCAGCCACCAAAGGCACTTGGTACTCGAGGAGCAAGTTGTCCGCGACGGGGCCGCCATCGCCGACGAGCATGAGGCCGGTTCCCGACGTGTGGTCGCCGAAGGACCCCATATTCCCGAACCAACTCTGCGGGTTCGACACGACGCCGTAGATTCCCGTCACTGGGGGATGGTTCAACGTGAAGTTGTAGTTGCTGTTGAAGCCCGTGTTTCCCGCTTCAAAGTCTCCATTGACGAGGAGTCCCGACCAAGCGGAGCTGGCGGGAATCAAAAACAGCAGAAACGCTCCGAAAGCAGCCGCCTTTCGGGTTTGTGGGATGCGATTCATTGAAATCTCTTTGTGTTGGAACCTGTCTCGCGATGCCAATGCGAACGCCTGGCAGAGGTTCTTCATGGGGGCGTTACGCAAAAACTTTCGAGGATCCCAAAGAACACAGCGACGTGCGCAAATCGGCTGTCGTGGCCCGCAGCATTTTGCCTCTCGGGAAAACTTTTCGGCTTCGATGTGAATTGTGGGTGGGGGCGGCGACTAAGTGGCTGAAGACGTTGAATGTCTCAACGCTTCGTCACTCTCTCACTCGAGGAATCTAATGGTGATGCGCCGGTTTTTGGCTTTGAGCATCGGCATGATTGCGGCTCTGTGTACAGCAAACTCTGACGCGCAAGAAAGCGACGTTTCGACAACTTCGGTCCTAGTGATGATCGACAATATCGCACCTGAGGGCGGTGTTGCACTGACTCCGGTGTGGGTCGGTTTTCACAATGGCAACTTTGACAGCTACAACGGTGGGCTGACCTCATTGGAGGCTCTCGAACGAGTGGCCGAAGATGGTGACAACGGTCTCATCTCCACTCAATTCAATGACTTTGATCCTGAACTCGGCGGGTACACGTTCATTGACAACTCGGGCGATTCACCGGTCAGCGCCCTGGTGCGAACGGGCGACCTTTCCGATTTGTTTCGGCAAGACGCAACCCTCGGCGCTGCACCGCTGTTGCCGGGCGACTCGGCGATGGCGGAATTCAATCTGCAGGTTGACGGTTCGAACGACTTCTTCTCGTACGCGTCGATGGTGTTGCCCACCAACGACTTCTTCGTCGCCAATGGTAACCCGACCGCACATGACCTCAGTGGGATTCTGAGCGATGGCGGTTCGATCTCGTTCTTCATCGGTACGCCCGAGGGCGGGGTGAATGATGCGGGAACCGAAGCAGAGGACTTTAATTCGTCCGCCGGAAATCCGCTGTTTCCAGGACGCAATCTTCCCGCTGGGCAGGGCGGCCCCAATGAGGGCACGACCACGACGGAGCCGATCGCGAACGTCAACGGCAAGGCCTTTGCCGACTTCCAGCTCGCGCCGCGCGGCGTCGAACGCGCGATTCGAATTCTGAATCTGAAGATCAAGAAACTTGAGCGACTGTCGCGTTACCTCCGCAGCCGAAGCTCGCGTGCTCGGATCGCTCGGCTGATCGCGGCGCTCGAGCAACGCGTCGAAGCGTTGGAGGCCAAGGTCATTGATGTGGATGGACTGGATTTCAATGACTACGAGAACGGCATTGGCATGGTGACCATCGTCGCCGTACCGAACTGATCCATCATCTGGTGTGGGGCAGTTTTGCCCGTACACCGCATCGTCGCGCGGCTATTGTCGCGCGACGATTTTTTTTTTGCCCGGCATTCAGCTCGAGAACGACTCATCGGCGTCGACAATTGATTGAGCCAAATCTGCCATCCGGAGTGATTTTTCGCGCGCCTTCGCTTGCAAACGCTTGAATGCGGATGGCTCATCGAGCCCTGCCCTCTTCATCAAGAGCCCCTTCGCGCGTTCAATCACCTTCCGGTCCGCGAGTGTTTGCCGTAGATCTTTGTTTTCGGCGAGTAGCATCTCGAATTCGTCGAAACGTTTGATCGCAAGAGCGATCGCTGCTTTCAAATTTGCTTCGCTGATCGGTTTGACCAGATAAGACATCACGCATTGTTGCTTGGCCTCCGCGATGTACTCTTCATCGTGATACGCGGAGATGATGATGACTGGTATGGGACGGTCCGCGCAGATCTTTTTAACCGCTTGTAGCCCATCCATATCGGGCATTTTGATGTCGGTGACGATCAAATCTGGACCTTGAGCCGCTGCGGCTTCGACCAGTTCACACCCTGTCTGGGCTGTCGCGACGACGTGATGCCCGGCCTCTTGCATATACATGCAGAGCTCTTCCACCAGCAGCTCTTCATCGTCGGCGATCACGATTTTCAAGGATCGAGTCATTGGTCGCCTCGTGGAAGTTGAATGACTAGATGCAAGCCACCCTGGTGCGCCGTTCGTACCTCGATTATACCTCCATGACTCTCGATTGCCCGTTTCGAAATCGTCAACCCTAGCCCCGTCCCCTCGGTCTTTGTCGTGAAGAAGGGTTCGAAAAGCTGGCCTGGCGTAACCCGCCCAAGTCCAGGGCCGTTGTCTGACACTGAGACCTGAATCGCGGGAGTTTCGCCGAGAGAAGTCTCGGCATAGCTTATCGAAACACGAACGGGGTCCGTGCATGCTGCGAGTGTGTTCTCGAAAAGATTGCGGAAAACGTTGCGAATCGCGATTTCGTCGACTTCACAAGCGGTGTCGAGATCAGCGTTCGTTTGTTCGAGCACTGCTTGACGGCCAGACCTGTCATCCGTGAGCTGATCCCACGCGGCTTGGACGACATCTTTGAGGCGGACCGACACGAGGTGAAGTTTCGGCGGAACCGCATACTGCCTCACCTGTTCGAAGAGATGTTTTACATCGCGCTGAGCCTGCAAAGCCTCGTCGATGTATCGCAGCGACTCTCGGTTATCGCCTACCTGGCGCGAGAGCAGCTTCAACCCGGCCTGACTTCGAGCCAGCGCGTTGCGACTCTCGTGGATTAGCCCTGTCATTGCTTGTCCCACAGCTGATAAACGTTCCGCTTCGACAAGCTTTTCTTCGGCAGCGCGTCGCTCGGAAACGTCTTGAAAAAACCAATGCGTTGCCGCGAACAGGCCCTCCTCGAACACTGCCGAGGCCCGACCTTCAACCGGTACTCGCCTCCCATCCTTTCCAAGTAGCGTTAATTCCGAGAGAGTCAACGACTGCGTGGAGCTAAGGGCCAGCATCACACGGTGACAGGCTTCATGGTCTGCGGGATCGATCACGTCCCACATTGTGAGGTCCCGCAATTCGTCTGCTTTGTATCCGAGTCTCGCAAACCAAGCTGGGTTGGCGAACTGGATATCGCCTGCGGTCCCAACACTCTGAACCATGTCGCTGATGCTCTCAAATAGGCTCCGGTACCTTTGTTCGCTCTCGCGCAGCGTTGCCTCAACACGTATGCGTTCATCAATTTCGTGTCCCAGCTCTTCTGCGCTCCGCATTGCGATCGCTCGTGGTGCTGCCTTGAAGATCGCACCGATCGTCCCCCACGAGACGATCGCTGTGATCAATTTGAAGAGTCCTGAAAGCCGGTAGACAGGGAACCAGAAAATGACTGCTTCAATGAGGTGGACAGTTCCGCAAGCGAAAATAAAAGCAGCGAACCAGTAGTAAAGCCTCGGAAACTGAATGTCTGGACGCTTGCGGAGGAAGAAGAAAATGACGAAAGGGATTGCCATGTAGGCCAAAAACGTCGCCACGTCGGAGCAGATGTGAAGCCAGCCTAATGCCGACGTCCAACTGCCACAGTACCACCGAGCGGGGAACGAGTCCGTTTCAAATAGGTTCGCGAAAAACTCAACCATCAGACTGGCTCAGATTTGGCCTCCCGCTGCGCGCATGAGGGAAGGCCGAGAGGTGAGTCGCAACACCGCCCCTGGGGCAATAAGGAGGCAAACGTCGACGACTCACCCTCAGCCCAAAAAGCTGGTTCATCGTGAGAGACGACAACGCAGTGGACGCTGTCAATTCTCTTGAGGGTGTGTGGCCGAACGCGGGCCAGGTGCGGTCTTCAACGCCATCATGGACGTGGACCGGCGGCGGAGCTGCCGTAGTTTGCCAATTGTTCGTATATCGTCAATATCAACTTGCCGAAAATTCGCTCAAACCCCCGAGTCATCGGGCCACATATTGACCATCCCGGCTTTTCGAGTGTCTTCAAACCGTCAGAAAGGCATGCGATCAGCTTGGTCCATAAACGGACCATGTCCGCCAGCGGGGCACTGCCGTCATCGGTGCATAGCACACAAACAGCCGACTCTGAAACTCGTCGGCGTGTGAGATCGAGTGTACGGACGAAGAAAGTCGATGCCCGGGAATAAGATCCGAGTCATCGAGGCTTTCTTTCGTGGAGGACCGGCTCAATCAATCGTTCAGCTCGATCGCTTCGATGTCGGTGAACTTACCGATCCGCATGTTCGCGCCACCAACCATGAGCAGGTTCCCGTCGTGTGGAATCATGCGATGAAAGAACCTCGCGGGATCCACTTTCGCAACTGTTTCCCAGGCTTCGGCGTTGGGGCGAAGGCGATGCACGAAACCATCCATGGTGCTGACGTAGAGGTTCTCACCCACTGCGTAAGCTGCCGAGCCGAAACCCGACATGCCTTCGCCAGGAATACTCGGTGCCTTGCTCCAGGTCTTGGTCTTGGGATCGTAAGCGTCGACACGCGTGGTGGTTTCGCCGTTGGATTGCATGCCGCCGATGACGTAAAGCTTTTCGTTGAAGGCAGCAACGCTCAAGGCACGACGTTGGAACTCGGGAACCGTCAACGCCTGCCACTTGGCATCTTTGTTGGTTAAGTCGAGGGACCACGCGGTGTCATGCCACTGCGTATCACCCTGAGTCCCCTGAAGTTGCCAGCCACCGACGACATAGACGCTATCGCCCAGCACCGCTGCATCGAACGAGGAACGAGGTTCGGGGAGCGGAGCTCGCTCCGACCAACTGTCGGTGGCGGGATCGAAAACGGCGACCGTTGGTTGAGATCGCAAATCGTGATCGTCACCTTCTTCATTCATCGCGGTGAAGCCACCGATCCGGACGACACCTTCGTTCCAGGGGACCAGTGCGAGTCCCTGAAGGCGAAGATCCGTGGATCGTTTTTTCCATTCGGCGTTGCCGTCCGCCAGGTCCAGCGACCATAGCCGATTCGACTGTTCCTCGATCGAGTAGGAGTGCGCGGCTCCGGTATGCCCGCCGTAGACAAACAGCGTCTTGCCAGCGACCGCGGCACCAAAGCTCGTCAACTCTTCGGGCAATTCGGCGAATTTTGTTGACACGACGGTCACCTTGCTTGTTGGGTCGACGCTTGGGCCCGAGTCTTTCTTTTCGCGTGTCGACGTCGCTGCGGCGTCTTCTTCGGGCACAAAGAAGGTCGCCGTCAGGTAATCGGCCGAGCTTGAGTAGGGCTTCCCGTCGAGTGAGCCGGAATCGCTTTCGTTGCGAAGACTCAACATCAGCGCGTTGAGCCCCGATTCGATTTGACGCTTGCTGAACGAGACACGGCCATCGGCATCCGTTGTCGCTTCGCCTTCTTCGTGCCCTTCCTCACAGAACAGTTTGACGGAAACGCCTTCGACTGGCTTGGTCTGTTTCAGCACCGTCACATCCACGCCCCCGCGCTCTGCCGGTGTCACGATGGTTTGCAGGTAGGCATCTTTGCGCGGCTGTTCCGGCCACGTTTTCGGCAACCGCTGTGGAAGATGCTCGACGTGGTAGGTGAGTTTCATTCCGTGATAGAGCCCGTACACGAAAGTGCCCGCGATCTCGTTTTCCGACTCGATTTTGGCATCGCTTCGCAGTCCGACCAACTCGTCTGTTGAGACGGCAGACGCAGCCAATGGCTGGCCGCTTGTGCCGGAGTGAAGTTGGATTTGGGCGATGGTTTCGGGAAGCTTGTAAGTGCGATTCTCAGGACTTTCGCCGAACCACAAGACCGCATGACCCTCACCGTCCGTCGCCAGCCAAGGCATGTGTGCCTGCGCCTTTGGTGCGCAAATCGCCAACGACACTGTGAGACCGCTCCAAAAAAGAATCGATCGCATCTTCATAGGTTTTCCAGCATCAGAGAAATTGGATTTCGAAAGTGAGGGCGTTTTCCTGCTCGCGATGGAGCTCACACATAATGTTACTTTTGCCATCGAACCGCGGATCCACAACCGCATCTTCGGAAGGGAGTTTTTTCCGTTGTTCTGCGGGCAAACCCGCGAGAATTTCGTTCGGAAGCATCGAGATTCTCACACGATAACGGCCACCGTGAAGGCCCTCCCCGGTTCTTTTGCGGGCGCACGCCGCAAAAGAACCGACCCTCCCATTCGTTTTGTCTTTGATGCCGTTGG
>JBCBOT010000095.1:0-24141 GCA_039821165.1 Planctomycetota bacterium | reverse complement strand
TTTGTGACCTACACCATCGAATTGGCCGATGACGCCGAAACCGGCGAGACCATCACCGCAAAGGCTCGCGTGCTGCTGGATAATGCGCCGCCGGAAGATGCCGAAGACCTGACGTACACGATCGATTCGGTCGCGCCGACGAGCACGCTCGATGTCGCGCCGCTCAATGACCAAAACGATTTTATCGTGTCGTGGGATGTCGCCGACGATGAGGAAGGCAGCGGGTTCCGGCACGTGACGGTGTACGTCGCCGAAGACGGTGGCGACTTCAAGATTTGGCAACGACAGCTGCAAGAGTCTTCGGGCGAAGAAGTCTTCGTCGGCCGCGTCGGACGCACCTATGAGTTCCTCGCGCTCGCGACCGACCTCGCCGGAAACCGCGAACAACCGCCATCGGGTGCGACGGCTGATGACGACGGAACCACGACGCCGCTCGGCGTCTTGCCGACCGTCGATGGAACCACCCGTCCGAACTTCGGCATTCCCTCGCCGCCGACGACCGAGCCGTCAACCAACCCGTTGTTCGCGTCGGCGGAGAACCTCGTTCCGTCGCCGCAATCCAACTCCAATCCCGCGGCCTTTGACACCGTTTTGCAACCGTTCACGGCGCGCAAGTTCGCGGACGGTTTCGATGTCACCGCGACCGGTGCCGCGACCTCTGGTATCGGCCCGATGGCGATCGCTGAAACGCCCGATGGCGACATCTTGATCAGCGGCGGGTCGGCCCGAAATCAGCTGTACCTTTTCGATGGCAACGGCGGCACCGCCGATGGGGTGTGGGCCGAACTCGATCACCCGATCTTCAACCTCGCCTTCGATGCTGACGGCCGACTTTGGGCGACCACCGGCGGCGGTCCGCTTTTAGAGCTCGATCCTTTCGACGGCAGCATTCTCGCCGAACATGGCGAGGGATTGACGATGGGCTTGGCGATCGATCCGGCAACCGGTGACGTGATCGTCGGTTCGCGGTACGGCGTCGAACGTTTCGATCCCACCACGCAAACGTTCGACCGTTTGAGTCGAGACTTGAACGTCCGCATCGGTAGCCTCGCGTTCTCGGACGCCGGTGAACTGTACGCGGTGCAGTGGCCCGAGCGTGATGCGGTGATCAAATTCAATCCGCTCGGCCGCGCCGAGAACGTGCTTTCCTTCGACACGCCGATCGACTCCATCGCGTTCGGACAGTTTGACACGGCCCTGGAAGGCTTGCTGTTCGTCACGCACAACACCGGCGACACGGGCTTTGGTCAGACGGTCAACACCGGCGAGAACAGCGAGTTGACCATGGTCGATCTCGCCACACTGCGCCGCGTCCCCGTCGCTTCGGGTGGAACACGCGGTGATGTGGTGACGACGACGAGCGAAGGCAAAGTGCTCGTCAGTCAATCCGAACAAGTCGACGTGATCAGCCCGATCGCAATCCCCGAAGTCGTCGCGACCAACCCCGCCGAACAAACGGTCGTCGCGCTGCCGCTCGGTTTGGTCAGCGTCACGTTTAGCGAAGACATGTTCACGGGCTTGGGCACCGAAGTGAATTCGGTACTCAATCCTGGCAACTACGTCATTCGCGGTGATGCGAGTCTCCCCGACGATCAGCAACCTGCGATCACGGGGGTTCGCTATCACGAATCTTCACGGACCGCGTTCCTGTTCGTCGAAGGGTTCTCGGCTGGCGAACACACGCTGTATATCGGAAAGGGCATCGAAAGCATTGGCGGTTTCTCGCTTCCCGCCGGCTACGAGATCCACTTCACCACGATCAGCGAGTTTTCCGCGAACGTCGACATCACGCTCAGCGGCACTCGTTTCGATCGCGAAACCCAAGCCATCAGTTACGAAGTCGAGATCGCTAACGCCGGCGACTACGACCTGTTGTTGCCGATGAGCTTGGTGCTCAATCCCTCCGACGGCGACATCACGTCTGCGGGCAGTGTGCCCGGAGAGACCGCGGTTCCGATCGCCGATGATCGATGGCTGTTCAGTCTTGAAGCGAACGTGCCCGATGGTGTGCGCCTTCGTCCCGGCGAATCCACCACCGCCAAGACCGTTCGACTGCTCGCGCCGAATAATTCTTCAGCCGACTTTATCCCAGGATTCCTCGCAACGGCGAGTCCGAACCTGCGTCCCGGCTTCGATACCAATCCGGTTCGCTTCACTGGCACCGGTGCGAACTACGAATATGACGCCGACGCGACCGATCCGGATGGCGTCGCGGTGGCTTACCTGCTGCATCGCGGCCCGGAAGGAATGACGGTCGACGCTGACACCGGAGTGGTGCAGTGGTCGGTTCCGAGTGATGTCGCGGAGATCCACGAGGTCGAACTCTACGCGTTCGACTCGCGCGGCGGCTTTACCTCGCAAGCATGGACGCTCACCGTCAGCGGCGGCAATCAAGCTCCGGAATTCAATCGTCCTCCCGACGAAGCGCAGATGACGGAGAACGAAAACCTCGAGCTGTTCGTGGACGTCGATGATGACGACCTCGATCCGCTTCAAGTTTGGGTGGAGAATCTTCCGCCGGGTGCTTATTTCGATCCGTCGACGCGCAGGGTGCACTGGACGCCGGGTGAACGAGCCGCTGGCATTTACAGGGATATCACGTTCGTTGCCACCGATGGCATCAACACCGTGATGCATGCGTTTGATCTCGTGGTCGGTGACGCCGATCGCCCGCCGATCATCGATGAAGCACCCGATTTCACGCTTCGCCAAGGCAACGAGTGGACGTATCGCATCAACGCTTCCGACCCCGATGGCGACCAGTTGTTATTCACCAGCGATGCGCTCCCCGAAGGCGCGACGTTGGATTCACGCGACGGCACGCTTCGTTGGCTGGTCGGATTCGATGTCGAAGGCATGCAGTCGATTCCTTTCACGGTAACGGCGAACGGCCAATCGGTCGACGGCCAAGTCATGGTCGACATTCTCAATGCCAACGGTGCGCCGAACTTTGACTCGATGCGCGGCTGGTCCGTCGATGAAGGCCAGCAGTTGGTGATCCGCTCCTTCGCCTTCGACCCGGATAACCCCGATTTTGTTCTGCCGATCCGTTTGGAGGATGGAACGCTTGATCCGCCGGGTTTGGTTTCTCCGGTCACCTACACCGCAACGGGCCTGCCGGAGGGAGCGACGTTCGATGCCGAGACGGCCACGTTCACTTGGGTCCCGACTTACGACCAAGCCGGTGACTATTCGGTGTTGTTTGAAGCCACCGACGACGGCGATGGAACCGGGAATCCGATCACGATCTCGTCGCGCGTACCGATCTCCGTTCGCAACATCAACCAACGTCCGCTGATCGATCCCGTCAGTAACTTCACACTCGCGCGCGGATCAATGCTCGATGTTCCGGTATCGGTAACCGACCCGGACGGAGACAACCTCACGCTCGAAGCTGCCAATGGACTACCCGGGCTTCCGCTACCCGAGTTCGTGTCGTTCACCGACAACGGAAACGGCACCGGCGTCTTTCATTTGACGCCCGGTATCGGTGACCGAGGCGATTACACGTTGTCCTTGATCGCCCGCGATGACGGAAACGGTTTCGGTCGCGGCCGCGTTGAAACCACTCAATACGATTTTGTCGTCACGGTCGAGTCGCCGAACGACCCGCCGGTCCTGCAACCCGTTTCGTCGGTCGTCGTCCTTGCCGGTGATTTGCTTCGTCTGCCGCTCAAGACGACCGACCTCGATCAAGAACCGTTGACGTACAGCTTCACGGGCCTCCCTGCGGAAGCTCGTATCGTCGATGCCGTCCTCTACGGAGAAGCACTGCTCAATTGGGACCCGACGACTGCCGACCTGGGCACCTACAACGTCACCGTGACCGTGACCGACGAAGGAAACGGGGATGCCGGGCTCGTTGAAACATCATCGCAGAGCTTCGTGGTCCACGTTCGGGACAACAACGTGACGCCCGTTTTGACGGTGCCGGCGGATGCCAACATCGACGAGGGAGCCTCGCTCGAAGTCCAATTCACTGCGTCGGACGCCGATGGCGATGAGGTTCGATTCGAGTCCGATGACTTGCCGATCGGCGCGAGTCTGAATCCGTTCACGGGTGAATTCAGTTGGACACCAAGTTTTGATCAAGCCGGTACGCACACCTTCAATGTGATGGCTGGCGATGGCACGGCCGAAGATACCGAGTCGTACACGGTCATCGTCAATCCGGTGAACCGTTCGCCGATCCTCGCTTTCCCGGCACCGCAATTTGCGCGCGAAGGCGTGTTCACCGAGTTCCGCGTGACGGGGGCCGACTTCGATGGTGGTGTTCTCGATCTGACCGTGACGGATTTGCCGGACGGCGCGCTGTTCGATCCGAGTACGGGTCGATTCCGTTGGCAACCTCGGTTTGACCAAGCCGGTCGTTACGACGTCACGTTCACGTTGACCGATGCCGAAGGTCTCTCGGACACGATCACCGTTCCGATTACTGTTGAGAACGTCAATCGCGCTCCGGAGATCGAGAGTCGACATCATCAAGTCGTCGTCGGTAAGTTGCTCGACTTCTTCGTCGCAGCGAGCGATCCTGACACCGATGACACGCTGACGTTTGCGGCGTATGGGTTGCCCGAAGGCGCGGTGATCGATTCGGCAACCGGACGCGTGACTTGGATTCCGAACCCGGGTCAACTCGGCCAGTACATCGTCGATGTGCGTGCCAAAGACGGACTTGCCGAAACCAAACACAACGTCGTTATCGAAGCCGTCGCGACGGGGCGTGCTCCCGATGTCCGCATTGTCACCACACCGAGCTTCCCCGCGCAGCCCGGACAAAACGTCCGCGTTCAAGTCATCGCCGATGGGTTTGCGCCGATCGACACGATCGCGTTGACACTCGATGGTGCACCGCTCGTCCTCGATGCCAACGGTGTCGCGACGGTGGTCGCCGGCGCCCCCGGCAAACAAACGCTGACCGCAACGGCCACGGACGTCGACGGCTTTGTTGGTGAGACGACCGAGCTGTTGCGGGTTCGCGATGCAGCGGATCGTGACCCGCCGGAACTGTTGCTTTCGCTCTCCGGCGTCAAAACGATTACCGATCCCGTCGACGTGAACGCGAGCGTGATCGACGTCAACTTGGATGACTGGACACTCGCGATCGCCACCCGTGGTTCGCTCGACTTCACGACCCTCGCGACCGGCGAAAGCACGGGCGACGAGCTGGTGCTCGCCTCGCTCGACCCACGCACGCTCGCGAATGGCTTTTACACGATGCGGCTTTCGGCTCGGGATATCGCGGGCCGCAACAGCCAGACGTCGATCGACTTCGAGATTAACTCGCCCACCAAGATCGACGCGTTCACGCGCACCGACGTCGATGCGACGCTCGATATCGCTGGCAAACAACTCGTTATCGCGCGTCAATACGATTCGCTGCAACAAGATGTTAGCGGTCTGCTCGGCGACGGTTGGCGATTCGCGTTTGGCGAGACCCGATTGCAACTCGGCGTCCAGCCACAGGACCGTGCGGGAGCGTTGGACCCGATCGAACTCGAAGCCATCGGCGTCTACTCGGCACTTTCACTCGGCGATCGTGTTTATCTCGACTTGCCGGATGGAACACGAGGCGGGTTCACGTTCGATCCCGTACCCGTCCAGCCTTTCACACAGAACGACACACTCGTCTTTTACCAGCCCCGCTGGATTGCCGACGACGGTGTGGACTTTGAGCTTCAGTCGCTCGATCGGCTGTTGGTTCTGGGGGGAACACGGTTCTATGACCAGGCCACCGGACAGCCTTATCATCCAGCCAACGATCTACTCGGTGGCGACGCGTATCAGCTCGTTCATCTCGACGGCAAGGTCGACGTGCTCGACGGGGCGGGTCGCATGACGCGACAGGAATGGCCCGATGGCGAAGTCTGGCATTTCACCGATAGTGGCATCTCGCTCTCGGACGACGTGTTCCTGCCGTGGATCCAAAACGACGATGGCACGATTGCGTCGATTCGGTTGCCCGCTTCGCTTTCAGCGGCCGGCGATTTGCATTACCTCTACGACGACGCGGGCCGCCTGATCGAAGTCGCCGAATCGGTGGGCACCAACTCGCTTCACCGCTACGGCTATGAGTCACTGGAGTCCTCGGCATTGACCGTGGCTGTGAGCGGTACGGGCGACAACACTTCGTATCCGAGCGGCAACGCACTGACACGTGACCTCGGTCGCGCGATCGATTTTGCCGGTGCCGAGATCATCGATGAGATCGACCCCGGACAGGTCAACCAATACGCCTTCACCATCGATGACGATCAACTTCGTTCGACCGGCGAAGGCGTCGTTTGGGTGCGGGCGATGGTCGAGCGTTACCGCAGCCTGTTCGTCGCCGACACGCCGATGATCGCGGGCTTAGAGCCCGTTGCGCGCAGCGTCGATGGCAACCGCACGGTTGCCCTGTTCGCGATCCAGCGAGCCGATCAATACTTGTTGGAAGTCCAGGGCGCATCGGCGGACGATGAAGGCCGATACCAAGTCTTTCTTGACGTGGTCGGTGATATCAACCGCGACGGCGCCGTCGACGGTCTGGATAGCGAACTGCTTTCGCGCGTCCAAGGCACGTTCGTCGATCAATTGGCTTACGACGAAGCGGCTGACTTTAACTCGGACGGTGCGATCACCATCGCCGACTCACAGCTTCTGGCCGCCAACTTCGGATTCACCTCGGCCTTCACGGCGCTCTCCGTTTCGGACCGCTTCGTCACCAATCCACTGTTCCCGACGTACTCGCCGGATCCTGGGACCGGGAATCCTCCGATCCCCGAAATTCCCGAAGACCCCTCAACCGGCACCGACACCCGGATCACCCCGCCACCGTCGCAACCACCGGAAGTCGACCCGACAGAACTCACACCCGTCGCACTCGCTCCGACCGGCGGCGCCGCGTTCAGCATACGCAACGGTCTTTTCGACTTTGGCGAAGCGGACTGGGCCGTTCGAGGCAACGTCGACTTTGCCGATGGGGCCGCGACGTTGCGCGAGGCTGACGACGAGCGCACGTCGCTCCGTCAAGCCTTCTTCGTCCCCGACAACGCATCGATTCTCCGCTTCACGCTTAGCGGATTGAATCTTGCGGCGACCGACTCGAGAACACCCGATGCGTTCGAAGTTGCCTTGCTCGATGCGAATACGTTCACGCCTCTTGCCGGTCAGATCGCCACCGGTGAGAGCGACGCCCTCTTAAATTTCGCGACCGATGGAACGTACACCGCTGCGCCGAGCGTCACTGTCGGTGACTCACTCACGGACGACCCATCGTTGGACCTCGGTGGTTTGACGGGGGCCGGTGCCTCGGCGGGCGACAAGTTGCTGATCCAAATCGACTTGACCGGCGTTCCACTCGGAACACTTGCGGTGCTCTCGTTCGACGTGCTCGGTTTCGCCGACAAAGCCAGCCAAGTGACGATCGACAACGTCTTCCTGGTTGCCGGGCAACTTCGCGCGCCAGTCGCCAACACCGATTTGGTGATGACCAACGAAGACATGCCTGTGGTCTTTGATGTGCTCGCCAACGACGAAGACAACGAGGCGATGTTGGATCCCTCGACGCTCGAAATCATCACGCCGCCTTCGCACGGACAACTGTTCGTCACGCCCGATAGCGGCAGCGTCACCTATTCGCCGAATGAAGACTACGCGGGCAACGACTCGTTCACTTACCGCGTGAAAGACGCCGATGGATTCCTCTCCAACGAGGCCTTCGTCAGCATCGATGTTGCACCGGTAACGGACATGCCTGTGTTGACCGTCGAGCAAACTGTTGGGCCGCAAGACACGGAGCTGCCACTGGTCATCGATGCTTCCGCAATGGACATCGATGGCAGCGAAGAGGTGATGATCACGATCGAATCGCTGCCGCAGGGGGCAACGCTCTCGCGGGGAACGAGGATCGCAGACGGACAATACGAACTCCGCCAAGACGAGTTGGCCGGCTTGAGTCTGATCCCTGGCTCAGGCTGGTCCGGCACCGCGGCTTTGGATGTCAAAGTCACCGCCCAGGATCAACCCGCAGACGCCGTTGAAGTCAGCGAACAACTGAGCCTGATCGTTGAGGCGGTACAAGTCGATCCATTCTCGGTCTCCGGATTCGAAGTCAACCAGGGCGAAGCGCAACGCTCGCTCATCCACACGCTGTCGGTGACATTCAATCAGGACGCGTGGATCGTCGACCCATCGTCGGACATCTTTATCGTCGATATCGACGGCAACGAAACGCGTATTCAACCGGGCCGCTACAGCTACGACAAAGAGACATTCCAGTTGAGCATTGACGTCGACGGCTTGATCACCGCCGACGAACAGTACTTCCTCGCGCTGCGCATGGCGGGGGTCGCCAATAACGCCAACCGATTGCAAACGCTGTCGGCCGGTCCCGACTTCGGCGGAGACTACTTGCCATTCCCGTTCCACCGGCTGCTCGCCGACATGAACGGAAACAACCAAGTCGACGTGCAAGACTGGCAGGACATTCGACAGAGTTTGAATTCCCGGTCGGACCTTCCGCGCTACGTGCGGCATCGTGACTTGACCGGCGAAGGCATCATTGACCGCCACGATTTCGTCGCCTGGCGAAACCAACTCGGCAGAACAACCGACGATCAGCCACCGCAAATCATCGCGGCCGTGACACTCCCTGATAACGCACTGCCGTTGGTCAACGCCTATCAAAGCAACGCCGAACTGTCGTTGGTCCTCAACGACGTCAGCCCACCCGGTTCGTTGACGGTCAGCGTCAACGGCTCCGCTCCGGTGGAGATGAACGCCGATCTGAGCGCCGAAAACTCGCTTCGCCTTCCACTCGCGGATCTGTTCAGCCGGGCGGGGGAAACGTTCGGAGAAGGTGACCACACCATCTCGTTTGTCGCCGCTGACGTCTTTGGCAACACTTCCGATCCGGAAGTTCTGACGTTTGAGATTGATGACACTGCTCCGCCGATACCAACGACTCCGATCTTGGTGGATGCCGATGGAAACGAGATCACCGAGACAACCGTCAACAATCCGAATTTGATTCTGCGTAGCGTTGGAACAACTGGGAACATGGTCCGCATGTTCCGCGGTGACGTCTTCGTCGGACTGGGGATTGCTCAAAGTCCCGTTGATGTGGAAGCCAACTTGGCCGGTCTCGGCGACGGAACGTATGTGTTCACGGCGACCTCCGAGGACCCGGTCGGAAACGAGAGCGCCGCGAGCGGCGAGTTGCGAATCACGATCGACACCACCGCACCCGCGATCGACTCCATTTCGTTGGACCCGGCTACCGATACGGGAACGCCGGGGGATCAGACCACCGAAGACTCGGTGATCAATTTGATCGGTCGCACGGAACCGGACAGCGTCGTTTCGGTCGTAGGCACCGCCATCACGACCATCGCCGATGCCGCGGGCGACTTCCAACTGTCCGGCATCCCGATCGACTTCGGACCCAACCGGTTGATCGTGGCTTCGGCAGACGCACTCGGAAATACACGCGAGCGAAGCATCAACATTTTCCGGCCTCGTTTGGAATCCGTTGCACCCGTGCTTGCCGCGACGCTCACCAACGACACCGGCAAGTACTTCAACGATGGAATCACTTCCTCGGGTGATGTCAGCGGTGCGATCGACGAAGCTTCGGGAATTGCGAGTTTGCTGCTGAGTGTGGTGAACACTTCGACCGAAACGTCCACGGTTTTTGAGTCCGATGCGGTCGACGTCAGCAGCGCTGTCACGGGTGTGACCTACGCATTGACGACCGCCGATATCGAGGCTGCTATCGGTCGACCGCTCGATGACGGGGATGTGACGTACACGCTGACGGCCGTCGACATCTACGACAACGTTTCCGTTCCTCAGACGGTCAACTTCACGCTCGACCGAACCGCTCCGGACGCGCCCGCATCCCCGGATCTCTCATCGGAGAGTGATCTTGGATTGAGCGACAGCGATGACATCACGGCGGCAACCAAGATCGATCTGGGGCTCCAGGTTCCTGAGGATTCAACGGTTGAATTGTTGGTCGACGGAGTCGTCACCGACTCCTTCCTGCTTCCCGCCGGAGCGAACGAGGTCACGTTGAGCGGTCTCGCCGAAGGCACGCGGGCGATCACGGCTCGAATCATCGACCTCGCAGGCAACGTCAGTGCGGCGAGTGCGCCACTCACCGTGCAAATCGACGTGACGCCGCCGAACGACGTGACTGCGGAGATCTTCGAACCGGCTGCGATCGACTCCGACGTTGGTTCGGTTTCCGGCGTGACTGATCCGGGGACGACCGTTTCCCTGATTCGCGGTTTGGACTCCAACACCGTCATTGCTGAAACTACCTCGGCACCGGACGGAAGCTACGAGTTCCCGCAGGTCCAACTCGCCAACGGGCTGAACCGTTTCCGAGTCGTCGCTCAGGACGTCGCGGGCAACTCGATCGACACCACCGCAGTGCTTCGATTCGACGCTCCCGATCTGAGCGCACCGCAGATCACACTGAGTTTGGCAAACGACACGGGCTCGAGTGAGAGCGATCGACTGACCAAGGATGCGACGATCACCGGGATGGTCAACGACGCCAGCCGGATTGCGAGTTTCCAGGTGAGCGTTGACGGTAGTGTGTTCGTCAACTCACTCGGTTCACTGATCGACAACACGTTTACCTTGGACCGCTCGGTTCTCGAAGCCGTTAAAGACGCTCGGCTCGAAGACGGCAATGTCACGGTTCGGTTGATCGCCAGTGATGTCGTCGGTCACGTTTCCGAAGTGGCCGAACTCACATTCGAGCTGGACACAACGCGGCCCGACACGCCCGCCCAGTTGGAACTCGACCCCGCGAGCGATTCCGGCATCCAGGGTGATGGATTTACGAACCAGTCTCCGCTGTTGTTCAACACGAGCGTCGACGCGACCGACGCCGAAGTCATCCTGTTCTCCGACGGTGACGAAGTCGATCGACAACCGGCAGGTGGCGATGTGGTTCTTTCCGTGGCCAGCCTTCCCGGGCGTCATCGTTACGTGGCGCAAGCGGTGGACGCCGCGGGCAACGTGAGCTTCTTCACGGCGCCACGTTTCGTCACGTTCGATAACGAGTTCATCGCACCGACCGTCGAAATCCTGGCCGCGCAGAGACGACTCGATCTCGGCAGTGAAAACCACACCACGACCGCACCGGTCACGCTCGTCGGGACGGTCGAGGCGGGGTCGCAGGTGGAGTTGGTTGGGTTGCCGAACTTCACGGTCGCTGATGGACTCGGCCGCTACGTGCTCGAAGATGTCTCGTTGGAACCAGGCAACAACGCCTTCACGGTTCGAGCAACGGACGAAGCTGGTAACACGGCGACGACCGACATTGAAGTCATTTTTGTTGATCAAGCCGGGCCCGAATTCGACATTCGGCTCACCAACGACACCGGTCGTAGTGACACCGACACGCGAACCATGGACCCGTCGATTACGGGGCTGATCCGTGACGACTCGTCGATCACGCAATTGCTCGGATCCATCGATGGGCTTCCCGCCGTCGACATCACCTCGGCGCTCAACGAAGACCTGCTGACCCTCGATCTCGCGGCGCTCGAAGGCATCATCGGAACAGCATTGCCGGATGGTCGACACGTCTTGGCATTGATGGCGACCGACAGCTTCGGCAACGAAGCCTTTACCGAATTCCAGTTCGACCTCGATCGCACCGGCCCGCCGCTTCAATCTCCGCCGGACCTCGTGACTTCGAGCGACCTTGGACACGACGGATTCGATAACTTGACCGCCGACACAGACCCCACCATCAGGCTCTATGCGGAGCGATCGGCGCTCGTCAAATTCTTTGTTGATGGCGACTTCATCGGCGAAGTCCTCTCAACCGGCGTCGCTCAATACACGCTGCCTGAATTGGCGGCCGGTACGTATGACGTCACGGCGACCATCGAGGATGCTGCCGGAAACTTCTCCGGACCTTCCGATCCGCTGGTGCTGACCATCGATGACACGGCACCCGCCCCGGTCACGCTGGAGATGCTCGGTTTCCATCAAAGCAACGTCGACCCCAATCATACGACCGATGCCCAGGTCAACCTGCTCGGAATGGCCGACCCCGGCGTCCGTATCACGATGACCGGACAGTCAGAAACTCCTATCGTTGATGCGTCGGGATTCTTCTTCTTTGTCGCCGATCTTCAAGTCGGAGAAAACGTCTTTGAAGTCACCGCCGAAGACGCGGCGGGCAATCTGGTCGAGCAAACGTTTGTGTTCACGCGTGGCGAACTACTTCCACCCACCTTTGATTTGACGCTCAGTGACAACGGTGCCATCACCCCGCCGATGATTGACGGCGAGCTTCGCAGCGAAAACGCGATCGCCAGCGCCGTGATGAGCTTCGACCCCACCTTCAACGAGGGCGTCGTTGACCTCACGCCATATCTGTCGGGACGACAGTTCTCCCTCAGCGCGTCCGACCTCGAAGCCATTCAGGGCGGGCCCTTTGTTGACGGTGACCACACGCTCTACTTCTTCGCAACCGACACCGAGGGACGGCAAAGCGTGCCGACCGAAGTGAGTTGGAATCGCGATTCGGCTTCGCAAGCATCGCTGTCAACGACCGTCACTCCCGTTGGTAACGATTATCGATACGTGATCACCGCGACCGGCGCAGGCGACCTCGCCCAACGCCTCGATGAGGTTTCGGTACCCGTGCCCGGGGATGTCACGGCAAGCGACATCATCGCACCGGCGACTTGGACCGCGACGTATTCTGCCGGCGATGACGCGATTGTCTTCACGGCAAACGATCCGCTGCTCGACGGATTAAGCGGGCAGAACGATTTCACATTCGCGTTCACGGCGGCCACGGCGCCGATGCAAGGCACCGCGACGACGGCAATGACCGATCTCTCGGCCGGCGAAACAAGAGCTGTTGCGATCGCGCTTCAGGTTCCCTCCGCGGCCGACGTCGTCGCCGTCACGGATTATTACTCGTCCACGGCTTCGGCAGTCCTTTCCGTCGACGCCTCAACGGGCTTGCGGGCAAACGATGCCGCCGGTGTTTCGGACATCGAGTCCTTCGACAACGAAACCGTTTGGGGTGCCACGATCAGTGTTGCAGCGGACGGTAGCTTCACGCTCACGCCAAGCGGAAATTACGTCGGCGTTGGATCTTCCGAATCGATCGTCGACTCGTTCACCTATTCGTTGCGATCATCCGGCGGGCAACTTTCCACCGCCACCGTTTTCGTCACGATCTCGGGCGAAAACGAATCGCCAACGGTTGTCGATGATTCCCCGACGGCAACAACGACGTCACTGTACACCCGAGCCGGCGTGCCGGTGATTCTCAATCCGATCGATCTGACGGGGAATGACATCGATCCCGACGTCAACGATTTGTTGACGGTGACCTCGATCAACGCGACGAGCAACCGGGGCGCTTCGATCTCGCTCATTGATGGGCAATTTGTTTACGACCCGACCGGCGTGGCCGCCTTCGACGCGTTGCCCGCCGGTGCGAGCCTGCTCGATGAGATCACGTACACCATCGAAGACCCCGATGGGGCGTCGGATGTCGGTGTGGCTGAGGTTTGGGTTCAAAGTGGACTCAACGTCGCGCCGACTGCGGTACCTGCAGCAATCACATTGACTGAAGACGGCGATCTCGAAACCGCCTTCACGTCGCTGCTTGAAGGGGCCTTGGACACCGACGCATTACCCTCGGATGCTCCGCTGGCAGTGGTCGAAGAAACCGTGCTGAGCGCTCGTGGTGCGACCGTGATGTTGTTGGCAGACGGGACCTTCGTTTACGACGCGGCGGCGGCAACCGTTGTCCAAGCACTCGCGCCGGGCGAAACGATTGACGACTCGTTTGAGTTCCGCGTCACCGACGGGTTCGATGCGTCAAGCACCGCCGTGGTGACCCTGAATGTCAGGGGGATCAACGATGCCCCGACCGCTGAAGACGATGAGTACTTCGGACTTTCAGCGGACGGGCTACTCACGACGACCACGACGAACGGCCTGCTCTCGAACGATTTCGATGTCGACTCGGCTGGGCCTTTGACGATCGATCCGAGCCGCACCGATGTGCTCAGCGCCGGTGGCGCCCAAGTCACGCTGAGGCCCGACGGCACGTTCGACTACGATCCCGCTGGTGCTTTTGCGGAATTGGCGGACGGCGAAGTCGCGTTTGATACCTTCACCTATGTGGTGATCGACGACCGCGGTGCGGAATCGGTCGCGACCGCGCGGATCGAAATCATTGGTGTCGACGACGCGCCCGTCGCGGGGACCGATGGCATCGAACGCGGTTTCTGGACGGTTGCCACACAAGCAATCGAAGTGCCCGCGGAGAACGGCGTTCTCGCAAACGATTTTGACTTCGACTCGGAAAGTAACGGCACGATCCTCGAGGCTTCTTTCGATGGATTCAGTCAATACGGGGCACGTGTCATCGTCAACGCCGACGGCAGCTTTTCCTACGACCCGACGGTGAGTCCGACGATCGCCCAGTTGCAGGCAGACGGCATCGATGTGATCGACACGTTCACCTACGAAGTCCGCGAAGCGACCGCGCCGGGCGAACAGTCTGAGGGCGGCGATAACAACAACAACTCTCAGAACCCGCCGCAAGCGAGTAGCGAAGGCGTGGTGGAGATCATTTTGCGTAGCGGCCCATCGTCATACAGCTTTGACTTGGTCGCGAGTGGCCTCGGCGATATCGGAACCGGTGTTTCGATCAACAATAAGGGCAATGTCGCGTTTCAAGCAGAAACCGGGCGTGACGATCTCTATATCTGGGACGAAGAAGGGGGCGCGAGAACGCTCGTGCCGTCGGGGCTTGGCGTTCCTCCCAACGACGGTCACCCCTCCGCCAACTTTAGCCCCGTCGTTCAAATCAACGATGACAATCGCGTGTTTGCAACGCGACAATGGAACGTGGAAACCATGCTCGGCATGCCGATGATGGGATTGCCGATTGTCACCTTTGCTCCCGCAGTGCTGACCTACGCCGAGTTGTGGAACGGCGGCGCGGTTCTCGACGGAGCGGGTTACGGTTCACCGCGTCAAATCGGCGTCGGCGACATGGGACTTGCGAACGCCGGATTGCGTTGGGGCAACCCGCAACTGCTGGACTTCCAATTCCTCACGCTGCTCGGTGCCCTACCTGGCGTGATCAGCTTTGCGATCACGGCGCAATTCCAACTCGTCCCGCGAATCTGGACGATCAACCCGGTTTGGTCGAGCGCGTATTTCACTCCGGTGAACCCGGTTTGGAATGCGTTTCAGGATCCTGATGATTTCGACTTCGACACGCTCAACGCCGTCTCGCTCGCGACGTCGCTGATGCCGATCTGGGTCCCGCAGATTTACACGACTCCATTTGTTGCGATCTTCCCGACGACGGCGTCGACAAACAACCAAGGTCAGTCGATCTTCGTCGCCAGCACGGTGAACAACGATGAGGTGAGCGGCGGACTGAAACTCGTGACGTACGGTCACGAAGGACGCCAGCCCTACAAGTCGACCGACATCGATACTCCCGTCCAGTTTGCAATGCTTTCCGACACCGGCCATAGCGTCTACGTCGAAGACGGCGGCGGCATCGTGGTTCGCGATTTCAATCTCGAACAAACGGCAGGTAGTGGATTCGAGAGCGCCGGATCGCGAGCGGCAATCAGCGACAGTGGTCACGTCGCGGTGGTGGGTTCCGGTCCCGATGGCGATGGCGTTTATGTTCTTGAAGCGGCGACCGGTGCCTACGTCAAGGTTGCCGGATTGGCCGGCGATGGCACGGTCGATCCGAATGAGATCGAAGTCAACGGCGAAGACGTCGGTCCCTTCGAGGCCTTCATCGATGGCCCGGTCGGTATCAATGGTCCCGCGACGACCGACGAACCGGGAACGCCCTACTTCACGGTCTCCTTCATGGCGATCGTCGACGGGAAGGAAGGTCTGCATTCCGTCAGCTTCTTCCCCGGTGAATTCAACGACGCGCCGATCGAGCCCTTCCAATACCTTGGGCACAACCGTGTCTTGAACCTGGGCGAAATGCTTCCGGGAATCGGTGCCGTGAATTCCGTTCAGAGCTTTGACTTGATCAACAATGCGGGCCAGCTCGCCTTCACTGATGGTGAAAAGGTTGTTCGAGCGAACCCGCCCATCTTTGCCAACGGAGATTTGATCTACGCGTTTGAACGTCGCGACTTGAGTGAAAACGAAGTCTTCAAGCGTGATGGCGGTGCAGCACTCGCTCGTTTCACGGCCGGCGATCCGAACGCCACGGCGGACCAATTCGTTGCGACCATCGATTTCGGTGACGGAACCACGGGTACGGGAATGGTCATCCCGCATGAGGAGATTCCACTGACATTCGAAGTCGTCGCGGACCACCAATATCCAAGAGAAGGTCCCTACGCGATCACGGTGCAAATCACGGACACCGCGAACGAAACGGGTGGCATCGCCGTTTCGCTGGCGAATGTCGTCAACACCGTTAATGAGGAAGACATCGAGAAACTCGTCCTCGTTGATGACGAAGGTAGCAACACCGAACCGACCATCGTCAGTTTTGCGGCTCCGTTCGAACCGGAGAGCAACGGTCCCGGTGGAGGCAGTTCCGGCTGCGACGCGGATCCCCAGCACAACGAAGAAATCCAGTCGGCGGGACTCGCGACACGCGTCGCTCTCGATCGAGCAACCGGCGAATACGAAGTCCTCTCGACGGGCTTCGGTGGATTCACCTACTCGTATGGCTTGGCGACGGCCGGGAGCGACGGCCAAGGAACGCCCAACGCATCGGTCTCGGGAGGCGGTTCCTCCATCAACATCCGGCGTGTCATCGCGCGCGGAACGGTGGACACGATGTTCTCCCCCGGCGGATTCTCAGTGGAGGAATACGAGACCGGATTCGATGGGTCTTCCGAAGGCTCTTCGTGCAGCGAGACTCGCACCTTCGCCGAACAGTCAACGACGGACGTCTCGAGTTCCAGTTTCTTTGTTGACGAAAAGACCTACTCCAGCGGGTTGTTTGACTGGACACTCACGACCGAGAAGGACGTCGAATACTTCACGGAGGGAGAGCGATTCCTCGACGGTGACTTGCAGTCTCAGATCGATAGCATCGTCGGTGGTGGCGGAACCTCATACGTCGGAAACTTCACCATTCATGGCACCGATGTGACAACGGAAGTGCTTCGTGAGTTCGGCGCGGTGGACGGCCCGACCCGTGACTGGTCGATCGTGACCTCTTCCACGGTGGATCACCGCGGCGGTCGCCAATCGTTTGAGTTCACGCACATCACCGAAACGGAATCGAGTTTCCTTTCACAGGGTTCTGTTTCCGAAGACGAGTACGACATAACGATCACTCGGAGTTCGGTGACGAACATCGTCGAGCAATCGACGACCAACGGCCCCCGCACGATCAACACGACGGGCACAAGTCAGTCGAGTTCGACGACGAACAAGTCGGGCAGCCTGACGGGGCAATTCATGATCGACACCATGGGAACGTCGTCCTCGGACACGACCACGGTGGAAACCAATCAAACCCTCCGGAAAACGTCGGAGTCAACGACCTCGGGCGAATCAACGCTTGAGGGAACCGGCAACGCCGAGAGCGGGCAGTTTAACTTTGACACGACGAACGATTCGACGGTTGACGTTACATCGATTCTCACGAACCAGTCCATTAGCGGAACGTCGACGCAGACAACAACGTCCGATGTCATGGTCGCCCAATCCGGCAACTTCTACGAAGGTGATTACACCTACCGCGAGGACCGGTACGTCGAATACGAATCCACGGATGACACGACGAACCAGACTCGACGTGTCGTGACGACGGCGTCGGGGATGCAGGCCTTTGACGTTCTGACGACCGGCAATAAAAAGACGGGGCAATTCCGAATCCGCGAAGACAACTCGTCCGAAGGAACGACCGCGGTCACGGAAACGAACCAGAGTCTCACGAAGACGTCCAGCACAACGACGGAAACCGAAGGTTTTTCGAACAAGTCCGGCAATTCGACGACCGGGAACTTCGACTTCGACGGGTACAGTTTTGCGATGATCGTCGCGGTCAAAGCAATGAACAACGGACCGCTGCGCACCGATACCGACGAAAACGTCGAGGTGGAGACATTCTTCGGCGGCTCCGGAAGCTCCAAGACGGGCGAGGCCAACAAGCGAGAGGATGTCACGACGAACACCCTTTCAACTCAAGTGCTCGTCAATCAGTCCAAAATGAGCACCACGATGGTTGAGTCGGAGCGTGGTGACACCATCACGACCGACTCCAACAGTCTCACGGGCGATTACACCCGTGATGTGATTGGTACGTCCGAGGGAACAACCACCGTGACCACGACCGTCGGCGACCGTCTCACGGTCACCACGACGGTACGCAACACATCGGACACGTCCGATACCGAGGGCAACTCCATCTCCACTGAAATGAGCAGCGATGGAACGTCAACGGTAGAAGAGACAGTCGACGTCAGGGACACGATCCACACCGAAACGACCACCACGTCGACGCAGCGTTTCCCAACGATCATCAGTGACTCCGAGTCCAATGCGATCGTCGGGTCATTCGAGAGCAATCGCACGATTACCGGTCCATTCACCACGCGTGTGAATGAACTGAATCAAACTTCCACCAAAGATTTGGTTTCACAGGGAGATTCCTTCGAGCGATTCGAGTCCGACGGGAACTCGGTCAGCGGCGAATCGAACACGACAACGGAATCTCGGAGCAATTCACTCGACAATTCCACCTCCAGGAACACCGACGAGTTGGTCGTGGGATTGACGGTGGTTCGCAGCGAGTCCTTCGCCGAAGGGACGTCCAACACCATCACCGGTGGTTTCACCTCGATGTCGGACTCAACGGTCATTCGTGACGCCGGGTCAACCCGCACGAACGTAACCAGCGTCACCACGTCGGACAGTTTCTCAACCACGACCACCGACTCGGAATCGAGCGGGAACGACATCCTTGGTGACTCCACCACGATGACGACCGAGAGGGTGGTCAGCACGGGAGGTTCAGGCACGATCAACCAAACGCTCAACGACAACGAAGATAGCACCTCCACTTCGAATCGCAGGTCCACCGAGACCGGCAATCGCTACACGGGTGTCTTTAACGTCATGAGCGAATTCGATTCGGAAACGACTGTCGATTCGATCCTTGGAAACCAAACCAAGGATGAGATACGGCAAACAACTACCATCGCTGATGGATTCGGGAGCCAACTCGTCAACCGCGTGACGGGTGATATCACGAGCAACCAGACCAACAGCGTGATGAGGACCATCGACAGCTTGGCGACGAACCAAGGCCAAACCGTCGATGCACTCTCAACGACGGACAGCACGACGGTCGTTGATCGAGTCTCAAACCGTCACACCGGTTTGTTCACCGAGGACCGTGTGAGTGAGGCTACGATCATTGCGGGCACGACCGTGACCATCGGTTCAAAAACCAACCGTACGGATGACACGACGGAATCCGAGTCGTCCAGTTCGAGTTTTGGAAACGAGGTCACCGGCATCTACGAGGGCACTGAAGAATCCTCGCAAACGACCAACGGTACCTCGTTGGTGACCAATCAAGGCTACCGTGAATCCGGTATCCATCGCTCGACACTCGACACCATGTCGACTCGATCCGGCAATACGGTCATCGGTGAGTTCAGCGACACGTTCATGACGGACACGACCCTGGATTCGAGACAAACCATCACCAACCAAACGCTGGTGAATACCGTGACGGTGGACACCATCGGTTCCTCAACCGGTTTCTCCTTCGGCAACAATCTCACGGGTGAAGTCACCCGAGAAGAAATGGCCGATTCGAGGACCGAACGCGAGGAAACGGTTGTCAACGGACCACTGATGGCCTCGACGACGACGATCAATGAAGGTTCCTCCGATTCGATGTCGACGGGCAACATCATCTCGGGGGCGATGCGAATGGAGTCTTCTTCGAGTGAGGTGGTGACATCCACCGAACTCGCAACCAATGCGGATCAAATAACGACGATCGAAAGCACCGACGAGACTTCTTCCGAAACGGTCCGTGACGAGAATCGAGTACTCGGAACCTTCGACTACACGACCGATACGATCGTCGAGACGACCCGTATGTCGATTGTGCAGAATCAGGGGCTTCGCGGCGAAAACGAAACGGTGACTCGGAGCGAAATCGAAGTCACCGACTTCGGAAACAGCATCACCGGCGTCTTCAATCGAGAGGAAGTCGCGGAAACAAACACGACTTCGTCTGAGTCCGAGGTCAATCGCGGCAGGACCGAGACGTTCGATGCGATGGAAATGCAGACGTCCACCATCGTTTCGTCGGGTAACTCGATCAACGGAACCAGCAGTGGGACTAATGAGACGATCGGAGAAACGACAAACGTCCATTCCATCGTGAATCAGTCGCTCCGGGTCGACGCAACCATCAACGAAGCGACGACGCGGATTCAAGAGTTTGAGTCGAACTCCGTGAGCGGGATTTCCACCTCGACGACCACCACGACCGGATCGAGAACACGTGCGGAAACCGTCACCAACGGGACACTCAACGCGTCTGTCTCAGAGACGTCCAGCTTCTCGAACACTGCCGGTCGCGAAGCCAACATGATCGTCGGCACCTACACGGACACGAACTTCGGAAACCAAAGCTCGCGTCTCGAAGGAAACGACACGAACAAATCGCTGACGGTGTCCTACGTGACGCTGGTCGAAACCATGTTCAGCTCAGGAGGCACCGGTAACACCGTCGTCGGAAACTACGAACGCGATGCCGAAACCGACACCACTGAGGTTCGTACCGCAACGGATACCAATGGTCCATTGACCGTGCAATCGGTCACGACGACCGAAGAGAATGTCGTCGAGGACGCCGAGGGCAACTCCGTTGTCGGTACCAGCGATGTCGTCATCACCACCGATTCGACGATCACGGTGGACCAGACCGACGTGAACCAGACGCTGACCGTTGAAATCGATGGTGTTCGCAACAGCCTCGAAGTGGTCGAGTCTTCCACGAGTCAATTTACCGGCGTCTTCTCGAGCACCGCAACGATGACTTTCGACTCTGATACCACTGAGGTTTCAAGCAACCAAGGGTTTGCGTCGACCGTCATCACTGTATCCGATGGAATGTCCGAATCGGACTCGAGTGGAAACTCCATCACTGGCGACCAAACCGGAACGAGTTCGAGCGACTCCGAGAGTACGATCACGTCGACAAGCAGCGTGCAGACGGAGTCGATCGCTTCGACAACCACCGTACAATCGCTGTCCGAGTCGTCGAACACTTCCAACGTGATCACTGGCGTCTACGCGTCGACCAGTTCCAACACGACAACGGCCAACGTGAGCCAGACGCTCACCAACCAAACGTTGACGGCGACGGGAACCACCGACACCACGACGGTCACCAGTTCCACCGACTCCGGGAACTCGATCACGGGGGACTACCAAACCGATTCGACAACGACGGTGACCGAATCAGGATCCCAGCAAGACTTGAATCAAGTTTGGGTTATCGATTCGACCGCGACCCTCGATTCCGAGAGCGATACGACTGAATCGGGGAACAATATCGCCGGAACGTATGTGTCCACGGTGACGACCATGTCCACCGCAACGACGAGCGAGTCGAATCAGATCAATCCGAACTCGACGAACAATTCAACCGAGACGGCCGAAGGAACCGTCACAACGACCGGGGATCGAATCACAGGCCAATACTCGTCGACTTCGAGTGGCGAGACCGCAACGACGTTCACCGAGGCATTCGCCTACCTCGGTCTGACAGCGTCCAGTACTTCCAGTTCGACCGCCACGTCATCGAGCACCGTCAGCGGCAACGAGATTGCGGGCACGACCAATGCAATCAGCGAGACCGAGTCTGAGTCGGCTGGAACCACCAGTGAAACGAACCTTGGCGTGACCGTCGCCACGACGTTCACCTCTTCGTCGACGACAAACTCGGACGACACTAGCAATGACATCACGGGTGTCTTTACCCAAGTAACGACCGAGGTGAGTACCGGCTCGAATTCAGAGACAAGTTCAAATCAAACTCAATCGCTGTCGTCCACGGGTAGCCAAACCTCGAGCTCGACAACCTCTCGGTCGGGCAACAGCGTCACGGGCCAGTTCAGCGAATCGGTCGACACGGAATACACTTCGAGTAACTCGGAGACGATGACCAACCAAACGCTCACCAGCGTGATTGTGACGAGCACCACAGGGTCATCGGAATCAAGCGAGAGTGGCAACGCAATCATCGGCTCGGGGGACTCGACTTCCTCGGGATCTGATACCACCACGCGGACGCAGACCGACACGAACCAGACTCAGACGGTCAGCCGCAGTGAAACAACTGTCTCGAGTATTACAGGGAGTGGGACAAGCAATTCAATCACAGGCATCTCATCGTCGGAGAGTCGGATCGAAGAAGAGTTGGATGCAACCGAGAACCGAACGAACCAGACGCTTACAGACGCTATCACGCGTGACCAGAGTTCCGTCACCACGATCGAAAGTTCGGGCAACTCCGTCATCGGTGACTACAGCTCCGAAACGATCGTCACTTCGTCGGCTGATGTCACCGGAAGCCTTACGAATCAAACACTGACGACCACGCGAACCCAAACCGAGAGCGACTCGTCCACGATCACGGAGACCGGTAACTCGCGATTTGATACCTATGCCACCGAAACGACGGCAACCAGCACCGTCGTCACAAACCAGACGTCCACGAATCAAACCTCCACCAGCGTGTCGGTGTCAACTGCCACGACGACTTCGGAGATCAACCGGTCGGGCAATCGGACCGCCGGTTCGTTCACCGAGGAGATGAGTCAAACGATCTCGACCGCGGGGACCGCCACCACGACGAATCAAACGGAATCGGCTTCCAGCGATACGAGTGACACTGTCAATCTCGTGAGCACACGCACGGGCAATGAGATCACGGGGATCTACAGCGTCACGACGACCACCGAGATGACGGCGTCTCAGGATCTCGCGGAAACCAACACCGGACGGGATGTTTCCGGCATCAATAGCACCAGCACCACCGAAACGTTGACGGGAAGCGGCAACAGCATCACGGGTGCAACGACGAGTTCGATTGTCGTCGCGACCAGCACCACGACGACTCAGTCTGGCACCATTGATGATCGCACCTTTACGTTGACTGAAACGTCGGAGATGGAGAGCGAAACCGACAGCTCGGGCAACGACATCACGAGCGAGACGACAAGTACCACCACATCGTCCGATCGCTACGAATACACAAAAAACACGTCCTACGCGGACGGTGCAGACCAAAAGTCGGTGCTGACAACGAGCGCGGGGATGACGTCCGTCACGAGCAACCAAATCACCGGCGTTTATTCCAATACGGCTGACAGTACGGAGGAGACCACCCTCTCGGAAACGGGGGCCCGGTCACAGAGTTACACCGCCTCATCGACCATCAACCAAACACTCGGCTCCACCGAGAGTGGTAATTCCATCGTCGGCTCCTTCACGTCTTCGACGGACAGTCTCGTGACAACGACGGATTCCAGGTCGGTCACGGATTCCGCAGGGACGACACTCACGATTGGCGAGGTCTCGAGCGACGATTCAAGCGGAACGCTTGCTGGAAATCGAATCGCGGGTGACTACACGAATACCACGTCGTCTGACATGTCCGTGACGACCACTCAAACGATTGTCACCACGGACGGTTCACACAATCAAACCGCCGTGAATTCGGTCGGCACGCTGTCCTCCTCGACGGGAAGCGGGAATGCGATCACCGGTTCAATGGTCGCAACAACCAACTCCACCAAGACGGTGACACTGACTCAGGATGGTGTGGTTGGGGGAGACTTGGTCGATTACGACTCCACATCCACCGACGTCTCAGTCACCAATACGACGGGGAACGATGTCACCGGCGTCTTCCAGCACACGCGGACAGGGACAGACACGTACTCGTTCACGCAAGTCGTCGATGGCGTGTCAGGACAAAACTACAGCCTCGAAGGCGACGGCACGAGGACGTACACGCAGACGATCGACGTCCAGGCGAACACGGGTGATACCACCAGTACCAAATCGGGGACAGACACCTACAACCTGTCTCAATCCGGTTCAAACTCTACCGGTGTC
>JBCBOT010000094.1:0-24161 GCA_039821165.1 Planctomycetota bacterium | reverse complement strand
GCTACACGGCTAACGAACAATTACCATGCTCAACTCCTTACATTTGAGAAGATCAGCCAGACTTAGCCTGGCGCACCAGAGTCGCAGAGGCGCGGAGACGCAAAGAGAAGCGATCGGCGGACTGGGAATTCAAACAGAACGATCTCAGTGATCCTGTGAACTACGTTCCAAACTCCTTCGGCGCGATCCCCTGCGTCTTTGCGTCCCCGCGCCTTTGCGTTTTATCTAGCTGCGCCTCGCTTTGGTCCACGCCAGGCCAAGGGGCTCAGTGGATGGACATGATCGACAGGATGCGAGGGGGAGAGTTTGAAACGCAGAGTCGCAGAGGCGCGGAGACGCAAAGGGAAGCGATCACAGCGGACTGGGAGTTCACAGAGAACGATTTCAGTGTGACTGCTTTCCAAACTCCTTCGGTGTGATCCCCTGCGTCTTTGCGTTTTACTTTTCCGCGCCTCGCTTTGGTCCACGCCAAGCCGAGATGGATGCCGGAGGAGGTAAAAGTTTGAAACGCAGAGGCGCAGAGGCGCGGAGACGCAAAGAGAAGCGATCGCCGCGGACTGGGAGTTCACAGAGAACGATTTCAGTGATCCGTGACGCCTGTCTCAACTCCTACTTCGTGATTTCCTGCGCCTTTGCGGTGGGTGCTCATGAGACGAGTCGAAAGCGTGCGTCGGGTGTCTCTTCCACGATGCCCAGCTCAAGGATGCGTTCCAAGGCGCAATCGACTCGAAAGTCGACTTCCACCTCGATGGCTTCGCGGACCAAACGTTCGCACTTGCGTCGCAACCGACGTTTGCTGATCGGCTCGGCTTCGGTCGCCAATGCGTAATAGGCAAGGATGGCTTCGACAGACGACTGTCGGGCGGCTTGCTGAATCACCTGAAACGCCGCGCCGGCATTGGCATCGAGTTTCTGGAAATACAGATTGCGCGTCAGATCGAGCAGGTATTTGTTCTTCGTTTGAAAGTAACTGAGAAAACTCTTCACGAGGTAGGCACCCGCAGCAAGGATCAATCCGATCACCAGTGCGGTGGAATAGTAGGCCGCCAGCGCGAGTGTGACCAAAACGAACCGCGAGATCTTCTGCAGTGACATCAGCCATCCACCGAGACTCGGCACGATCACCCGAGCGCGATCGAGTTTGCTGAGTTTGACACGGGTTCCCGGCAACAGCATGTCGACGTCTTGCTTGGGGATGTTCTTGAAGATCCTCAGGTGAAATTGATCTTTCGTCAGTGTCTCGCCCATCTCGTGGTCTTCGGCGAGTTGAAACAGGACGACCAGACGCTGATAGATGGCGACGTCCGTCATCTCGAGTCGATAAAGGTTGCGCCAGTTTCGTCGCAGTCGCCGCCCGATGACGTCACCTCGAGAGTAGACGGCGAGGTGATTGAACAATTCAAAGTTGACGTGAAGCGGGACACCCCAATGACTGGCGACACCGACACACTGCTCCAAATCATCCTGGGTCAGTTTGGTGTAGGCGGCATCGATCAAAATCTGATCGAACAGCTCCATCAGCTCGCCTGCGTCAGGGCTGTCGACGCTGGCGAGGCCTTGGGGCACTACGCAATCCGAGTCCGGATCGAAAAGGTGGTACTGTTCCGAAAAACGATCGTGATAGCGAAAACTGGTGTGGTCGATTTTCTCGTCGATCAACGACGCGACCTCGGCGAGACGATTCCGCTGTCCCTCGTCGAGTTCGCTTCGTGAATCGGCACGCTGATGGAGGTAATTCAGGAGCGTTGGAACCTCGATCGGCAAAAACGTCTCGATCGCCCAGTGCGCGGCGTCAGGCCCGATCCAACCCGAGGTGCTCAGCTCCGTGACGCTGCGCGTCAGCGGGCCTGTTCCGTCGATCGACCAGTTGGTAAGAATGCGTTCGACGGAATTCTGCACGAGGACTTCAAGGCGCTAGAGCAAACATGGAACGCGGCGGGCAAGCAAAGCATAACGAGGCACACGCCATCGACAAAGTTACCGTTGAGGCGGTGGCGCTGGACATGGATGGATTGCTTGTCGACACGGAACGGATTTTTTGGCAAGTCGGCGATGCAGTGCTCGGGCGGCGTGGCCACCGTTACTCCCAGGCACTTCAGGCCCGGATGATGGGGCGCGTTGGCGTGGCCTCGATCCAAGAAATGATCGACTTCCATGGCCTCGAGGACGAGCCCGAATCGCTGATGCGTGAGTGCGATGAAATGTACAGCGAGCTGCTGCCTAAGCTTGTCCGTCCCATGCCGGGGCTCGACGACTGGATGAATTTGCTTCGAAACTCCGAGATTCCGCACGCGTTAACGACAAGCAGCCGCCGCAAGTGGGTCGAGATCATTTTTGCTGAACTCGATTGGGATGATTCGTTCCAGTTCATCCTTACCGGCGATGATGTGACGCATGGAAAACCGGATCCGGAGATGTATCTCACCGCCGCCTCCCGATTTGGAGTGGCGCCATCGCGGATGTTGGTGCTGGAAGACAGTGGAAACGGCTGTGCCGCGGGGGTGGCGGCCGGTGCAGCCGTGGTTGCCGTTCCGAATGAACACACGGCCGAACAGGATTTTGACGGGGCGGTCCTAATCGCCAAATCGTTGAACGATCCAAGACTTCATACCTTGATCTCTGGTTGACCTCAATCGAACAACGTGAGCAGGTCCAGGACGACGACACTTTCAGGGTTTCCTGGATCGACCAGCAATCGGACCGTCGCCCCATCTTGTTTCAGCGACCGAGCTCGATCTCCATCGTTGACATCGGTTTCCGCAGTTCGTTTTTCGTCAGCGAATTCGTATTCGACGCTCACCGTGTACTGCGGCGTGTTGTTGACCTCGAGCGAAGACTTTTTGACCTTTTTGATTTTGCCTTCCGTGAGTTCACCCTTTTGCAGTGCTCGGATTTTGTTGCGACGACTGCGGATTGTTCCGAAGGACATGAGCGAACCGATTCCGGGCAGCATCAAATAGAACCCGAGCGCCAGGGGCTTGAGCCACGTTGACGCGACCAGCAACCAGATCGTTCCCGCCACGATGCCTGCGATGATGAACGCAAAGCCGACGATGATCAGCGGAAAGGTGTCTCCTAGGACTTGTCGGCGCATTCCCTTGGGGATAGTGCGCGGGGTTTGAGACTGGACAAACTCGGAGAGTTCCGTCGACGTCAGTCTAATTTTCGCGAGCTGCTTTTGAAGTTGACCAGCGATCAGCGAGCCGGCCAAACCGTTCATCGATTCTGCGCGCTCGAGCAGGTCTTGCGGCCCCGCCTCGCGCGAAAGCTCCGGTCGCTCATCGAGGGCTTCTTCGCCGAGTTGGAACAGCGTCATCATTTCCAACGCTTCGGCCGCAAACTCCTCGATCTCAGCTTCATCGCAAATGTGGTTCTTGCGAAAGACCGCAAGTCCCCGTTTCTTGCCGCGAACGCTCCACCCGGGACGCGTGGCAAAGTGAGCTCGAATCGCTTCGTTGAAAAACACACGCGTCGCGTCTTCTTTCCATGCGTGCAGCATGTAGCGTTCGGCGAACTCCGGTGAGTCGTCGAATTCGATCGTGCCGAAATCGCCGACCAACTTCAACGCGGCTCCCAGCAACCCCTTGGGGCGAGGGAACAAAGAAAACTCCGGAAGGTCCAGCTCGGCGTCTTCAAGAAAGAGCACCGTTTGCTTGTGATGCGTGCCGTGATTCGATCCCTGGTGCCGCTCGGAGTACGTCAAAACGGCGACTGAGATGGTCGCGCCTCCAAACTCGCGCTGCGTCACGTCCTCTACCGAAATGTCTTCGCGAAACAAGAACGACAGCTCATTCGCGAGTGATGATTCTTTAGACGCCAAAACGACCTCGCGGGGGCGGTAAGGGGACGATTCTCGTTGGAGGGACATGTTCCGACCAGAATCATAGCGGTGCACGCAACTCCTCTGTGGCTGGTTCATAAGCACCATGGGGCGCAAGAAACGGTCTCTCGCGGAAACTCTTCCGAGAAACTCGGCATCGCAGCTTTGTCGCGCTCACCACGGTGATGTCCCCGCCGTTCAACGAAACGCTGATCTCAAGTAGAGTCTCTGTGGGCTTGCAGTGTGCGTGTAGTAAAAGAGATGAAGCGAGATGATCATCATCGCGACCGATGAAGCCGGTTACGGGCCGAAGCTGGGCCCGCTGGTCGTGTGCGCTTCGGTTTGGGAAATCAGTGGGGACGATCCACAGGCGTCTTTTGGGCAACTCGCAACGCCGTTCGTTCGCGGACGCAAGCGAATTGTCGTCGATGATTCGAAAGCCGTGTTTCGTCCCGCTTCGACTCGAACCGCGAACGACGATGGCTACGACAAGCTGGAGATGGTTACACTTGCGGGCGTTCGTTGGAGCGGTTTAGCGGATGATCAAGTGAGGATTGCGGAGCACCTCACGCCACAAGATGCCGACTCGATCGCTGCGACGCCTTGGCTGCAGAAGTTTGCATGCGAGTCGGTTCCGCTCGACGGCGTCCAACCACTTGTGGAGCACTGGTGCGAAGGCGACGCGCGCTTGCGGAGCGTGGAAGCTCGCGTCGTGACTGCCCGGGTGTTCAACGACTGGTGTGACTCGGGCGCGAACAAGTCCGATCTTTTGTCACATCTCACGCTGGACCTGGTTCGTCGTCGAATCGATGCGCTGGAGACGTCGGGTCGGGCGATTTCGGTCTATTGCGATCGGCATGGCGGCAGGCGCTATTACGCGCCTCCACTCCAGGCCGCATTTGACGATGCATTGGTCGCCGTTGCGACCGAATCAAAGAGCGAAAGTCACTATCGGGTGCCCTACGGAGATCAGCCGTTCGAAATCCGTTTCACGGTCAAGGGCGACTCGTTTGCGCCGGTCGCGTTTTCATCGATGGTCGCAAAGTATTTGCGCGAGAAAGCGATGGAGTCTTTCAACAACTACTTTTCGTCGCGTTACTCGGGAAAGTCGCCGTTGAAACCGACGGCCGGATATCCGGTCGACGCGGATCGCTTCCTTGAGCAGATCGGTTCGGTCGTCAAGGCGGATGGCATCGATGTGCGTGAGCTTGTCCGCAAGCGGTAACACGCGCGACGCTTACCGTTTGCACTCATGTTTCAGGATCGCGATTAAACATCCTTGAGCCGCCGAACGGCGTCTCGGGCGCGACTCAGGAAGGAGTTTTTCGGTTCGCCGGATTCCAAAAAGATGGGCGATCCGATGGTGATGCAACTCAGCAGCGGGACCGGCAAGAACTCGCCGCGCGGCAGGATGCGGTTCACGTTGTCGATGTAGACCGGAACCAGTTCCAGATCGGGACGTTTCTTACCCATGTAATAGAGGCCGCTCTTGAACTCGCCCATCTCGTCCCCGGAGGAGCGTCCGCCTTCCGGAAACACGATCAAGGAATAGATGTCCCCCATCTCCTCCAACATGATGTCGATCGGACTGCGGTGGACTTTGATCTCTTTGCGATCAATCAGCAACGCGTTGAAGCTTTCGGCCATGTGAGGCTTGATCCAGCCCTTGCTCCAATAGTCTTTCGCCGCGACGGGCCGAGTGATCGATCGCAGCTCGCGCGGCAGTGCGGACCAAAGGACGACCGCATCAAGGTGGCTCGTGTGATTCGCGAAATAGATCCGTTGGCACGTATCCGGCTGGCAATCGACCCAGCGCACGGTGAATCCGCTGAAGAGCTTCGCAAGTAGAACGATGAATTTGCTGGTCAGGTCCATGTGCCGGAATCAAAACGGATCGACCCAGGCGTTCAGAATCCACACGCCCGCGAGCAACCATCGTAATCGACGAATCACCGACTGAGAATCGCCCGCGTTTGCCGCTAATCAAGTGTTGCCAACGCTCCGGACGAAATGTAGTTGCGGCGTTTGGTGTGCCCTGTGCCGTCTTGCAGCCCGCCTCTTTCCAAACTCTGCTCGCTTCGGCTCCCAAGTTGCGGAGCAATTTAGCAGCGTGACTATTTGGCCGATCGTGCTTCGCGAAGCGTGCCCACAGGTCGTGTGATGCTTGACGGTTTCGACGTTCGTGCAACGCGGTCGTATTGATTGGTGACAAGACTTTGATAGCCACGCACCATCGATTCGAGCGAGCCCGTACTCTGAACGAGCTCGCGGCCTTGGCGACCGATCTGATCCCGATTTTCGCAAGTCAGTAGTTTTGAGACGGCCGCCGTCATTGCGTCGAGGTCTTCGGAGGGAAACAAGAATCCGGTCTCACCGGGAACGATTGATTCCGAGATTGAACCGACGTCCGATGCCGCCACGGGGACGCCGCATGCGAGCGCCTCCAAAATCGAAACGGGAGACGCTTCGTTGAGCGAACACAGTGTGAACACGTCGAGCGCCGAGACGAGTCTCGGTGTGTCATGTCGAGTGCCGAGCAAATGTACTCGGTCATTGAGATTTAGTTCGCTAATGAGTGACTCGATTACGGGTCGTTCAGGCCCGTCCCCGATGACCAACCAATGAAGGTCAGGAAAGGGGTCTCGCAGATCGGCGGCGGCTCGCACCAGCATCGAGTGATTCTTTTCGCTTCGCAGCGCAGCGACCAGTCCCGCGAGTGGAGCGTCTTCCGCCAAGCCGAGTTCGGCGCGGACTTCACTCCGGTTCGTTTCGCTCGGCACAAAACGGTCGCAATCGACTCCGTTGCGAATCACGTGGACTTTGTGTTCGGGGAACCTTTCGAACTCGTGCAAGAATTTGCCATGTGAATCCGCAACCGCAATGAATGCGTCCGTGATCGGTGTCAGTAATCGATTGAGTTTGCCGACCCCGTCCGGCCAACCGGTGCTGTGCAATGCCGACGCGATCACCGGGACTCCCGCAAAGAAAGCGGCGAGCCGACCCCAGAACATCTTGTCGCCGGCACCGACGGTGATCACCGCATCGATTCGACGCGAACGCATCAAACGGGCCAACCTCCAGACGACGCGCACATCCCACTTGCCGCCGATTAAATCGCTGTCGACGTGAAACTCGTCCGCGATCGCGTCACCGAGTGGGCCTCGCTCCTTCAAACAGGCGACCTCGGGGATCACATGTTGCGAGTCCATTTTCCGCATCATGTTCACCAGCAATGTTTCCGCCCCGCCGACGGGCATGCTTGTGATGACGAATTGAACGCGTAACGGTCCCGATTCAGCTCGGTTCGGGACACTTCGCCACCATCGCCTTCGGATCGACATTCGTTGCTCGCAGAGAATCGGAGGAACACACCAACAGACTGTCGAATGAGTAGCTTCTGGCTAAGACGACGCCGGCCCGAAAACCGACTATCTGCTCTTTCGACAAAATCCGCGGTTTTGTTAAAGCCCGACGGACGTCCGAGCATCGTTCGCTTCGAAGGCGGCGTCGAAGGATTCACTTTTCGTTTCGAGCTAAGAAATGCGACTTATCCGACCAACGCGATTTGTTCTAGCGACCGCTGGCATGGCACTTTTGCTGTCAGCCTCAATCGGGTGCCGCAACACCACCAGCGTGCCGATTTCGCCGCTCGGACAGGCGTCGCCGCTCACACCGGTTTCGCCGCTCCAGCCCCAGCTCTCACCTGTACAGCAGACCTCGGGGATCAGTCCCTTCGGCGCTCCGACGCGAGTACCGCCGCCGCCAACGACAATCGACAATGGCTCCTTCAGCAGCAATCTTCCTCTGAATTCCGGGTACGCCCCGACATCGAACTACGGTCCGAGCGCCGTGAACTCTCTCGGGGCGGCCGCACCAACAGGCTCGGGGGTTCGGCAAACCGGATGGGTCGGCCAAGCCGACCACAACGCGCCGGGGGCTTCGTTCAACGGCGGCTTCGGCGGCAATGGGTTGGGAAATGCCGCGCCATTGGGGACAAACGCTACGCCGTCTTCCGTTCGCGCCGGCGGGATGCAGGTGATCGACCTGACGCAGGCGCCGAGTCCGCCCGGTTATGTTCCGCCCGCGAATTTCGGTGCTCCGAACAATTATGGCGCTCCGAACAACTTCGGCGGAAACGCCTACCCAGCGGGCTACATTCCGCCGGAGCAGCGACAGCAGTTCTCGACCAATGCGGGCCCTAATCCAAACAACTTTCAGTCCAACACGGGCGGCGTCCCGTTGGGGCAACCGATCAACTCGAGTTTCCCACGTGACTCAGCGAATGGGTTCAATTCGCTGCCGTCAACGGACCTGGTGCCCGGTGATCGCACCGCCAGTAGTGGTCAACTGAATTGGCAGCGTCCATCGCCTCGCTTCTGAGACCTCCCCGCAAGAAGGGGAAGCGTTTGATGACGGAGCTTTTTTGCCGTTTCATGTGACGGTCGTCGGACAGAGCACGGGGCATCATCTATATTCAGATGCGGTTTCGCCCTCATCTTCTCTTCCGAAAGTATCGATCATGACGCGTAAATTGCTGGTTGCTTTTGCACTGGTGCTTTTCAGCCCCACGCTCGTTGCCTCCACCGTCACCAGCCTTCACGACGAAGACGGCGGCGACGGTGACCTCAGCGGTGACCGACTGGCTCCGACCGACGTGGGCGCGTTGCCGATCGGCGTGAGTACCGTCACGGGTTTGATCTTCAACATCGGCGTGTCGACCGAAGACGCAGACATTTTCACGTTTCAAGTCGGCGCGGGAACGCAACTCGATTCGATGATGATCAACATCGATGGGGACCGACACTTTCTCGGCTTTGATGACGGCCCGACAATCGATGGTGTCGCATCCCAGTTATTGATCGCTCGGTTGATCGGCAGTGGCGACAGCGGCTCGAATTTGTTGACTGATCCGATCCCGCCCGGCGACGACTTTGGCGGTCAGGGAGTCAGCGGTCCGCTTGGCGAAGGCAGCTACACGTTTTGGGTTCAAGAGACCGCGCTCGACGACGTTTGGGGATACACGGTCACATTCCAAACGACAGCCATCCCCGAGCCGAGTTCCGCGACCATGCTTGCGTTTGCAGGGACGGCATTGATCATGCGGCGGCGCAAGCGGAAGTAAGCGAGCCCGCAATCATTCACACAGCTTGAGCGCCGATGGTCCCCCCGACACCGGCGTTCTTTTTTTAAACCGGTCGTCTTGCTGAGCCCTGCTACGAAGTCGTGCTCGACACATCACGGATGCGAATGCCGAGGCGAGGTTCACTCAGCCAGTTCATCGATCGCTTGCATGAGCGCTGCTGAGTCTTGATGCATCGTGACGCGATCGCTCGATCCGATTGCACTCGCCACACGACGCGGGATCGACGGGGCGACGCCCACGACATCGAGCGTGTGTTTGGCGGTTAACGCGACGAGACCTTCAACGCCGAGGTACTTCACCGCGCCGGGCACAAACATCGGATGGTCTTGCCGCGTGAGTGTGGCAAAGTCAAACCCTTGGGTGTCGATGAAGGTTCGCTCGACCGTGTCTCCGGCCTGAGTCCGAGCAGCTGCGACGATTGTGCCTTGCTGCTTCCCGAGCCCGACCAGGTGGACAGTCTCGGACTCAGCGGTGGCGTGTGCGATGGCGGTTAGAACATCGTGAACGCGTCGCACAAACAGTGGATGGTTGTAACCGTAGGTGTAGCCGGAGAAGACGCGCCAGCCTCTATCGCCACCGGGCTGAAACCACATCCGTTGTCGCTGTTGACCTGGCTGGAAAAGCCCCAACGAGAGAACGTTCCAGCCTGAATTCGCCAAGTTGACGACGGTCGGGTTCAAGGTGTCATCTAACGCATCACCGCCAGCCAACCAAACCACTGTTCCACGGGGAGTCTTCTTGGCGGGCACCTTGATCACGATGATCGACTCGCCTTGATGCTCAAGGGTTCCTACAACCGCGTCATGTTCCGTGCCCGTGCGCCGCCCAAGCTCTTTGTAGGTCACCTCGCCGACGTCCGCGAGACTGCGACCCAGGATTGTCTCCCAAGCCCCGCCGACGATGCGTTGAAACTCATCCGTCTCGTCGGTCGAATCTGGAATCAGCGAGGCAATTCGCTCCTTAGAATCCTGGGTTGCGAGTTGCAAGATCCGAACTTCATGGGCGTCACCCACATGGTCGCCGCTGGGGGCCGGATGTTCTTGTGTCCACACACTGGCTTCTTCGCGCGAGAGTGGCTTGTAGTCGCGTTCCAAAACTGGTTCTTGGAAACCAAGACCGAAGTGTCGGTTGAAGAAGCCATACATGACGGTTCGATTCACGTGGTTGTAGTTGTGCGTGAATTGCACGTTGAAGGCGGCGGTCAGGCGATCCTTGTGTCCGAGGTCCTGGTACAGCTTTTTCAGATCGGGAAATCCTTTCTCTTTGAGTTCCACCGTCCAGTCATCCGCGGCCGTCATTCCGAGCGGCCGCGGTGCGGTGGCGGCGGCGATGTCCACGTTGCCTTGATCGATTCGAAGATACGGAGCGTTTTCGCACGTGCAGCCGCCTTGCATCGAAGTCGAAACCATCACGCAAGGCATCGATGCGGTGATGCGATCGTCGATCGCGCTCAGGATCATCGATTGAGTCCCACCGCCGCTCCCCCCGGTGACGCCGACACGGGTTGGATCCACATCGGGAAGCTCCAGCACAAAATCGAGAGCGCGGATCGAATTCCAAGTTTGCAGTCCCATCATGTTCTGTAAACGCAGTTCGGCTTGTGCGCTAAAGAAACCCCAATCCTTGGGGCGATCGAGGTGCCGCCAGTCATCCGGTCGGTGACCGATTTGAATCGAGTCGGCGTAGCCGGTCATGTCGTACACAAAGACGAGGCATCCCATGCGAGCCAACTGCACCGCGCGGGCTTGGATCGGATGACGCCCGCCGATCGCAAATCGTTCGGCACCGATGGCAAGTTCCTGGCGAATTCCGGCGTCACCGACGTCGTAGAAGCGCCCGTCGGACCAATGACCGTGAGGGCAGAGGATCACCGGAACCGGCCCCGATTGTTTCTTGGGGCGATACAGACTGCCCGTCACATAGTGTCCGGGGATGGATTCAAAAAAGACGCGGTCGACGACATAGTCCTCACGCTCGACGCGGCCATGAATCACCGGGCGCATGTCGGCCTTGGTGGGCATCGGCCAAAGTCCTTGCGAGACGAGAATTCGACGACGAATGTCATCCCGACGTTGTGGCCACTCGTCGATCGAGACCTGTTTGAACGGAAAGTAGCTGTTCAGATTTCGCAGCGGTTGAAGCCGCTTGTCCTTGACGGTCTCTTGCGCCGCGAGTGGCGATCCGAAGACCGTCCAAGCCCCCAACAGGACAGTGCAGATGATTCGTAAATCACGCATCTCGTGCTTCCTCACGCATTCAAACAGTGGCGTCTACCAGTTTCGGGCATTGTAGACGTGGCGCCACGCTGGTGTGGGATGAGATGCGTCGCTCCGGGGCTACCTCGACCGGTTCACTGAGGTGTAGCAGGGTAGAGGGTGGCCACAACGATGGTCACGATCAGTGCCGAAAGGCCCATCGCTGTACTCATCGGTGAAATCACTTTGAGCCCCTCGGCCTCTGTCATACCGGTCATCCGCGTGATTACCCAGAACGCGCTGTCGGTCATCCAGGAAACAGGCTTGCTGCCCGCACCGATTGCCATGGCGAGGTAAACCGGATGGAAAGGCAAGGCGTCGGAAGTCGCGAGGCCTTGTAGCACGCCCGCCGCCGTGATCATCGCGACGGTCGCGGAGCCTTGGAGGGTGCGAATCGCAACCGTGACGCCGAAGGCAACGGGCAGCAAGAGCAACCCCGCTTCGGCGTCCACCAGGTCGCCCACCGCGCCGGCGATTCCGGCTTGGCGAAGCATCGCGCCGAAAGCGCCACCGGCCGCGGTGATCATGATGATGCTTCCGGCCGAGGCGAGTGAGCGACCGACGAGCGTCTTGCGGCGGTCTTTGTCCACGAATCGCAGCAGTCCCATCGCGATTGCCAGGCCGACGCCGATGGCAACGTTTTTGTTGCCGAGGGTGAGCAGCACGCGAACGAGCGTCGAGGACTCGGGTTCGAGATACGAGAGCACCGATCCGATGGTGATCAGAACGACGGGGACGCCGATCGGTAGGAGCGCCTCGAAGAAGCCCGGTGACGTTCCTTGGTCCACACCCTGAATCGAGGCGTCGTGCTCGTTTGTCGCGGAAGAAGCCGGCCCTGCATCGGTAGTCGACTCGCCGTCGTCTTCCTCGCGGAGTGGCACTTCGACAAAGGCGTTGATGATCCGCGCCGCGGCCAGCGAAAGCACGCTGCTGATGGAGCCGATCACGAGACCGGCGATCAACACGACGCCGACATCGAGGTCCAAGGTCTCCGCGACTTGCAGCGGGCCGGGGGTCGGCGGGATCAGTGAGTGTGCGAGCGAACCGCCGGCGAGAATCGCGAGAATGTAGAGCACATAGTTTTTGCCGACCGCGCGGCGTAGCGACCGTGCCAGCGGCACCATCAGGTAAAAGACGGTGTCGAAAAACACGGGGATCCCGATGATGAACGAACTGATCGCGAGAGCCTCGGGAGACCGTTTGGGGCCCGTCCAGGCAAGAATGCGACTCACGATCGCTGACGCCGCGCCGGACTCCGACAGCAAGCCGCCGATGACACTCGCCAACGCGATCAGAATTCCGATTTTTCCGGCGGTCTCACCAAACGCGGTCGTGACGCGTGAAACCGGACTGCTTGCCACAAAATCATCGGCCGCCTTCTGCGTCCATTTGCCGGTCCGAACCTGTGCCGCGGCGTGTTGTTCCAAGGCCGTTGCACCGGTTAACGCCGCCGCGAGCACTCCCGCCAAGAGCAGCGTCAAGAAGGCGTGAAGCCGGAAGATCAGGATCGAAGTGAGTACCGTTACGACGGCGATTGCGACAATCCACCAAATGCTCATCGACTTTCCATTTCCGCCTGCCTTGATGTTCTTGAGGGAACACCCTTTTGGTCGGCCGACAGCGATCTAGTCGAGAGCTTCGCGGCAGCCTACAGTGTCACGCAGACCTTAGCAGAAATACGGTGGCCGCGTGTGTTCCGCGTGTCCGCCGTCCATCCAATCCCGGCAAAACGACGTGTCCGAAGCCACCACCGAAACCAGTTTTTTCCTCAAACACGAGTTCGCCATCCGTCGGTTGCATTCCCTGACGGGGATCGTGCCCCTGGGGCTCTACATGTGCATCCACCTCGCGACGAACGCGAGCATGCTGAACGGGGTCGAGACGTTTCAGTGGGCCGTCTTCATGATCCATGCCCCCGGCAAGTTGCTGCCCCTCATCGAATGGGGCTTTATCTTCCTGCCGCTGATTTTCCACGCGCTCGTGGGAGTCTGGATCGCCAAGACCGGGCGAACGAACAGTTCCAAGTACGATTTCACGAACAATCGGCGCTACAGTTGGCAGCGCTGGACCGGGTTCATGGCCCTGGCGTATCTGTTCCTCCACATTCTTCACTTGCACGGATGGTTTCACGCCGAGTTTTGGGTGGATTCGATCGGTCACCTCGGGCTCGCCCAGTTCCGGCCGTACAACGCGGGCAGCACGCTCGCGTCGGCGATGAATATCGGCTACGGCCTGATTTGGCCTCCCATCTATCTGGTGGGTGTCCTCGCCTGCGTTTACCACTTCGTCAACGGAATCTGGACGGCGGGCATCACCTGGGGATTGTGGATTTCTCCGACTGCCCAGCAAAGAGCGACGCGGGGATGCGTGGCGCTGGGCATCGGTTTAACGGTTCTTTCTCTAGGCGCGTGGGCCGGGGCCGTCTTCCCAAGCGAGGACGACGTGGTCGAGATGCGGAAGATCGAGAACCGGATGTACGAAAATGCGAAGGAAAGCGGCATGATCCCCACGATGGAGCACAAGCGGTACCACGAGGGTGACGATCATCATCAGGCGAACGTCGACGAGGCGGGCTCCGGCGAAGACCAAGACAATTAATCACATCGTCCGAGGGACTAGAAGGGTCGATTTATGTCACAGCAACGTGTTGTCGTCGTCGGAGGCGGTCTAGCGGGCCTCGCCTCGACTATGAAATTGGCCGAGCTTGGTGTTCAGGTCGATTTGATCAGCCTGACGCCGGTCAAACGGTCGCACAGCGTCTGTGCCCAAGGAGGGATTAACAGCTGCAACGACCAAACCAAGCAGCTCGGCGACGAAGAATGGAAACACTTCGACGACACCGTCTACGGCGGTGACTTTCTCAATCACCAGCCGCCGGTCAAAGAGATGGCTTTCTGGGCGCCGAAGGTCATCGAACTGATGGACCGACTCGGCGTTCCCTTTAACCGTACCGGCGAAGGGTTCATCGACCGGCGCCGTTTCGGCGGCACGCTCTACAAGCGAACCGCGTTTGCCGGTGCCACGACCGGGCAGCAGTTGCTCTACGCACTCGATGAGCAAGTGCGTCGTCGCGAGGCCGAGGGCAAGGTTCGCAAGTTCGAGTTCTGGGATTTCCTGGCTCCGATCCAAGAAGAAACCGGTCGGTGCCGCGGCGTCGTCGCCCAGGACATGCGATCGATGGAGATTCACGCCTTCCCGGCCGACGCGGTTGTTGTCGCGACCGGCGGTTGCGGTCTCGTCTACGGACGCAGCACGATGAGCGTGTTCTGCACCGGCAGCGCCGCGAGCCGCTGCTTTCAGGCTGGTGCACGCTACGCCAACGGCGAGTTCATTCAGGTGCACCCGACAGCCATTCCGGGCAGCGACAAGTTGCGACTGATGAGCGAATCTGCACGCGGCGAAGGCGGTCGCGTCTGGGTCCCGCGAAAGGGGCAAGACACCCGAGCGCCGCTGGATATCCCCGCCAGCGAGCGATACTACTTCCTGGAAGAACGCTACCCGGAATACGGGAACCTCGTTCCACGCGACATCGCGACGCGAGAAATCTTCGACATCTGCGTCAACGACGGTTTGAGTGTCGATGGTGAGAAAATGTGCGTCTACCTCGACCTGACGCACATCCCCCGCGCCGAGCTTGATCGGAAGCTCGGAGGCATCCTGGAGATCTACGAGAAGTTCCAGGGCGTCGATCCACGCGACGAACCGATGCGTATCTTCCCCGCCGTCCATTACAGCATGGGCGGACTGTGGGCGGACTACACTCGCACGACCGAGGGTGGTCTGGAAGCCGGTGCTCCTAACAATCACATGACCGACATCGAAGGCTTGTATGCCATCGGAGAATGTGACTACCACTATCACGGCGCAAACCGCCTGGGGGCCAACTCGCTGCTGTCGTGTATCTTCACGGGGCTCTTCACCGGGCCTTCTGTGGTGAACTACATCGGCAAGCAAGATTCGGGACACGCCGACGTCGAAGCTTCAGAACTCGAATCCGCGGTCAAGAAGCAGCAGGAGCGTCACGACCACTTGCTCACCGGAAACCCAGGCAGTGACGAGAATCCCTACCTGATTCACCAAGAACTCGGTGACCTCATGACGCGTGCCGCGACGGTGGTGCGGCGGAACGATCAGCTCGATGAAACGATCGGCAAGGTCAACGAGTTACACGAGCGAGCGATGAAGGTCAGCCTCTCCGATACCGGCGGCTGGTCCAACCAGAATGTGATCTTTGCAAAGTCCCTGCAGGACATGTTCCCCATCGCAAAGTGCATCCTCAACGGAGCACGTCAGCGTGACGAATGTCGTGGGGCACACTTCAAACCCGACTTTGAAAAGCCTTCGCTCACCGCCGAGGATCCCGCCGAGCGTCGGCGCCAGGCCGAGGAATGGTGCGACGCGTTTGAAGCCAACAACGAAAAGTATCTCAAGAGCACGGTGGCCGAGTACGACCACAGCTCGATGCAGCCCAAGCTGAGTTACGAAGACGTCGACACCTCGCTGATCCCGCCACGACCGCGACTTTACGGTTTGGTCGGCGCTGACATCATTGAGGAAGTCTGGAAAGAACGAGCCGAGGCGAAGGAAAACAAACCCGCCATGGCGACCGCTTGAAACACCCCCACTTCTGTCGCGTTTAGTCACCATTAAGAACCTCTAAGCAGTTACGTCACGATGATCGCCTTCGACAAATCTGAATTGAAGCCCGACTTCATCAAGGTCCGTGTCAAGCGACAGGATGCTCCTGGGAAAGAAGCGTACTGGCAGCTTTTTAACGTGCCTTACGAACCCGAATTGAACGTCATCAGCGTCCTCCAGCGCATCGCCGCGATGGCCAAAACGTCGGACGGTCAAAAGGTGTCGCCGGTTTCTTGGGACTGCGGTTGCCTCGAAGAAGTCTGCGGCTCGTGCACGATGGTCATCAACGGTCGCGTGCGGCAAAGTTGCTCGGCGTTGGTCGACCGGCTTCTGGAAGAGCATCCCGACGAGTTGGTCCTCGAGCCGATGACCAAGTTTCCCGTCGTTCGCGATTTGATCGTCGACCGGCAGCGGCTCTTCCGCGGGCTGCAACGAGTCAAGGCATGGGTGCCCGTCGATAGCTATTACAACATGGGGCCCGGCGAGCGACAGCTCCGCGCCACTCAGGAACAGAACTATCCACTCAGTCAGTGCATGAGTTGTGGTTGCTGTGTCGAGTCGTGCCCGCAGTACAACAAGATCGAGTTGACGCAGAAGGAAGGCGAGACAGACGAAGAATTCGCCAAGCGAGAGGAAGAGGCTTTCGATCAGACCTTCGTCGGTCCGCACGCTATCTCACAGGCGATGTTGTTCAACAACCATCCGACCGGCAAGGCGTTGGCTGGCGAGCGAATGGATGCGTTGACGGAGCCTGGCGGAATCCAAGCATGCGGTAACGCCCAAAACTGTGTTTCTGTCTGCCCGAAAGAGATTCCGCTCACCACGTCGATCGCCCGGGCGGGACGCGCCGCGACTGTGCACATGATCAAAAAGTGGTTCGATCGTTAACCGGCGAATCGAGTGCCTGCGGTAACACTGCCGCGCAGAGACGAATTGCACATCCTGTGAGCGGCGTCGTGCTAGCCGCCGGTGGCTGGATTCGACGAATCGGCAGCTAACGCCTCGCTGCTCACGCGTCTTCGACGCGACGCGGTCCGTTCTGTGTCGTGTCTTCATGCCAGGCCGTCTTGAGCGGCACAGAGACGAATTGCACATCCGGTGAGCAGCGTGGCGCTAACCGCCGGTGGCTAGGATTCGACAAATCTGCGGCTAACGCCTCGCCGCTCGCATCTTTTCAACGGTCGCCAATTGCACACGCAGACCCCGGGAGCTTGGCTATCGCTGCGCTCTACGGCCCACAGATGTGGAACGGCAGCTGTGGTGCACCGCGCCAGCTGTGCTGTGCTAACCTAATTTCTGTCGGAGGGGACCAACTGGAACACGTGGTTTGGGGTGAGCGATGAAACCGGCCCACTTCGTGATCGGCGGCGGATGCGTTGCAGTTCTCTGTCTTTCGATCGGCGTCGTCTTCGCAATCGCGATGCCCCGACTGAACGCGCAGCGAGAGGCCGCGCGACGGATGCAATGCTCAAATCATCTCAAGCAAATCGGACTGGCAATTCACAATTACCACGCGTCCTACAAGCGACTGCCGATGGGATGCGGTGGCACTGGCGGAACGACGGAGGCGAATGGAAATGCCTATCGATTGAATGGGTTGGCCGCGCTCTTGCCATTCGTCGAGCAGCAAACCGTTTGGGAAGGAATCGCAAATCCCTACCCGAGTAAGAGCAATCCGGAGTTTCCGGCGATGGGGCCCGTCCCCTGGTACTACTCCGACGAGTACCCCTTTTTCGCCCAAGAAGTCACCGTTTTCCGGTGCCCCAGCGACATCGATGCATACGCGTCTGGCCCACGAAACAACTACGAGGCACAAATTGCGGTCACACTCTCCGACGATGAACGTGCGGAGTGGAAGCCGTCGTTACTCATGCAAGTCAGTCACCGCGGAATGTTTGCTAATCGTGTCACCTTTCGCTTTAGCGATTGTCTCGACGGTCTGTCGAACACAATAGGGATAGCTGAGGTGGCGACCACCGGTGAACCACAGTCGATCCGCGCATTCATCGCACAGGATCAGTCAACTGCGGTCGTGAGTGACCCAAGTCTCTGCCTCCAGACTGCGGCTGCGGACCCCATGCAACCGAGGCTTTACGGCAACAGCGTGCCCCTCTGGTCGGACACTCGTGGAACGTCCTGGGCGGACGGCAACATCCGGTACAGCGGCGTGACGACGGTGCTGCCCCCGAACAGTCCTTCGTGCACAATCAAGAATAGTGAGTTCGAGGGCGTTTATTCTGCATCCAGCCTCCACACGGGCGGATGTCACATCTTGATGATGGACGGCGCGGTCCTTTTCATCACCGACTACATCGATTCGGGGACTCCGTCCCGCGAAAGTATCCACGCCGGGAATCAGACGGCTCTCGAAAGCCCCTATGGAGTTTGGGGAGCCTTGGGAACTCGTGCCGGCAACAACGATGCGGCTGCCGCGTTGGGCAATTGACTTGCAATGAAACGGCACCCCGCAGAATCATCCGCTCGGTCTGAAATGGTTTTGCCCCAAATGGTCTTGCCCCGTTTTTCCCATGGCTCACTGTGTGCGGCGACCTACGGTCCGAATTTGGGCCGTGGGGCACAGCGCTAGCGAAGCGACCAGGTCTGGTAGAGCGACGCATAAGGGCCATCGCGGACGGACCCGGTGACGGCTTTCGATCCTCAATGCGACGTTCGAAACGTTCACTTCCCGTCATCACGGTCAGTGAGACTGACCGGAATGTGTCCTACGACTCAGGAATCGCGCGGGCGCTGCGATCGAATCAAGCAACCATCAGGCGAGCGAACGTCTGCCCAATGATTGTTTGCACTTCCAATGCAAACTTATGCCGCGACCTTGATAAAGCTTGCGAGCCGGTCCGCCCGACTCGGGCTTTGCAATTTGGCAACGGCTTTCGCCTCGATCTGGCGAACGCGTTCGCGGGTGACCTTGAAGATCCGGCCACACTCTTCGAGCGTGTAGCTGTATCCGTCCACCAATCCATAGCGGAGTCGGATGATTTCACGTTCGCGGAATGTCAGCGTTTTCAGCAAGTCGTCGATCTTGCTGCGAAGGATCCCACCAGACGCCATGTGGACCGGATTCAGGCTATCGTTGTCTTCCACGAACTCGCCGAAACTGCTGTCTTCGCCTTCGCCGACGGGTCGGTCGAGACTGACGGGATGACGTCCGATGTCCATCACACGTTGCACTTCTTCGAGCGGGACTTCGGTGGCGCGCGAAATCTCTTCGTAGGAAGGCTCGCGTTTTAGCTGTTGCGTCAGCTTCTTCTGGGCCTGACGGAGTTTGCTGAGCACATCGATCATGTGAACGGGAATGCGGATCGTTCGCGCCTGGTCCGCGATCGCGCGCGTGATGGCTTGACGAATCCACCAGGTCGCATACGTGCTGAACTTGAATCCGCGGCGGTACTCGTATTTGTCGACTGCACGCATCAGCCCGGTGTTGCCTTCTTGGATCAAGTCCAGGAACGAGAGCCCGCGGTTACGGTACTTCTTCGCGATCGAAACGACGAGTCGCAGGTTGCCGCTGCTCAATTCTCGTTTGGTGGCTTCGAAACGTTCAAAGTATTCGCGAGCCTTGGTGACTCGTTTGTGGAGACTCTCCGGTGTCTCCTGGGTGAGCAGCATCAACTCGCGCAGTTCCTGTTTGAGGTCGGCGGCTTCGTCGCGGCTGACCGCATCGTTGCCGAGTTCGGCGAGTCGGGATCGAATGAAATTCATCCGACGCGAAAACTCTTCCAAGCGGGAGAGCATCGGGGTGACGCGTCGACTTCGAAGGCTGAGTTCTTCGACCAACTCGAGGCACTTGTGACGACGCGACAGGAAGCGTCGACGGACTTCCGCTTTCAGTCGGGGAGGAGTGCTTCGCCGCGCGAGCAATTCGAAATCTTCTTTGTTTTGCGCGATCAGCACATCGAGCGTTCGCAGGTTGTGCGGCATGCGAGCCGAGATTTGTTCCTTCGTCAGGTGCTCGGTCAAACTGACTTTGATCGTGCGATCGAAAGGCAATTCGCCGTTATGAACGCGGTGAAGCATTTCAACGGTATGACGAAGGGCGTAATCGGATTCGAGCAAGGTGCGACGGAATTGGCGGCGAGTGACCTCGATCTTCTTTGCCAACGCGATCTCTTCGTCTCGACTCAGCAATGGAATTTCGGCCATTTGACTGAGGTACATTCGAATCGGGTCGTCGCTCGCTTTGGGCATTTCGACGCTCGTGAGTTCTTCACTCCCGGAGAATTCCTCTCGCGGCTGCTCTCCGACGGCGCCTTCGGATTCGTCGCGTAAAGACCGCATTTCGCGAACGTTGGGTTCGGGGCGGCGAGTCCGGACCAGGTGCGGTCCGCCGTCGACGAGTTTGATCCCGAATCGTTCGATCGCGGCGATCAGTTGATTGAGCTTTTCGGGGCCGCAATCTTCGTCGGGAAGATAGGCGTTGACCTCTTCATAGGTGAGGTATCCTTCTTCGTGACTGCGTTGCACGAGTTCAGCGAGCTTTCGATCCATCACAATCATCTTCCAAACCTCCTGTTTAGGTCGCCCATCATGGGCATGCGGGTGTTTCCGTTCAGCGCTCGAAGCGTTGGCGATCCTTTTCGCCGTCAAAGAGTTGTTTGAGCAGTTCGATCTCCTCGTCTTCGTCCAACGACGAGGATTCGATCCTTGCGATTTGGCGTTCCTTTTCTGCGTCTTCTTGCCGACGGTGGAACTGGTCAAGCAACGCTTGAAAACGTTCTTCCACGGTCTGCGTAATTTTGCCCTCAGACTGAGAAACGCGAAACTGCAAAGAGACCACTTCGTTCTTCAAAAAGTCATTTTCCAACAGCAGAAGCAAAGACTCGACGTCCAACTCGCGACCGCTTAAGTCCAATTCCTGGTAGGCGGACAGCAGCATCTTTGCCGTCATGGAGTGAAGCCAATCGGGATCGATGATCTCGACGGCGCGAGCGGCCAACCCGGGTGACTCCACAAGGATTTCAAACAGCTTGAGATCAAAACCCGCGAGCGGTTCGGCGTGGTAAGCCGGCGCTTCGCGTCGGGGCGTCGCGATCGGCGAGGCGTCGAATTCATCGACAGCTTCGGCGAGCAACTGGTTCGGGTCGACTTGGTTTGGAGAGGCGATCCGCGGTCGTGTTTGATACTGCGCCGCGCGTTGTGTCCGTGAGCGTTCTTCCGCCTGTTTCTTCAGAAGGCGGTCTTCCAAATCATGGATTTCGATTCCAAACCGTCGCTTCAATGCAAGAAGCACTTGTGACCGACGAAGTGGGTCCATCGAGGTCGATTTCGCCATCAATCCGGTCATCGAATCGATCGCTTTCATGACCAAGTGTGTGTCGCGAGCAATATCGACACCCGCGGAAAGTTGGTTCAGCTTGTGTTCCAATGCATCGGGTGCGTCGGAAACCAATTGTTGGAACGACTCGCGTCCAAATTGAGCCAGGTAATCGGCGGGGTCCATGCCGTCGGGAAGCGTTAGCACACGCAGGTCCGCGTCGGCCCGGACGAAGAGTTCGAGGACTTGGTCGGCGCGGCGCTGTCCGGCTTCGTCACCGTCGAGTACCAAAACGACGCGACTCGCCCAGCGTCCCAGTTCTTTGACGTGGGCGTCTCCGAGAGCGGTTCCGAGGACAGCGACGACTGGTTCGATTCCGGCTTGATGGGCTGCAATCACATCGGTGTAGCCTTCCATCACCAATGCTTGTCCGTCTTTGCGAATCGCTTCCCGCGCGAGTTGCAGACCGTAAAGCTGTTTCGACTTGCGGAACAATTTTGTTTCCGGGCCGTTGATGTACTTCCCGCCCACGTTTCCGTCGTGCCGTTCTGCGATTGCCGGTAACACGCGGCCACCCATCGAGATCGGACGGTCCTGCATGTCGTGGATCGGGAACATCAGTCGGCCGCGGAAAAAGTCATAGGCGCCGTTTCCGCTTTGGCGTGGTTGGGCTACCCCCGCGGCGACGGCGATGTCATTTCCGTGTTTGTTCTTTCTCAGCAGGCCGGTCGCAAAATCCCATTGGTCGGGAGCAAAACCGATCCGAAAGAGCTTGCGGTGCTCATCATCAAAGCCACGCGAGTGGAGATATTCCAATGCGATCTTCGCGTCATCCGATGCTTGCTCTTCCAGGCAGCGATAGTACGCGTCGGAGACCAATTTGACGGCGGCGAGTAGCGTCGCTTTGTCATTCGGTGATCCCGGCTTGGCTTTGGGGCCGACCTGGTATTCGATTCCAGCTTGATCCGCCAGCAAGCGAAGCGCCGTTGGAAAATCGACGCCCTCACGACGCATCACAAAACTGAAAACATCGCCACCGATGTCACACACCCAGCACTTCCAGGTTTGACGTTCGCGGTTGACGGTGAGTGAAGGCGAACGGTCGTCATGCCAAGGACAGCGTGCCGCGAGCATTCGGCCCTTTGGTACGAGCGTCAGCGACGCCCCGATCACGTCGACAAGGTCGACGGCCTGGCGCACACGATCTTTCAGATCGAAGTCCATTAGATTGGACAAAGCGACTCTCAAGGCTTGGCCGGCGGGACACAAGTGTCCGCGCAGGTCGGGCGAAACCATCCGGATCGGTCGACTCGTGTGCCGCCTCTCTGGCGGACACAGGGCTTCCAAAGCCACTCGAGCAAATTTCGATCACACGCACTCCATTGCAGCGTAACAAATCCGTGGCCGTTGATTGAGAGCCCACCGGAAGATGCTTCGCTCACGAGAGTCTGGGAGTTTCACGGGCAGCCGATTTCACGTCAAGAGCAGTTTCACGCCCCGCGAAACGCGACACCGTGAGGAGTGACTGTCGCACTCGGGGAGGGGAGCCACAGTGCGAGTTGTTGAGAGTGGTTCAAGTTCGGAGGTGCAAAATGCAGTGAGGCTGGCGATGGGGGCAAGGCGATGGGGGCAAGACGATGGGGGCAAGACGATGGGGGCAAGACGATGGGGGCAAGACGATGGGGCAAGACGATGGGGGCGAGACGATGGGGGCGAGACGATGGGGGCGAGACGATGGGGGCGAGACGATGGGGGCAGGGAGACGCGCCCGGGCGATCGGGGCGTGACGATGAGGCCGAACGACCGAGGAAGGTTCTGCGCAACGACGCGGATGGCTTTTTGACGTCCTCCCGCTCGTCGCTCTCGGATTGTTTTGCCCCCAATCGTTTTGACAGTACCCCGCGGCCCATGCCCGCACGGCACAGTCTTGGCTCACGAAGTCGCCGATCCCCCAAAGATTTCCGATTGATCCAATCATGACGGACGGCGAAGGCCGCCGATAACCAGAAGTGGAATCGACCGCGCCACCGTGAAACCCGTCAGTTTCACGCGGCTGAAACGTCACGTTCCCCTTGGGATGAACACTATGTTCCCGTCCAGCCTTCCATACTCCGAACAGACGACGATCACTCGACGGTCGGCGTTGGCGGTCGCGCTCGGTGGCCTCATCGCCTACGATGTGGTCGCCGATGAACCTGCGTCCATTGCGACTCGCGGTGCCGTTCAGCGTGTCGTGCGTCCGATCGCAAATCAACGTTTGGAACTCAAGCCGATTAGCGCGGACTTTGATCGCACCATCATTCGCGCCATCGCCTCGGACCCTCGTGGGGATTTTGTCGCCGTCGCCGGAGATGATCATGCGATCCGCATCCTCTCAGCCAACGGGCCGCTGCGTGTCGTCAAGACCCTGCGCGGTCATGAGGATTTGATCCGCACACTTCGATTCGACCCGTCGGGAAAGCGGTTGGTTTCGGCCGGCAACGACGGAACGCTCATTCTTTGGGCACGGGACCGCGACTTCGAGATTCAACAAAAGATGTCGGGAACACCGGTTCTCGCGTGTGTCCGATTCGCGCCGAAGAGCGATGAGATGGCGGCCGTCGGCTTTTCACGGGAGGTCTACCTGATCGGTCGTGGTGAAGCCAACCGACGTCCGAAGCTCGAGTGCGATTGCTCGGACTTGCGTGCCGTCGCTTATCGTGATGATGGAAAGTTCCTCGCGGTGGCGGGGCGCAACGGTGATTTGCATCTATTCGATCGCACCACTGGTGACGTCACGTTCTTCAAAATCCATTACGGACGCGTGCAGGCACTCGAATTCGTTCGCGATTCGAATCTGCTCATCAGCGCCGGAGAAGACGGCAACGTTGTCCTTTTCGATACCAAATCGCAAACCGAAGTCCGCAGGATTCAGGTGACCGGCGGCAAGCTGTTTTCCGTCACGGTTCTGGATGGCGACTACCTCGCCGTCGCGGGCAGTGACAACGTGATTCGCATCATCAATATTCAACTCGGTCGCGTGATCGAAGAACT
>JBCBOT010000093.1:0-24196 GCA_039821165.1 Planctomycetota bacterium | reverse complement strand
AAACAACAGTGCCGCGAGCGCGGACACCAGTTGATTCTGGCGTATCCAGCGTCGTGAACGTTCCCACCAGGGCATTCGTCGCGCGAGAATCGGACGGCCGTCGAGAAAGCGACCCAGATCGTCCGCGAGTGATTGCGCGGACGAATAGCGATGGCTCAATTCGGGGGCCATCGCCTTTTCGATGATCGTTCGCAGGTCGACGGACATCCGCGGTTGCAGCTTACTCAAGGCTGCCGGCCCACTCGGTTTCTTTTGCAGCAGGAGCGCCTGACGCATGGAGGCATCGTCCATGGCGGGCTTTCCGCTTACCATCTCGTAGAGCGTCACACCGAGTGAGTAGACATCGCTTTCGGCGCGACTGTCTCCGCTGAATTGCTCGGGAGCCATGTAGCGGAGCGTGCCAACAACGTCGCTCGTCCGCGTCAATGCTTCGCTGTCATCGATTCGGGCGACTCCGAAGTCGGCAATTTGCAATTGTTCATCTTCGTCGATCAACAGGTTGGCGGGTTTGATATCGCGATGAAGGATTCCTTCCGCATGGGCGTAAGCCAAACCCGATGCGGCTTGTCGGCCGAGACTCGCAACGGTCTGTTCGAGTGCTTTGACGTCGATCGCCTGCGATGCGTCTGCTCGAAAACGCTCTTCGATCCAGCGTGCAAGGGTCACACCGTGGATCCGTTGCATCACAAAGTAGTAGAAGCCTTCAGCCTCACCGAAACCGAACACGGGCACGATGTTTGAATGATGCAACCTCGCCGCGGCGCGAGCCTCGACGTGAAACCGCTGAACCAAGTTTTTCTGACTTGTCGGTTCGACGGTCGTTGCAACGAGCGTTTCAGGCAGCACCGATTTGGGGAGCACTTTAATGGCGACGATACGGTCAAGCGATCGTTGGCGTGCTTCGTAGACGACCCCCATGCCACCTTTTCCGATCGGAAACAGCAGCTCGAAGTCGCCGAGTTTGTTCGGCGGCTGGATTTCGAGATGCTGTTTGCGGGATGTGGTGGGAGTGGCAGCGTCGCGGGCTTGATTCAAAAGGTTCATCACCGGCGCGAGGGCTTTCAATCGAGGGTCCACGCCCTCGTCGCGCGGCTCCGTGCTGTTGCTCATTGTGGAAGCCCGACGCCCGCGCTCTCAAGCACGGCCTTGAGTCGTTCCAACGCTCGGATGTAACGATTGCTCGCGGCGGTCACGCTGATCGACAACACTTCGGCAGCTTGTTTGTTGGAGAGGTTCTCGAAATGCCGCATCGCGATCATCTCTTGATCCTGCTCCGAAAGTGTTCCGATCAATTGATCCAATGTGTCCAACGCTTCGCCTCTAACTGCGACGCCACTGGGCGATGTTTGTGCGGCTGCGATTTGTCCCGCGATCGAGAACGATGTCGTTTGCGGATAGCGAACCGAAGCGTTGCCCAAACGGATCTCGCGTTCGGCCGAACGTTTCTCGGTGCCGAGGTGCCTACGATGAACGTCGACCAACGTCTGGACGACGATCATTCGGAGCCACGAAAACAGCGTGTACTTACCGGCAGAGAGAAAGTGCTCGATGCGGTCGGAAGCGCTCAGAAAGGCTTCTTGCAGAACATCTTCGGGATCGACGCGTTGGATCAGCCGTCGATCAATACGAAACTTGATGAGGTACCAAAACGAGTCGCGATGTTCCGAAAAGGCTGCGGCGAGAACCTTACTCGGCTCTTGCTCGAGGCGTGCACGCAACTCGGGCGGCACGGCCACTTCCAACACGGCGTCGTCTTGATCTTCCTCACTCATGCAGTGTTCTAATCGATTCGGGCAACAGTCCAGTGTCGGTGAAGCGGTAGAGTTGTCGTCGCGATCAGGACTTTTCTCTCGTTCACGCCCTCGTCAATATAGCATCGCCCAGGCGAATTCCCCACAACGAGTTCAAGATCATGACGCTGCTGTACGCCGACGATGTGTTCCAAACGCATGAAACGGGTCAACATCCAGAGAACGCCCGACGGATTGATCGTTTGCTGGAGCAAATCGGGGATTCCGAGAAGCCATTCGATACTTGCAAACGCGTCGACTGGGAAAACGCGACCGATGTCCAACTGACCCGCGTGCACGATGCAGCTTACGTCCGGCACGTTCAGACCTTTGCCGCCGATGGTGGCGGACGGCTGGATCCGGACACGGTCGTCAGTCCCGTTTCTCACGATGTCGCCCGACGCGCGAGTGGGGCGGTCGTCGATGCCACCCGACGGGTGCTTGCTGGTGAAGATAAAACCGCGTTCTGCCTGGTGCGTCCCCCCGGTCACCATGCGTTACCCGACCGAGCGATGGGGTTTTGTTTGTTCAATCACATCGCCGTTGCGGCCGAGTTTGCGCGACAAGATGTCGGACTCGATCGAGTCCTGATCGTGGATTTCGATGTGCATCACGGGAACGGCACGCAGGACACCTTCTACGACAGCGCCGCTGTCGGTTTCTTGTCGATGCATCGCGTGCCATTTTATCCATTCACCGGCGAAGCAGGCGAAACCGGATCGGGTGACGGACTGGGAACCACCCGGAATGTTCCGATCGACTACGGCACCGCTCGCCAAACCCAGCTCGACCGGTTTGAGCAGGCGCTTGAGGAAATCGCAAATCGACTCAAACCGCAATTGATCCTGCTCAGTGCCGGATTCGATTCCCACAAAGACGATCCGATCGGTTCTCTCCAGTTGGAGACGAACGACTTTCGGCACCTCACTCGAAGCGTTTTGGCGGTCGCGAGACAACACTGCGAAGGCAAGCTCGTCAGTACGCTCGAGGGCGGATACAACCCGAATGCCTTGACGGATTGTGTTGCGATCCACGTGGAGGAGTTGCTCGCGGATGATCCCGCGAGCTCGAGCAAATGAGAGCGATGGACGTCGCGGGTTAGAAGTTGATGATGTCGTTGAAGACAACGAATACCATCAGGCCCAGCAGCATGATGCCGCCGATCAGCGTCAAACGCATTTCGACTTCTTCGTTCACACGTCGCCCCATGACCAGCTCGGCGAACAAGAACATCATGTGACCACCGTCGAGCACGGGGATCGGAAGGAAGTTCAGGATCGCGAGGTTCATGCTCAACAGCGTCAGGAACAGGAGCTGTTTTGAAATGCCCTGCTCGGCTTCGGAACCGGCCACCTGAAAAATGCGGATCGGACCGCCGACGTGCTGAGTGCTCACACGCCCGGTCACAGCCATCTTTAAAAACCGAAGAACATCGCTGAATCGACGACCGCTTTCTCGAAGGCCGAGGGCAGCCGCCTCGCCGACGCTGTCGGCGATTTGCACACGTTCGAGTGGCGCGAACAGCAAGCCACGATCGAACCGGACGCGACTGGGGTCTTTCTTGACTTCAAGAATGGTCTCTTTGATCACACCGGTTTCGGCACGTTTGGCGAGCAGCTTGAAACGTGTTCCCTCAGGCATGAGCTGCAGGTTCTGAAGGAGCAGTCCCGCCGGTTTTTCTTCGTCGAACGTCCAACCTTCGGTGAGCTTTTCGAGTTCGTCTTCGTAGGTGTCCGCGAAGTCCTCGGGCAGCTCGTTGGAGGGCAGTAGTTTGATCTCTTTGAGGATGTCACCGGGTTCCAATGCTTCGCCTTCGACGAGGCATGCCTTGTCAAACACGCCGACGACATCCAAGACGTCGAACGCGAAACCGTAGGCATTGAATGCGGCTTGTCCGCCGAGCGTGGATTCGGGCGAAAAGGTCTGCTTAAAGTCGTTCGGCGTGATGTCGATGTCGAGCGTTTCTTCCTCACGACGGATCTTGAGCTTCACCGGCTCGCGGCGAGACAGGTGCAGGAGCAGACTCTGAACGTCGAGCGTTTCAAGTCCCTCCACCGACTCGATGGTGTCGTCGACTTCGAGCCCGGCTTTCTCCGCTGGTCCACCCGCAATGAGCGCCGTGACCCTTCCAACGGCGAGGTGCAAGCCGATCGAATGGGTCGGCTGCGGTGGTAACGTGACGTCGTAGGTTGAGACCTCCTGCGTTTCCTCGTCGACTTTCCGAAGCCTTATATCGACTGGCTTCGTTGGATTCGTGTGCAGATAGTCCAGGAACGCGGTGGCGGGAACGGTCGCTTCGGCGTCTACCTCGATGCCGTCGTAAGAAACGATCTCCGCGCCTTTGTGTTCGTCGAGGAGCACCCCTTCAGCGACGCTCGCTGTGACGGAATGATCGCGGTTGGAAAGCGTCAGCGTTTGTGCCATCAAAATCCCGATCATGGGGATCTTTTTCGATCCCGGGATCGGCGTTGTCGGCAGGTTGTATTCGGTTTGTTGATCGCCATAGGCAACCAGGACGGGGACAGGCCGCTCGGGGTCTTCGAGTCCAGCATGGATGATCGCGGATCGCATCTCACGAAAATGCATTTGCTCGTCATCAACACTGTCGACCGCGATGATCTGGCCGCCAGGTTGCATGCCGGCTTGCCACGCGGGACCTCCCGCCGACGCACCACCGACGACGGCTGGCATGTACGGGACGCCGTAGAAGTAGGCGATCATCGCGAACATGGCACCCGTGATCAGATTCATGAACACGCCGGCGCTCATGATGATCATTCGTTGCCAAACCGGCTTGGCGGGAAAGCTCCGTGGATCGAGTTCATAGTCCGCCGGCGGGTTCTCCGCTTGGACGTCCGCGTCTTCGAATGCGTCGTCACCTTCGGCTTCGTCTTCCGCGGTCTCTCCGCGTGCCCGCGCGGACTCCTCGCGAAACCGGCGCGGGTCATCGTCTTGCCCGAGCATCTTGACGTAGCCACCGAGTGGAATCACGCCGATCCCATACTCCGTTTCGCCGTATTGAAACTTACCCAGCGAACTCGGCAGCTTGATGGGGCCGATCTTGATCGGGGGATCAAAGCCGACGTAGAACTTTTCGCACTTCACGCCGAACGTCTTGGCGGCGACGAAGTGGCCCAGTTCGTGGACGAAGATGACCAATCCGATTCCGAGAGCGACCCGGGCCCACAACAGGACGGAGCCGCCGAACTCGGTCAGCATGCTCGGTTCGGAATCAGCGAGGAGTTGCAGATGGTCGAATAGCATGGAAGGTGTGGGGTGGAACGAACGAATTTCACACGAGTTTGCTTGCGCCGCGGGCCGCTTCTTGCCGAGCCCATTGGTCCAATTCGAGCAGCCGCGTCAGACTCGGGGACTCCTCAAAGTCATGGTTTTCGAGGGTTTTTCGACACAACTCGACGATCTCAGTAAACCTGATTTGTCCGTCCAAGAATAGACCGACCGCGACTTCATTGGCCGCATTCACCACCGCGCCGGCGGTTCCCCCGACCCTCGCGACTTCAAAGCCTAGCTCCAAAGCCGGGAAACGTTCGAGGTCGGCCGGTTCAAGGCTGAGATCCCACTTCCGTGACCGGTCAAAGACCGGCGCCGGACAGGGCAGCCTGCGGGGGTAGGTCAGAGCATATTGAATGGGCAACCGCATGTCCGGCGGGCTGAGCTGGGCTAGCACCGAGCCGTCTTCGAACTCGACCATCGAATGGATAATCGATTGGGGGTGGATCACGACTTCGATCTGATCGCTGGGGATGTCGAAAAGCCAGCGAGCCTCGATGACTTCCAGGGCTTTATTCATCATCGTCGCCGAATCGATGGTGATTTTTCGGCCCATTTGCCACGTCGGGTGGGCGAGTGCCGACTCGGGCGTCGCGGCGGCCATTTCGTCGCGTGTCGCCTGTCGGAACGGCCCGCCACTGGCTGTCAGAATCAGCTTGCGGACTTTGCCCGCGGCCCCTGCGAGGCACTGCCAGATGGCCGAGTGTTCGCTGTCGACGGGGAGTAGCTCGGCACCGGCGGAGGTTTGCAAGCTTCGAACTAACCCGCCGGCGACGACCAGTGTTTCTTTGTTTGCGAGAGCGACCTGTTTTCCGGATTCGACGGCGGCAATCGTGCTTTCCAAGCCCGCCCGCCCGACGATCGACGCCACGACAATATCGACCTCGGGGTCCGACGCGGCTTCCACGAGGGCGTCGGGACCGAATCCAAGTGTCCGACCGCTGAAGCGACGCTCGGCATCTTTACGATCGATCGCGTCGGGCTCCGAAAAAATGACGGACTTGGGGGAGGCTTCCGCGTGAATCTTCTCCAAAGCCTCTAAGTTGCGGTGTCCCGAAACGGCTTGAAGTTGCCAGCGGCACTCGGAATCGACGGAGGCGAGGTGCGAGACGACGTCAATGGTCGCCGTCCCGATGCTGCCGGTTGCACCGAGCACAGAAACGCGGCGCAGCGAGGGGGCGGGGGAAGACACGTAGGGGAGTCCTGTGGGCGCAAAGTCAAGGCTCAGGCCGGGGTATCATGGACGATCGGACCGATTGTTACGACCCGACCGACACCGCGACCAGTTTACCCGCGGGTTGCCCGGGCTGCTGTTCATCAAAACAATGCCCAATCATCGTGACGACAGCCGTCGAACGATCACGGCCGTCACCCCGAGTTTCGAAAACACCGAGTACACATGAGCGATCGTAGGCCCGACCACAACCGAGACCTGGAGCCCCGCGAAAACCGTCCTCAAGATGCTCGTGGGGGTGGCGTGTGGTTCGTGATGATTGCCGTCATCGTGCTCGTGGTTTTCAGTGCATTGCTCTATCGAACCAGCCCTGAGGACTTGCGGTACCCCGATCTGACACGATTGTTACAGGCACACGCCACACTGAAGCAGGATGTGTCGGCGGAGGCGAAAGACAAGGTTGCGAAGATCATCGTGACCTCGCCCACCGACAAGGACGAGCAACTCGAGTTCTCGGAACTGCAAATGGTGTTGCTCGGCGATGACGAGATCACCGGCGTCGTGAAGTACCGCTCGCTCGGCAAAGGCGGGAAGAACGCCGCGAAGCAGGACAACGTTCCCAAGGAAGTTGCGTTTCGCACCGTCCGCGTGCGAAATGAAACTCAAGACGCACGGTTCGACAAACTGGTCCGCGACTCCGGCGTCGTTTGGGACAACGATCGGCCCAACCGATGGTTCTCCGACCACTGGTTCGAAATCGTCATGTTGCTGGCCATCGTCGGGATCGGCATTTTCATGTTGCGACGAATCGGCGGCGTCGGGTCACCAATGTCCTTTTCCCGAAGCCGAGGAAAGCTGCACGGTCAAGAAGAGCTGTCGATCACCTTCGAAGACGCCGCCGGGATCGATGAAGCCGTCGAAGAAGTGCGCGAGGTGGTCGACTTTCTCAAGAACAGCGAAAAGTACCAGGCTCTCGGAGGTCGGATTCCCAAAGGTGTCTTGCTCGTTGGGCCGCCCGGGACCGGAAAGACATTGCTCGCCAAAGCGATCGCGGGAGAAGCGGGGGTACCGTTCTTCAGCCTCTCCGGTAGTGACTTTGTGGAAATGTTTGTCGGTGTCGGTGCCGCCCGAGTCCGCGACATGTTCCAGCAAGCCACCAGTCGCGCGCCCTGCATCATCTTTATCGACGAGCTCGACGCTCTCGGAAAGAGCCGCTCAGGGTCGGTCGTCGGCGGTCATGACGAACGCGAACAAACGCTCAATGCGTTGCTCGTCGAGATGGATGGATTTGATTCCAACAACGGCGTGATCGTGGTCGCCGCTACCAACCGTCCCGAAACACTGGATCCTGCTCTGCTGCGTCCGGGACGTTTCGATCGACAGGTGTTGGTCGATCGCCCCGATGTTGCGGGACGTGAAGCGATCCTCAAAGTCCATGTCCGCAGCGTCAAGCTCGCCGACGAAGTTGATTTGCGACACATCGCATCCATCACCAGCGGGTTCGTTGGCGCCGACTTGGCCAACCTCGTCAACGAAGCTGCGCTGCTCGCGGCGCGGGCCGACAAGTCGTCTGTCGGAACGACCGAGTTCGATGAAGCGGTGGATCGAGTCACCGCGGGACTCGAAAAGAAGAATCGCGTCATGAACGAAGACGAGAAGATTCGCGTCGCCTATCACGAAGCCGCACACGCTCTCGTCGCCGCCGCGCTTCCCAATACCGACCCCGTCCACAAAGTCAGCATCATTCCACGCGGTTTTGCCGCGCTCGGTTACACCATGCAGCGACCGGAATCCGAGCGTTACTTGATGACCAAGTACGAGCTCGAGAGTCGAATGAAAGTGTTGCTTGCCGGAACACTCGCCGAGGAAATGGTGCTTCGCGATATCAGCACCGGTGCCCAAAACGACTTGGAACGCTGCACCGAAATCGCCCGCAGCATGGTGATGGACTACGGCATGAGTCGGCTCGGACGCATCAACTATCGTCGCGCCACAACCTCTCCGTTTCTGGCCGGCGGCGGTGGTCAAGGACACTCGGTCTCCTTCGGCGAAGAGACCGCAAAAATGATTGACAAAGAGGTCTCCCGAATCGTGGAAGACGCACTGGTCCAGACCAAGGAAATCCTCACGCAGCGGCGAGAAGTCCTCGAAGCGATCACCCAACGCTTGTTGGAAGTCGAGGCGATCGACAATACCGAACTGATGCGGCTTATCGAGGAAAATTGGACCGGACTCTGGCTCGTCCCCGGGACCGTTGCCGAAAAACCCCGTGCGCAAATACGCAAAGCCGAAAACGATTTAGATACACTGAAGGAAGCCGAATAGCGGCACGCCTCCGGTCGAGCGTTTTCAGCGAGTTCGAGAAGGAGACCGAGGCGTCCGCTCCGCCGGCCCTCCCTCCTTCTGAGAATCGTTTTGATGAGAAACTTGTTGCGCTCCCTCTGCTTTTCCACCCTCGTCATCACCGCCGCATTCGCAACGGCGCAGACCCCCGCCACTCTCGGCCACGTCGAAGTCCTCGCTCCCGAGATGGAAGCCTTCGTGGATACCGAAACCAAGATCGAAGTCTTGGCAGGCGGATTCACTTGGACCGAAGGACCCGTTTGGGTCAGCGATGACGAAGGCGGCCACCTGCTGTTTTCCGACATCCCGCGAAACAGCATCTACCGATGGTCGGCCGCCAAAGGCATTGAACTGTTCATGAAGCCGAGCGGTTACACGGGCACCACCTACTACGGACTCGAGCCGGGGAGCAACGGGTTGACGCTCGACGCCCAAGGACGATTGACCATGTGCGAACACGGTGATCGACGCGTTTCTGTCCTGACCCGCGGGGGAGGCAAGCGTACGCTCGTCGATTCTTATCAGGGCGCGCGTCTAAACAGTCCCAACGACTTGACCTTCGACTCCCAAGGAAACCTGTACTTCACCGATCCGATTTACGGTTTGCCGGAACGCGCCGAGGACCCCCGGCGCGAGCTCGACTTCTGTGGTGTCTACCGTTTGGGCAACGATGGCAAACTCACGCTTCTTACCAAGGCCATGACACGGCCAAACGGCATCGGTCTCTCGCCGGACGAGAAAACCCTCTACGTCGCTCAGAGTGATCCCGACCGTCCGATTTGGATGTCCTTCCCGATCAACAACGATGGGTCGCTGGCAGAAGGCAAACAGCTGCACGATGCCAAGGCAGCGATGAAGGACTATCCCGGCTTGCCGGACGGGCTTGCCGTCGCAAAGGACGGGACGATCTTCGGCAGCGGCCCCGGCGGCATCTACGTGATGACACCGGCCGGCAAGCTTCTCGGTCGGATCATCACCGGAGGCCGGACCAGCAACTGCGGATTCGATTCGGAGCAGAAGACGCTTTACATCACCGCCGACAGTTTTCTATGCCGAGTGAAACTCAAGTAGTTTCTGTGTGAGGGGATTTACCCACCGAATGGCGACGGTTTTTGATGCGATTAAAGACCGTTGGTAAGCCTTGCCGATTTTGCGTCTCGTTTGGCCGCTCGCGTCGGAACTGATTCGAAACTGGATCGGCTTCGGTCGGGCGTCGCAACACGAAAACCGATGAACGTCCTGACGGAGCGGTCACTCCGTCTCAATCTCGGAGGCGTCGCCACTTCCAACGGCAGACGCTCCATTCGAATGCTGACCCGCACATCGCGGGTGTCGCCTGACGGAGTGGGCCAGTGCCGAAGAAAACGCGAATTCCACGTGTCTCGATCCTCGTTCCCTTTCAGGGCGACGACGCCGCGTTCGAGGAAACGCTCGTTAGCGTGTTGGAACATCAACCGGCCGGATGTGAGGTCGTGGTGGCCCACAATGGCACGTACACCGACCCTTTTGAGTTAGGCGACGAGGTCAAATTCGCGGTCGCTCGCTCGTCCAATTTGGTGGACCTGATACGTGACGGTTTCGAGGCAACCCGGTCTCAATTCGTTCATATTCTCGCTCCCGGATTGGTCGCCGACTCGGACTGGATTTCCGAGGCGCTTGAACCGTTTGAGCGAAGCCACATTGCCTCCGTTGTTCCCGCAGTGATCAACGTCGATGGACGGCGGCAGATCGCCGGCTGGAAGGATACACCTGGCCTGCTCGGCAAGACGGTCCGTGATGACAACGATTCAATCGGCGGAGGCTTTCTCGACGCGGTCCTTTATCGACGACGAATCCTGGGGGGACTCTTGGGGTCTGTGGCAGCGGCCATCGTCGATGAGATGGAAGTCGGTTACGCGTTTGGGTGTCTTCTCCAGTTCGCGGGGTGGGAGACGGCAATCGCTCCACAGTCGATCTTGCATCGTACCCGACGACCAGAGTTCGGCACTGCATCGAGTGAAGAGCGTGGCAAGCGACTCGCAGCGATTCGGGACACGATCCTTCCAGATGCGGAGCCGCTTCGCGTGACCTCATTGATCCGTGAAGGGCTGTTCGGTGCGAGCTCCGTCGCTGAAATGCTCGGAACACTGCGTTACCGATCGGAACTCGCCGGCGTCGCACGGATGATTGATCTCGAAGCGCTGCCCGGTTTCGATACCGACTCGGGCGTCTTGCGAGCGACAACGATCAGCGACCGAGCGGCCGCTTAAAGCCATCATGCACGCGACGTGAGATCGCGTCCGCGTCAGCGAGGGAATTCCTCGAAAGGGATTTCGCGGTACCGTTGAAGCCACGATTCGATTTCGGCGACTCGACGATCGTCGGCTTCGCTCAGCTCGTCCGAAAACGTGTAACGCGAGATGAATGTTCGCGACAGTTGTTCGGACGCGCATTCCAACGCGACCTCCTGTGGGATCACACCGTCGGCGGCAATCGTGCGTGTCAACTTCATGCGAGCGAAGGGGGGCAACGGTCCCATGCGGCGAACGAGATTGATGCGGCACATCCAGTCGCTGAATTCGGCGAACCGTGCGGCCTGATCGGCATGCGGAGGCTTGGTCGTTTGGGCCTCGTAGCTATACCGACCCCCACCGTGATCGAATGCGAGCGTGTAAGTTTCACCGTCTCGAGTGGGCTCAGCTGCCAGTCCGATCGCTTCGGCTTGCCCCTTTGAATTGGCTTCGACGCGTGCTCGAGCCGTGGCTTGAACCAGCAGGTCATTCGGAACGCTGGTCTTGATCTGGTCCCGACGTGAAATCAGCGTCACCCGTTCGGGGTCGATGACCGTCACATCGTGTGGTGCCGAAAGAGCAAAATCGTAGATGATGTTGTCTTTGAAGAGGACAACGTGTCTCGCGACTTCGCCGCCTTCGGTGTCGCGAACTTCGATCTCGACGCGAAAGGTTCGCGCTTGGACTCTCCCGATTGAGAACACCAAGGTTGCGACGAGCGAGATTGCCAACACGGCGCTACACGAAAAAAGGCGTGACCGATCGAACGTCTTCATCGCTAAAATCTTGCAGCGGGACGGGCGGGACGAAAAGGGCGGCATTTGACCGCACGCGGACGGATCCGGAGCGATCTGGACGCCATCGTGTCGCGGAGCGTAGAAAAGATGGAAGGCGGCGGTCTAGTCCAATCGCGGCCCGACGCGTGCCCCGAAACGCTGGTTTCGGCTCGATTCTAACTTGGCGATGGCGGCCACCATGCAACGTACCCTTCTGCTGATCCCGCACGAAATCGCCTCGATACCGGTCTTCGGTATCGGCTGGCTCTTCGGGGCGCTGATCGTGGGGGTCGTGATTCGAGGTGTGATGCAATTGCGTTCGCCGAAGACCCCGCCCACGACAGACGCCGACGAGGCGCCGACGACGCTCACTGATTGGCTGTGGAGCGAGGGCACGTTGTGGCTGATCGCGATGGCCGCGGTCGTGTTTGTGTTGCCGCAGATCGAACTCGCCAACGTGGACGGCCGCGCCGTCGGAATGGCCATCCGCGGCTACGGCGTCATGCTCGTCGTCGCAATCGCGACCGCGGTCGGTGTGGCAACGTATCGAGTGCGACGCGCCGGAATGGACCCTGACTGGGTGCTCTCGTTAGCACCGATTCTGCTCATCAGCGGGATCGCGGGCGCACGCGCCTTTTTTGTGTTCCAGTACTTCGACAATTTCCGTGCGCCCTCGCTCGGTCAAACCATTCGCAACATCATTGCCTTCAACGAAGGTGGGTTGGTGGTTTACGGTTCGATGATCGGCGGCTTCATCGCGTTCTGGTGGTTCGCCAAGCGAAAGCAGATCCCCGTGCTTCGATTCGGAGACGCGATCATTCCGTGTGTCTTCATCGGCGTCTTCTTCGGGCGTATCGGCTGCCTGATGAATGGCTGTTGTTACGGCGGGCGGTGCGAAGAAGGATGGGCGGCGCTTCGTTTTCCACCGATCACTGCCGTCTACAACGAGCAACTGGCGAGCGGGGAGTTATTGGGTCTGCGTCTTGATCCCGAGTCCGGGCGAATCACGGAAGTCTCCGCGGGCAGCGTCGCGGCTCAAAACGGCATACAAGTCGGCGACTGGTACGAGGACGGCAGGTTCGATAACGCGCCCTTTCAGGCCGCCGATCCCAGTTTGCCCGAAGAGGAGATCGCTCCGGGCTGGCGAATCCGTGTCTCTGGCAAAGACTATGTGTTTACGCCCGACGAATTACCTGATCGAGCCCTGCCCGTTCGCGCGGCACAACCCATCAGCAGTCTCAGCGCGCTGGCATTGAGTGCGCTGCTGTTGTTAATCTCACGATTCATGACTCGGGACGGCGCGCTGTTGGCGATCGGCTTCGCGGGATACGCGGTCGTCCGTTTCGGACTTGAGTGGGTCCGCGTCGACGAGGGCGGCCAGTTCAATACAACTCTGACGATTTCGCAGTGGGTCAGCGTCTGCGTCTTTACCGTTTCAGTCCTGTCGCTGATCTACCTCTACACCCAAACGCCTTCGCCGACGGCCGCCAGCGAAGCGGTTGCGGAGGCGTGACTCCGCGTCTCGAGCCGTCGTTGTGAGAGTGGTTCAGCCGTCCCGTGTTTGCTGTCAAACAGATTGTCGGATTGAAGGGTTCTTAACGGTTGTCCGCATGGGGCGTTCTGGTAGCTTGGATGCCGCGGCTGACGATTCTGTCGGGCACGTCACAACGGAGTGACGTCTCCTATCCGCAGATTCGGTCGACATTCGAGGGCGGATCCCTTGCGACTGAAAAAGGTATTCGTCGTCCATTTGATTCCGGGAAGGCACGACCTAGCGTTGGCCGAAGTGCTGCGCAGATGGCTGCAGCCATCTGTAGAAGATCAACAACTGGAGTAACCAAATGTTTGCAAAGAGAATTCTGTTCGCGGTTGCGACTGTGTGCGCACTGGCCGCAACACCGAGCACCGTTTCGGCGCACCATGATTGCTGCGAAGTCACCTGCTGCCCCGCTCCTCCGCCACCGGTTTCGGTGACTTGGTGCGTCGTCGACCCTTGCGATCCTTGCTGCAAGTACAGCGTGACCGCATGCTTGCCGGCTTGCTGCAAGTGCCAAACGCCTTGCCTCGTCGGTTGGAAGAAAGGACTGTTCGGTCGCAAAATCTTGACCTACAAGTTCCCCTGTGGCGAGTGCGTTGAAGTCTTGCTGACACGCCGCGGTGCTCGCGTCCGCTGAGTCGGAGCGAGGCCGCTCCTATGCGGCGATACTAGAGAACATCGACGAGCCCGAGGTTTATCCTCGGGCTCGTTTTATTTTGCGCGCTCGCAAAGGATCGACGACGTCCGTTAGGCGAATGGCAAATCGTCGAACAGCCGCGAGGAAAACTGCCCATAGTCTTGGCCATCGATATCATCGTCCCCGTCGAAATCGAACATCGGATCGAAGTCCGGGTCGGTCGGCGGTTTGAAGAGGGCTCCAGCGAATCGACCATAGTCTTGACCGTCGGTGTCTCGGTCACCGTCGCTGTCGCCGTAGAAGCGATAGAACAGATCCGCCGCGACCGTCCCGAAGTCGACGCTGTTTTCCAGTTCGTTGATCGCGTTGGCGTCAATCGTGAGTTGGAAGTTCCCGTCGATGAGCGAGTTGCCCGAGGGCCGCGTGACGACGTTGGCGCCGTCCAAGAACGTGATTGTCGCAATGGTCTTGCCATCGACCTCGGAAAATTGGACATCGGTTCCCACAGCGGAAGCGTCGACACGATTCGTCACCGCGAAGGCGGCGGGCGAAGCGGTCGCGATTCCGGAGAACGTGACTTCGACGCTGGTGACGGAGCTCCGCTGTACTTCGCCATCGTTGACCGAAATGTTCTCCACGGTGACCGGCGGATTGTTCGCCAGACTCACCAGATGGTCTTCGACCTCTCCGTCACCGGCAAATCCACCGGGTGCCAATCCAGCTTGATTGCTCAGTCGAACCCGCGCGGGGGTGGTGCCGACGGCCAGCGTCGGTGGCAGATCGAATGACAGAATGTTGTCTCCCGCTGCAACCGGAACATCTTTGAGGACGTGGTCTTCGGCGGAATCCCACGCGGCATCTCCATCCACGTCGATCCAGATATTGACGATTCCGGTGTCACTCGCATTGACGACCACATCGTTGCTGCCGGGGCTGAGTTCGACATCGAACAGCACGCCGTCTTCGTCGTCGGTGGCGTCGAGGTCGTCGCCATCCGCATTCGCATTCGGTATTCCATCAAACTCCGCATCCAACTCGGCACCCAACCGAAGCGTCTCGATCAAGTGAGCGGCGCCGTCATCCTGTGCCAGCGTTGGGAAGTTCGCACCGAGGGCATCGCCGTAGTCGAGTTCCAAGACGCGGGCGTCGTGGCTGATGGTATCGATCCACCAACCCGTCGCATCGACGGAGGAGTCGGTCGCCATCCGCCAACGCAGAGTGACATCGCTACCGACCATGCTGTTGGGAAGTTGAACGACCGTTTCGATAAACGAGCCACTGTTGCCGCTCCACGCACCGCGTCCTGCGATCGGGCTGCCGAAGCGAGTGTCGATGGTGCTGTTGTAACCTCCGGTGACGAACGTCCCGCCGGCGTCGAGGATGTCATCAAACGGTCCATTATTGACCGAAATCTCCAAGACACCTCCATCAAAGGTCGCCTCGGTGTTGAAGAAGTTTTGGAACCGCACGAGGGTGTCCGTGACTTCGATCGGGATACTGGGAGAGTCGAGCCGGATGTCGGTCACAACATCGGTGTCCGGAGCAAAGACGCTGTTGGGACTCGTGTCGAACTGATCGCTGACCGTGGTCCACTCTTCGGGGTCGGTGGTCGTCGTCCAACCGAAAGGTAGCGCGGGCGCGGTTCCGAAGTCAAAATTTTCGAGCAGGACTTCACCGCGTTCGGGGGCGGCCACCACAACCTGGTAGTCTTCCACCTCACCGTCTGGAGCAAGTCCTGTCGGGCCGACTCCACCGTTGGTCGAGAGACGGAAACGTGCGTAGGTGGTTCCGGTTTGAGCGGTCGCGGGCACATCGAAGACGACGTCTTGGGTGCCGGCCACAACAGCTTGAGAGAAAACTTCGTCGGCTACGTTGCCGAACGTTCCGTCGCCGTCGAAGTCGACGAAGAAGTCCAGCACACCGGCGGCACTCGCGCTGACTTCGATGCGATTCGATTCACCCGGCAGAAGCAGTTCGGTAAACACCACGCCGTCGTCGTCGCGGCCATCGCTCGTGGCTGTTGCATCGAGTGACGTCGGTTCCTCGGCATCCCGCGCGAGTCCGAGTGTCGGCCCCATGGCGACGTGCCGAGCTCCGTCGTTCGATGTCAAACTGCCGTAACCGAGTGCATCGCCGTAATCCAACTCGGGCGCGGATTGGAAAATCGAAATCGCGTGATCCTCAACCTCGCCATCGTTGGCAGGCCCGGTCGGACCAAGTCCGCCCGCGCTGCTGATCCGCAACCGCGCGAAGGTGTTTTCGACCGCATCGGCCGGAATCGCGATTGAAACCGTATTGTCTCCCGCCGCAAGGGTCTGGCTCATGATCTCGGCCGCCGTGTTGCCGAACACGCCGTCACCATCGAAATCGATAAACAAATCCAACTCACCTGCCGTCGAGGCGGTCACCGTGAGTTCGCCGTTCTGGCCGACCACCAATGGAGCGGGGATTGCGAGGCCGTCTTCGTCCGCTCCGTCCCCTGTCGCACCCACACTCGGTTGCCCATCGGACTCGGTGTCGACGAGTTGACCGAGCACGGGACCTCCCGTGGTGTGACGGGGACCGTTATCGGATGCGAGGACGGGGTACGGGGAAGGAGCATCCCCAAAGTCCATCGTGAATTGAGCTTCGCTGATGGTGAAATTGGTGTTCGAAATATCGAAGAAAACGTTGTCCGTCGGGATCACTTTGACGCGCGCCGTGGTCGTCAACTGTTCCGGCACAACAAGCTCGTGTGAGCCGTCGTTTGGCACGGCAGACGCAAGCGTGATATCGAAGTTATTGCCGCCATCGGTCGACAGCAGAATGTTGACGAAGTCGGCATCGATCGCACCGGCATCCGTCCCGGAGACGTTCCAAGTCACGGTCTGGGTCGATAGGGCCGGCCAATCCACGGCCATGTTCGGACTGGTAATTGCAAACGGCTGCCCGGTATCGATGACCGTCAGTCGAATGTCGTCGGTGGCAACACCGCCGCCACCGGCGCGACTATCGCGCGCCGTCACGCGAAAGTTCAGGGATCGATTGGTCGTCGGTAGGGTTTCACCAATCACCGTTGTATTCACGAGCAAGTCAGACAGTCGCGGAAAGGTCCGCGTCGGAGACTCGGTCGGGTCCCAAAAACGGAACAAGGGGCCTTGTCCGTCATCACCCGCGTTGACGTCGGCTTGCGGTCCGAGGTCGCGTTGTTCCCAACTGTAGGTGACGGTGTCGCCATCGGCGTCGCTCCCCGTCGCCGTCAATTCAAACGGAGTCTGGGCAGGAATCGTGTAGTCCAGTCCGCCATCGACCTCAGGGATGTTGTTGCCTGTCGCGGTTCGGATGCCGACAAGCGGAATCCGGTTGTCGACATGGTTGAGCATTTCATCCAGGCTGACCGAATGAAAAAAGGGATCGCTGTTGTTTTGCAGGTTGTCATTGCCACAGATACCCGCGTACGCCTGGATCGTCGAACCGCTCCCCGGTTCATAGGCGGTGGAGCCGTTGCGGTTACCGCCCGAGCATGAACCACTGTCACCGTTAAAGGTATGGTTGCCGCCGAATTGGTGCCCCATCTCGTGGGCGACAAAATCAACGTAGAAGACGTCGTTGATCGGAGATGGCAATCCAGTCACACCACGTGCTTTGAAGTTGTTGATCCCCACGGAACCCAATGACGCGATGCCACCACCGCCCGTTGAGAAGACATGGCCAATGTCATAGTTCGCTGCGCCGATGATGTTGTCGACATTCGTTTGGTTCTCGGCCAGCATCGCGACCCCGTTGTTGTTCGTGTACGGGTCCGTGCCTCCGTTCGTATAGACGAGCAACTCATTGTTCGGGACGATTTCGAAGCTGATCGACAACTCCGTTTCATAGATTCCCGTGACGCGATTGACCGCCGTGACGATCGCTGCCTGTCCTGCCGCAACGGTTCCGCCATGGAACGTCGTGTATTCGCCCGTCGCCGCAACCGCGAGTCGATAGGTTCGCAACACGGTGCCCGTCCGCGGAGTCTCGTCGGCCGGGTCGTTCACGTTATCCTCTCCGTTACCGCCGGTGTCCTCGCCTTCGGCACTCGACTCGTCGGCGTTGAGAAGACCGCTCGCTGCTTGAAGCGCTTCTTCGGTCGACTTCGGCAGATCAAATGTTGTTGGAGGCAGAACGTTCTTTTGAGGATTTAGAAACTCGCCTTCCACGAAGTAACTGGCGTAAAGTCGATCGTCGACGTAGTAAAACGGGTCGACGAAATAGTTGCCGTCGTTCGACAACACCATCGCGTGAAAGCCACTCGGTGTCAGGTCTCCGTACAAACGATCACCGTTGGCACTCACGCCGGTAAAGGTTCGGATCTCCGGAAACTGTTCCTGCAGACCCGCCGACATGACACCGTTGGGGCGGACCTCAAAAAGCTCCACCGAGCCATCGGGACGCGGGACGGGGACGGTGCTCACTTGGTCGGCCGAGCCGAAGCTCCGATCCAGCTCTTGTTCCAGAGCCGGCCGATTCAACGAAAGCAACCGGAACTCCTGGGCGCGAATCGGCGAAAGCTCTGGCGAAATGGCGAGATCGGTGAGTTCGCGAACCGGACCCTGCACCTCATCGCGATCCATCCACCACTGGGCCGCGTCTTCAGTTGTCGCGGCTTCTAATTGTGCGGCTAATAAAACACGACGCTCGCAGGATTCAATCTTTAGACGGCGACGCTTCATCGCACTCACCCGGGCATGAGAAGGAAAAGAGGCCGATCCATCGGCGGCCGAACAAACAGAAGTGTGGATAGGCTAACACCGTGAATCGAGACACACCTCACCCCACCAGTGGCCGTTCGCGGCGTCCACTGTGTTCCTACGTTACACTGCCGTCGGCGACCCGCCACGATTCTCTTACTGGTTTGCACGAACTCCATGGACCCATCCGATCCACCCATTGTCGTTGAAGAAACCTATGCGGTCCCCCCCGACCGGCTCTGGAGTGCCGTCACGGATCCGGCAGAAATGCGGGATTGGTTCTTTGAAGAGATGCAAGAATTTCAGCCCCTGGATGGATTCGAAACCACGTTTGTGGTCGAGCTGGGCGACAAGCAGTACACGCACCGTTGGGAGATCAGCGGCGTCAAAGCCAATGAACGCATCGTGTACGGCTGGAGCTACGACGGACTTCCCGGGCGCGGGCGGGTGACTTGGGAAATCAAGGCGGACGAACAGGGAAGCCGGCTAAGACTCACGAACGAAATTCTCGAGGCCTTTCCCGACGACGACCCCGCATTCACACGCGAAAGCTGCGAGGGCGGATGGGCCTACTTACTCAGCGAAAGCCTCAAGCCGTACCTCGAGGGCGAGATCGCGGAGTTCATCATCGATGAATCCGCCGGCGAGTGACTTACGCCACGCACCTTCTCGCACCTCAATCTTCGCCGTCCGCCATTGCCAATCTGAGGGTCACTCGTCGGAAAATGGCGGAGTAGGTCGCGATCGCCATCGCCGCGATACCAAACATCACCGACCATAGCACCGCTGGACCGTACTCACTCAACAATCGTCCCCCGAATGGCGCCCCGACGGTGAGCGCGCACGCAAAACTCATGGTGTAGGTTCCGAGGTAACGCGCCCTCAATTTCGGCGGGGCCATGTCGGTGACGATCGATTGCTGAAGCGGGGCCTGAATGATCTCGCCCAACGTCCAGACCACGATCGTCAGCGCAAGGACGGCTGCACTGACGGCGACTGCGGTCAACCCGAAACCGATCCCAATCAAGGTTCCTCCGATCATTAACATCGCCATCGCGTTGAAGCGTTGCAGCCAATGCGTCAGCGGTAGCTGCAGCACCACAATCATCACGCCGTTGATTGACAGAAGCATCCCGAGTTCGACATTCGAGAAGCCCGCTTGCTTCATGAACAATGGGAGCGTCGAGAATCCTTGTGTGAATACGATTCCCAGCAAGAATGTCGACACGCAGAATGAAAGGAACGTCGGGTCTCGACGGATATGACCGAGAGCCTCGATCAATCCGACTTGCCGACTTTCCGCTTCGTCCGAATCCGACTTCGGTACGGTTTCTCGAACGAGCAGAAAGATCACGCCTCCATAAATTGCCGTCGTCATTGCATCGCCAAGAAACAGCAACGAGTAGTCGTACTTGGCGATCCAGCCGCCCAATGGAGGCGCGACCGCGAAGCCCAGGTTGATCGAGATGTACATCAACGCGAACGCGTGCGGTCGCCGTTCAGTCGTCACCAAGTCGCCGATCATTGCCGATGCGGCGGGCCGGTACATCTCCGCGACCATCGCAAACGACGCGATGTTCAAGAGAAACAGCCAACGATCCGTTTGGGTCGAGAGCAGCAGCAATAATGCACCACCACCGAACAACGCCGTCAACATCACTGGCTTGCGTCCCCAGTGATCGGCGAGTTGGCCGCCTGCCATTGAGCCGACGATCGATCCAAAACCGACAGCGCCGAGACAAGTCGTTGCAAAAGCAACATCGAACCCCAGCTTTTCGCTCGCATAGATCGTGAGAAAGACCAGCACAAATGAGCCGGCACGATTGATGAAGCTACCCAGGCAGAGAATCCAAACCTGGGCAGGCAGCGATTGATAGTGACGGAACATAAACTCACCACGTAACGCCCACCCGGGGCCGGCGCCGATCGCGACCCGGAAAGAAGTTTAGCCAGCGAAGCACGGATTGTCTTCACCCGCAACTTCCGCTTGGCAGACACAATTGTGACGCACACGTTCGCTAGAATCTCGCGGGTTCCCCGCGTCAACAGTTGCCTTCAACTCCTCGCGGAACACTGCGGCAACCCAACGGAAAAGCAATCGCCCTAACGCGGAGCAAATTCAATGGCCGGCCCCACTCGATGGCTCATCGCCGTCGTCGCACTCCTGTTCTCGACAATCAGTCACGCTGACACCTCGACAGAGCTCGTGCGTGAACTCCGCGCAGGCATCGAGCAGGCGAATCAAACCGGCGCCGCCGTGGTGACGCTCGGCGGCCGCTACGACATCGAACGCCCGATCAAAGTCTCATCCCACAACGGCACCGCGGATTTCCCACGACTCTCCGGCGTACTCACCGTCGATGCCCGTGCTGCTTCTTTCCACGTTCAATCACGCGTCGGATTTGTGTTCGAAGGCACGGCGAGGCCACAGGGCAAGCACGCAAGAATCCTATTCGACGGTGGGAGGATTCACGGCGGCGAGATCGCGATTCGTTGCGTCGACCTCATGTCATCCAGCATCGCGCCGTACTCCATCGAGGGCGCCGATGTCGGGATCCAGTGTTGCATCTTCCGATCCTGGTCCGAGAACTGCGGCTACGGTGGAATGCCGGGACGAGAGATGTACGGAAGACGTTGTCGACGGATTTTGGAGTTCTACGGCCGCGAAGACTCCTGGAAGCTGCTCGGAAAACCCAAGGATCCCATTGAACGCGACTTGAAGTTCGAATCGTATGCGGGCACCACCATCTCAGACATCGTCATCGCGGGTGCGACCGATCCGACTGTGGACGGCCAAGTGATTTTTGCCAAGTCAGCTGCAATCTACCGTTCCACAATTGAACGCATCCGCGGAAACACGCCCAATGGCGGTGGTTCACTCGTGTGGTCGGACTGTCCCTATTGGCGTGCCACCGCGATCCGCGACATCGCTGTCGAAACCGCCAACAAGCCTGATCGACCACGTTCCGCCGCAGTTCGATTCGCCGCCAAGCTGACGGCCCGTCCAAGCGATCTCCACAACATCTTCTGGATGGGCGGCCAAGCCGACCCGATTGATTGGGGGGAAAACGAACCAGGTGATTCAAACAAACGTGGCAAACGCTAGCCACGCACGTTCAGAATTCATTCCGTCAGCCGTCAAGAGTGATTCGCGTTCCGAATAAGCCATCCGCATGGACGAAACCTACACCGATCAGAAGGGCCGCACACGTTGGCGATGTAACGATGCAATCGCCGAGAAGCTCAAAGAATTGTACGACTTTCTCGTCATCGGCAACTACGAAGAGTCCCATGCCGCTCGGTATCCGCGATTGGCTCACACCCTTTCGCGTCATCCCGAGTCGGTCTTGGCGATGAGAGACGAGGGCCGTTTAAAGAGTCTTCCGGGAGTCTCGGAGATCATTGAGCAAATCCTGTTGGAGTTGCTCGAGACCGGGACCTGCCGCAAGATGGACGAGGGCGACGAATTCTTCACGCCGCCGCCACGTAGCGTGTTGGAACTCACGAAGATTCCCCGGCTCGGCGCAAAAACCGCACGCGTTCTGTTTCAAGACCACGGCATCGATGGTCTCGGGGCACTGAAGGTTGCCTTAGACACGGGACAACTCGCTGAAATCAAGGGAGTGGGCAAAGGTATGATCGCAACCATTCGAAAGCACCTCCAAACACAAGGCTTTGCCGGAGAGCCGTAGCGCGTCCGAAACAGCCATGTCCAGTCGACAGTCGGAACACGACAGCAACCATTCACTCTCCAAGGCAAAAGAGCTCGCAATCGGCTTGTATCCACACCAAGTGGATGGAGTGGCATTTCTTCTCGCCAGACGTCGGGCGATCCTTGCGGACGATATGGGGTTGGGCAAAACCCGCCAGTCGCTCGTTGCCATGAAACAGGCCGAACCGGATGGGCCGTGGCTCATCATCTGCCCGGCGTCGGTGAAACGGAATTGGGAACGTGAAATCCGCCTCGCTTTTGACACGCCACAGACGGTCGCGATCCTCTCCGGCAAGTCGTCTGTTCCCGCGAAAGGGTTTCGAGGTTGGCTGATTCTCAACTACGACATCGTCAAGAAACACCTGGACGGCCTTTGCCAGATTCGGTTTCGGGGCTTCATTTGTGACGAGGCTCACTACTTGAAGAACCATCGAACCCAACGAAGCAAAGCCACTCGCAAGCTGATCGAGTCGACCGAGTCTCCGGTCGTCCATTGCTTGACCGGTACGCCGATGACCAACCGACCGAGCGATCTCTTTCCACTCCTGCAGTTGGTCGAACATCCGCTCGGCAAAAGTTTTTTGGGATTTGCACGACGCTACTGTGACGCCAAGAAAGGTGAGTTCGGGTGGGACACAAAAGGGGCGAGCAATCTCGACGAACTCACCTTGCAACTCGACGGCACGCTGCTTCGGCGTACCAAGGACGAAGTGTTGGACTTACCGGGCAAGATGCGCACCTGGCTTACCGTGGACGTGCCCATCGAGACCGCTCGCAGAGGTACGCGCCGTGTTGTGGCAACACTTTTAAAGCGGACGTCGAACCACGCAACAGAAGGCGACCAAGCGAGTCGACTGCCGCCGATCTCACGTCAAAAACTGCTGGCGAGACTGCAGCCCATCAGGTCGTCCATCGCCGGAGCAAAGTTTTCGCACACGCTGGAATTCGCGAGGGGCATCCTCGATCAGGGCGAGAAGGTCGTCATCTTTTCCTGCTTCCAAGAACTCGTCGAAACGCACTATGACGCCTTCGAAGAGTACGGTGTTCGCTGGATGACAGGTGGAACTTCCGCGGACGATCGACAGCAAGCAATCGATGACTTTCAAACTCGCGATGATGTTCGAGTTTTTTTCGCCACGTTGATTGCCGGTGGAGTCGGTATCAATCTGACCGCCGCTCGCCACATGATTTTCAATGACCTTGATTGGGTGCCTGCCAATCATTGGCAGGCTGAGGACCGAGCGTACCGGATCGGTCAGAAGCACCCGGTCAATGTCTACTACTTCATTGCATCAAAAAGTATCGACGAGTTCATTGGCGTCGTCCTCAAAACCAAGAGTGACATGATTCGAACTGTCGTCGATGGCGAAACTACCGATTCACCATTGGATGGGGGAGGCAACGTGCTCAGTGAATTGGAAGACACTCTGAACGCGTTTGACCACGACGTCTCGGACAGCCGGCTCGATTCCCTCGTTGCAAAAACATTCGAGTTCTGGTCCGAAAACGATGGCGAAAGCATCCTCGCCAAGAAGGACCCGCTGCACAAACCGAAGCAGGCACGATTGGCATCCCTCCGCGCGCTCGCAAAGGCGATCGAACCGATCAAGACCAAAAGGTTTCGAGTGGCCGGCAGCAAATCGGGCACTTTCTACGAGTTGGAAGTCATCGGTTCCGATATCGTCTGCTCGTGTCGTGGCTTTGAGTTTCGCGGACAGTGCAAACATGCGCGTCAGCTCAAGGATGCGATCGTCAACGAGGCTGAGCCCCCAGAGTGCTTTGAGCAACTCTGATTTTGCCGATCTCAGTAAACCCCTTACTTTTTACCAATCGCTCAGATCAGACATTGATCAGCGACCGGCTCGAGTGAGTATGGATCAGCGTTCCATTCGGATCCGCGATCATGGAGTGCCGATTTTGGTACGCTTAGCAGAGCGTTTGCTCGTTGATCCATCCG
>JBCBOT010000092.1:0-24475 GCA_039821165.1 Planctomycetota bacterium | reverse complement strand
AGAAACCCTGGATCTTCGAAAGGCCCCGGCCCACTATCCCTGTTCGTGGATCAACCGCTTGAGCAGCTCTTGCTCGCGGTAGAGTCGACGCCAAATCTGGGCCCACCCCAGAAAGAACCGCTGATCGCCGGTCAGGCCATCGATCACGGGAGCCTCCTCGCCGCCGAGGGAGAGACGATACGCAGCATAGGCAACGGCGAGCCCACCAAGATCACCGATATTCTCACCGAGCGTGAACTTTCCATTGACGAAGTTACCGGAGACCGGCTCGAATTGATCGTATTGATCAACGAGTCCACTCGCGCGTTTCTCAAACTCTGTGCGATCTTCGTCGGTCCACCACATCCGCAAGTTGCCGTCCCCGTCGAACTTGCTGCCTTTGTCATCGAATCCGTGACTGAGTTCGTGACCGATCACGGCTCCGATACCGCCGTAGTTCACGGCATCATCCGCGGCCAGATTGAAGAATGGAGGTTGTAGGATCGCGGCGGGGAAAACGATCTCGTTCATGGTCGGGTTGTAGTAGGCGTTGATCGTTTGTGGCGTCATGTGCCACTCGTTTCGATCGATGGGCCCACCCAGCTTGTCGAGGTCCCGTTGGTACTCAAACCTCGCGGCGGCGATCATGTGCTCGGCGAGGGGACCATCGGTGATCTGGAGTTTGTCGTAGTCCTTCCACTCATCGGGATAGCCGATCTTTGTGGTGAACTTGGACAGTTTTTCGAGTGCTTGCTTCTTGGTGCCCTCGCCCATCCAGTCGCGTGTTTTGATCCGTTCTTTGAAAGCCCGTTTCAAATTAGCGACGAGCTGGTTCATCCGCTGTTTGGCGACGGGACGAAAGTGTTCTTCGACGTACAACTGACCAACGACTTCTCCGAGGAGACTACCGGTGACGCCGACGCCGCGTTTCCACATCGGTTGCTGTTCTTCGACGCCCGAGACGGCCGTGTCGTGAAAATCGAAGTGACGTTTTTCGAGTGGCTCACTGAGCGCTGACGCGAATCCGTCGATCGTGTGGTACAGGAAATAGTCTTTCCATTCCTCAACCGACACGTCCTCGACGAGTGCCGAGAATCCTTCGACAAACGACGGCTGCCGAACGACAACGGCTTTGACGTCCGTCATTCCGGCGGACTCGGCATAGTCGAACCACTTCCAACCGCCGAGCATTTGGTCCAGTTCGGCCGGCGTGAACTTGTTGTACGTTTTGACAGGGTCGCGATTTTCCGTCTTCGTCCAATGCAATTTGGCGATCTCGGTCTCGATTTCGACAATGCGTTTGGCTGCCGATTCGGAGTTCTCGTGTCCGACCGCTTTGAGCATGTCGGCCACGTAGACGACCAGCTCTTCACGCAATTTGGTGTACCGTTCGTCGTCCTCCAAGTAGTAGTCGCGATCGGGAAGTGTAATACCGGCTTGAGTCAAATAGACCGCGTACTGGTCGCTCTTGCGAGCGTCGACGTTCACGTAAGGGACGACGGGAGCTCCGACACCCGATCGTCGCAACATGCCGATGGTTCTCGCGAGATCGGTGCGCGATTGCACCGCTTTGATCGCGTCGAGCAACTCTTTGATGGGTGCGATCCCTTCCTTGTTGCGACGGAACGTATCAAGCACGCTGTTGTAGAGATCGCCCACTTTCTGGGCCGGTGTCCCCGGTTCGGCTTCGGAGCGTGATGCGGCTTCGATCAACTCGCGTACCTGAACGCGGGTCTGGTCGTCGAGCACGGTGAAGATGCCGTAGTTCGATTTGTCGGCGGGGATCTCCGTTTGCTCGAGCCACTTTTCGTTGGCGTAGAGGTAGAAGTTGTCACCCGGAAGGGTCGATTTACTGAATAACGATTGATCGATTCCGGAAACTTTGGGCGTGTCTTGTCCGAAGACCGGCGCGAGGGCCGCCAACACGAGAATAGAGAACGAAAGAATTCGCATCGGTCACTCCGAGGAAAAGCGAAACACGTACTCCCTCGTTCTATCAAACAACGGCCCGCGTTTGCACGGGGCGTTCAGGATGCGTTTCGACCGATCAATCCCGATTCGCTGTGAGAAAATCGCAGCTCAGCGGTGGTCCGCACACCAATCCTTGGTGTGGACTCCGCTGCGAATTCGCCATTCCCGAAGCTCACTCAACAACCGCTGCTTGGTGGCTTCGGCAGATGCATCGTTCCACAGGTTTCGAAGTTCGTCCGGATCGGCCACAAGGTCAAACAATTGCCCCTCGGGTTCATCCAAGAAGTGCACGAGCTTGTGGGTGTGATCACGAACCATCGTCATGAATTCGCATCCCGTCAGCACGGCATCCCGAACTTGCTCGCAATAGACGAAGGGTCGACCGGCAAACTCCTGTGGCGCATCGAAAGCTCCAGCGAGTGACCGAGCTTCCAACTCCTCGGGCACATCGACACCGGCCCATTCGAGAATCGTGGGGCCTAAGTCCATCTGCTGAACGAGGGCCGAGACCGACTGTCCGCCACGAAACCGCGAAGGCGCCCAAACGATCATGGGCACTCGCGTGATTTGTTTATACATCGTCCACTTTTGGCTCTGGCCGTGATCGGTCAGGCAATCGCCATGGTCGCTCGTGAAGATCACAATCGTGTCCTCGCCGTAGCCGTTCGATTCGAGAGTCTCCATGATCTCGCCGACTTTCTCATCGATCATCGTGACGTTGGCGAGATAGTAGGCGCGCTGGCGATGTCGCTGTTCTTCGCTGACATCCAACGGCATGACAACCGAGTCGTGATCGACTTCGGAATTGTGTACCCGCAATTCCTTGAGTGCCGCCGGTTGTGAGTCGAGTTCCTCTTGCGTGACCGGGATCAGCGGCAGCTCTTTCTTGAGGTACGGTTCGGCGTAACGGGGAATCGGATCGTAAGGTGGGTGAGGCCCCGGAAATCCGATTTGCAAAAACAGCGGCTGCTTCTTGGGCGTCGATGAAAGCCACCATTTCGCCATGTCACCCACGAAGACATCCGGGTGCGTGTCCTCGGGCAACTCCCAATCAAATGCCCCGAGTGCCTCGTTGTAATCGTCGCGTTTCCGATAAAACTCCCGTTGCTGTTTGACGAGTCCGCGAAAGCGAAGCGCCTTGTCCCATTCGTCGAAGAAGTAGCGTCCCTCGAGGTATCGATCTTTGTTTTCAACGACGAAGCGTTCGTGAAAACCCAGTTCGGTTAGAAACGGCCACGTGTGCATTTTCCCGATGTTGGCGCAGTAGTAGCCCGCTTCGTTGAGCCGTTCGATCCAGCTTTTTCGCCACCGATCGGCGTTTTTCAGGATGCCGGTGGTGTGTGGAAAGAAGCCCTTGAAAAGACTGGCACGCGCCGCGGCGCACGATGCCGCCGTCACGTGGCATTGGTCGAACGAAACGCCTTCACGGACAAGACGATCCAGGTGCGGCGTGTCGACGTGGTCAAAGCCGAGTGCTGCAATGGTGTCGTACCGCTGCTGGTCGGTGATGATGAGAACGATGTTGGGGGATTTCATAATGATTCGCTCTGATGGAATCGTCGCGGCGATCGCCCGCCAACCGACTCCGAGACTGCTCACTACTGAGGCACGGTTGCTTGCGTTTGGAGCGATCGGCAATGGTGTCACTCGCTGTGCTGCCGAGCGATACCTCTGCACGACCTAAAGGATGTTTCCGCGCAATAAACTTTCGTGAAACCGATTGGCACGCCGAATGCGTCTACTTGCGATTAGGGAGGATTGCATGGACGCCACCAATTGCCAGGACGGCTGATTGGAAGCAACGGGGAATTGCTTCCAATCGACGAGTTTCGCAATTTTATTCGCGAGGCTCGACAACTGGTACAGGGTCGGGTGGTTCGGTCGCTCGCTGAGCCACCCGACTCCGCCAGTTTATCTTGCACGGCTTATTCTTTGCCGTACCGCTGATCGAAGCAGTGTGCATGGCACTTTGCGAGCGCCGCAACGGCACCGTATCCGGCGTCCTCCGCAGAGACGGCAACCATCGACAATACCGTCGCGAATCGTTTCAGCGGTTCGGCACCGACGTCCCATCCGCCACGATACCAGCTGAGATAGGCCGCCGCAGCATCACCGGCTTTGCCGGCAGCCTCAGCTTGCGTGGCGTGGTGTGCGTAAACAGCGCGGCGACACTCCTCGGCCTGCCTGAGATTCAGGTGCTCCAAATACTGCCGCTCTTGCGGATCATCGGATTCGTAGCCGAGCTCGCTTAGTCGCAACGCGGCGAACTTTCGGGCCCCCCCGGTGAACGCGTGGGTGCCGACTCGGACACATTGGTCGGTAAAGGCGGAGCATTGAATTCCGCGGCGGTAGAGCTGAATCGCATGGTCACGTTGGCCTGAGCGATCCAGCGCATACCCCGCGACATCCCAAGCCCAAGCGAGGTGTGGTGCCGACTCGGTCACCGCGATGCAATGCTCGCGAGCGGCGTCCCAACGTTGTTCCCGATCACGTTCATTTGCCAATTGATAATCAAACTTCCAGCGCTGGGAGGTTGATTCGAGAGTCGACTCTTTCGCGGAAGGCACCTTTCGGCCGTGCAGCGAATCGATCACGAGTTGGCACCGGACCGCGATCTGACAGAGATCCTGTTCAAGCATCGCATCGGCTAACTCGTCACCGCATACCGATTCCAGCAATTCCTCGCGCCCCGACAACACAGTGGGTCGCCCATGACGCGAACTTGGTCGCAAGCAGCTCGTTCGACTCCGTCGCTATCGGCCCATAGCCTCGGTCTCCCTGAGGGAGTCGCTTGCGGACGTGCGCGAACAGCAATGCCTGGGCGAGGCCATTACCCCACGTGATCCAATCGCCGCCGCCGTGATACCAGTAGACAACTTCGCTCGCGGAGCCGTCCGTTGCCATCCGAAGACAGAGCCAATCTCCCATGGAGTTGCCGACCAACGGAAGCAGATCACAAGGCATCAGTGCCGGCCAGATCGCCGACGGCGCATCGACGAGCAATTCTTCCGGCGAAACGGCTTCCACGAACTGCCCGGGCGGTGCGTGCTCCTCTTGCTCACGCCAGATCTCAGAATCGAACCAATCGATCAAGTCGGGCGAAAGTCGGCAGCAAAACTTCGACTCGATCAACCGAGACCAAGAGGTCGGCTTGCCCGCTTTCGTAGTCGGCGTTTTCAACGTTACCGGACAAGGCTCATGTAGAAACTAAATACCCGTCGATCATCCGTCGGCGCGTCGTTGACGGGATATGCGAAATCGAATGCCAGGGGAGCCGGACCGAGAGCGGGGATCGCGACTCGAAGCCCAAACCCGGGTGCCACCCGAAAGGACTCTGATTCTAACTCGACTTGCTCCTCCACCGTCCCGAAATCGCAGAACAACACCCCTCGAAACGCGTCATCGGCGGTAATCGGGAACATGTATTCGACGGAATTGAGCCACTGGAACTCACCACCAGCCTCGACGCCTGAGATGACGGGGCCCGCACCGCGGAAATCGAAACCACGGAGGGTCGCGTAACCACCGGCGAAAAAGTGCTCGTAAATCGGCGTTTCATTACCGCTGATGCCGAGCTGCGTGCTGTAGGACAGTGTCTGTTTGCCGCTGTTGTCGGCTCGCGACGCGAGCAACCAATACTTGCGATACTCGAACTCGAGCCGCGGGTAGTCGAAATCGCCGAATGCCTGCTCGAAGGTCAACTGCATGAAGTGGCCTTGGCTCGGCTGAATCGGACTGTCCCGAGTGTTGTGCGTCAGTCCCAGACTCGCGCTGTAGATACCATTGTCCCCATCGCCGATGCCACCAGGTCCGTCGGACAGCTCCGCGATCGGAACGCGAATGTTATCGACCCGGACACGCTGACCGCTGATGCCTGCCGAAACCGAAAGGTCGGGAGTGATCCGGTACCCGAGTGCGAGCCGACCGCCGAGCCGATTCTCATCCCAGTCTCGAAATCGACGGTCATAGAGAAAGCCGCTGACGGAAAAGCTGATCGGAAGGTACCCGAATAAATTGGGGTCGGCGAATTGAAGGGAGTATCGGTCGAAGTCGCTACCGGGGGCTGCCTCCGCACGAAACGTTTGGCCGGCACCGCGAAAGGCAGTCCCACTGAAGAGATCACGGAACGAACGTGGCCAACGGCTAATGTCAAAGTTCCGTTCGTCAATCGTGACTTGCCCGGTCACACCCGCATCGCTGTTGACGGCACCACCGAACATGATGCGGCCCGTTCGCGCGGGAAAGCCGTTGACGATCAAGTCCGCGACACGAACGTTCGGTGTTGTGAACACCGGATCGGTTCCGATCGGTGGGAACGTGTTTCCGGCGCCGATCGAAGCTGGTCCGGGCACAATGGTTCGCTCCCCGCGCGGGCCGAATCGCGTCGGTGGGAAAGTCACTTCGCTTGGCGGTTGTGTCGCAAAAACCCGATTCGGCGTCGTCGGTTGTGGCGCCGGCGAGCTGAAGTATTGCTGGTTCGGGGGCTGCTGCGCCTGGTATTGTTGCCCCTGGTACTGTTGAGCTTGGTATTGCTGCCCTTGGAATTGCTGAGCTTGATACTGCTGTGTTTGTGCGGCCGTCGGTTGCCCCTGGATCACCGGCGGTGGAGGCGGTGTGTTGGGCTGGACCGGTTGTCCGTACTGGTCCTGGTATGCTTGATTCGGATTGACTTGGCCCTGTTGATAGGGCTGCGTGGAGTATTGCGCTTGGCCCGCAGAAGCCCACGTCAGCGCGATCCATCCGACCATGGAAAACCGTTGGATCGACGCGCGCCGGTTCCGCTTGTCGGGTGAGGTTTTCGTTTCGGCCATGGGAGAGTGTGTTTGAGTCGTTGCGGAAGCGGTTGGGAGGAGAAACCGTTTCATCAGTAGGCCTCCTCCATGGGTTCGACGATGATGTCAGGCGGGTTGGCGAGCTGCGGATTCGTTTCGAGCAATTGGCTGTTCAGAATTCGCCGGCGACCGACTTCAAGCATCCGCCGGTTGATGAAGTCGCCTTCGCGGAGTTCAAGCATGTTGAGCATCGTGGATTCACGCATCAGGTGTGGTTCGCCTTCGATGTTGACGCGAATTTGACCGATCTTCCAGCGATCGCCTTCTTCGATCTTGTAAACGAGGTCGACAAGGTTGTCTTCGTCGAGCATCACCGTTTGCGGCTTGATGTCGGCGTAGATGAATCCGAGTTCACCGTATCCGTACACGAGTTCGCCGACATCTCGTTTCATCAGGGTGCCGTCGAACATGTCGCCGGCCTTGAGCGTCAACCGAGCTCGCAGCGACTCGTCGGTCACGAACTGGTTGCCGATGATCTGCACACTATTGATTTTGAATCGCTGGCCTTCGTTGACGACAAAGGTGACGGTGACCCATTTTCCGGTCGGGTCGTACTCGATCTGCCGCCCGGCCGTGGCGGTCAAGTAGCCAAGGTTGTGATAAGCCTGCTCGAGGACTCGAACGTCGTTGTCAATCTTTCGCATGTCGGCGACGTTGAACGTCCAGTAACCGACTTTGAAGAACGGTCCGCGACTCTTGATGATTTTCTTCAGTCGCGCCGCGCTCAGCACCGTGTTGCCGAGGATGTTGATCTTGCGAATTCGCTCCTTCGGCCCTTCGTTGATCCGGTAGAGGACAGCGCCGGGTTGCTCTTTGAGACCGACCGTCGATGTGATCGCGACTTGGTTGAAACCTTCGTCTTTGTAGTAGTCGACGAGACGTCTGCGAGCCGACTCGACGCTGAACTCGCTGAGCGGATCACCAACTTCCAAGCCCGATCGGCCCTTCAGCGGTCGGTCGTTCACGGCTTGGTTGCCGTGGTAGTAGACGGCCGTGATCAGTGGTCGCTCCGTCACAATGAACGTCACTTCGACGCCCGCCTGCGTTTCATTCGTCTTGTAAGTGACATGATCAAACGAGCGCATCTCGTTGAGCCGATGGATGTCGCTGAGCACGATGTCTCGACTGTAGAACCGACCTTTTTTGGTCTGGAGCTTTTGCAACACCGCATGTTCGCTGAGCGTTTGATTGCCAGACACGCGAACGCTCGCGACGACTTTGTCACCCTTTTCGCGACTGATCGGAAGACCGCCCTGGGTGTGGATGTGGTCTCGGAATTTGGCTTTCTCCGGCGCGCCCGTCGGGCCGGCGCCGCCGCCACCACCGAGTCCACCGCCGCCGAATCCGCCCCCACCAAGCTGTGCCATCACTGGCGAGGCGACGAGCATCAGAACGACAGCGGTCGCCGACAGGAGGCCTTGATAAACAAGCTCCTCTCGTGCCGTCCGAAGCCGTGTCCGGACAACGCCGCAGAACGTGGAGAGCTGCAGTCTCATAAGGATTGACAAACCGATTCGTCGAAGTGGTCGCGAAGTCCTTTTCGCGTGGGAGGCCGCACCATCGGTACGGCTGTGAAGCGGTGGTACCAACGTCAGGAGTCTCAAGACAAGGCGGATTCAAGACCGGAAAGTCTGGGGTTCCGACTCGCGCGTTCGCGATGATTTCCCATCGAAACGCCCCGACGAGAACCGACACGGCAAGCTGCCTCGTTGTGAAACGGACCGTGAAACCGACATCCGCCCCAGATTGCGACGTCGAGGCAATTCATCCACACTCTGGAGATGAATGCCTCCAATGAAAAACTCTCTGAAGTGCAGTCTGTCAGCGTCGGCCCTTACACCTGTGGGCCGGGCTCGCCACTGTTGTTGATTGCGGGCCCATGTGTTTTGCAGTCGCAAGAAGGCGCTCTGCGAATCGCCGAAACGCTTGTGAAACTGAACGAACGCGACGACGTCAACGTCGTCTTTAAAGCCTCGTTCGACAAAGCCAACCGAACGAGTGTCACCGCCCAGCGCGGGCCCGGGTTGGACGCCGGCCTGGAAATGCTTGCTCGCATTGCCGCGGAAACCGGTTTACCGACGACGACCGATATCCACTTGCCCGACCAAGCCGCCACGGTGGCCGAGGTTTGTGCGCTGCTGCAGATTCCAGCCTTTCTTGCGCGGCAAACCGACCTCGTCGTGGCCGCCGCGCGGACTCAGCGGCCGATCAACGTCAAAAAGGGGCAGTTCATGGCCCCCGAGGACATGAAACACGTCGTCAACAAGGCACGGTCTGCGGGACAGGGCGGTGTGATGCTCTGCGAACGGGGGACCTTCTTCGGCTACGGGCGTTTGGTCAACGACATGCAGTCCCTTCCACTGATGCGGTCGCTAGGGGTTCCAGTCGTTTTCGACGCGACCCACAGTGTCCAACGCCCAGGATCGGGGGCCGACGGCAGTTCGACCGGGGGAAACCGCGAAATGGTCGAACCATTGGCCCGGGCTGCCGTAGCAATCGGTACCGACGCGATCTTTTTTGAGACCCACCCCAATCCTGAAGAGTCCCCGAGCGACGGAAAGAACATGGTCCCTTTGGACCAGTTTCCCGAGCTGATTGATCGCCTGCTGCAACTCCGACAGACTGTCCTCTCCCTGGCCGATTGAATGCCGCCCAAGTTTCCTCGCAGATCGTACGCAACCCTTGCGATTCTCCTTGGCATGCTCCTGACGAGCGGCTGCGGCGATGACGCCAAACTCGTTCGCGAGATTCAGAGCAAGCGTCAGCAGAGACAGCAGTCTCGAACACAGCAGGACCATCTGGGCGAGATTTTCGCACTCCTCCGCAACTTTGTTGATCTCGACGCGGAACGAGCACGCAAGCAGATCGCGTTTCATTTGAACCGATGGAAAGAAGGAAAGTCCGTCGAAGCGGGAGCCCCGGCAATCGTTCGCTCCCTCCGCGACGTGATCCCGACCGACGCATTGGAGCCTCGGATCGAAGATCCCGATTTCCAGCCGAGCGATAGCCAGCACCTGCGTGACTGTTTCTTGTTCCGATCCATCTACTCATGGGTCGATAAGGAGAGCCAAGACGACGCGTTGCTCACCGACTGGTTTGCGAGTGTCCAAGACGAACTTGGTGAAGAAGGCACCCTCCAATTGCAGACCGCGACACGGTTGTTCGACTGGACCGTGCGCAGCATCGCGTTGGAACCCGCGGTGAGAGTCACGCCGGCGCCGGCGGGTCCGAAGTTCCCACTCGGGATGACCTTTCGTGGCGCCGGCTATCGCCAAAGTGATTTCGAAACGGTGGTTCGAGGTACCGGAGACGGGCTTCAGCGCGCCGGCGTGTTCACACAATTGTGTCGCCAAGCCGGGATTCCGGCCGCGGTGTTGGCGACTATCGATTCCACAACCGGTAAGACCACTCCATTTTGTGTTGGCGTGCGTATCGGCAAAGACATCTATCTCTTCGAGCCGACGCTCGGTGTCTTTGTCCCGGGTCCCGACCAGGTCGGGATCGCGACTCTTGCCCAAGCCCGAACTAATCCGCTCGTATTACGCCGTTTGGGTATCGCGGGGTTGGATCAATTCAAATACACGGTCACCAAAGACGACGTTCAGCAGTGTGCGGCTTTGCTGAACCTCTTGCCCGAATCGATCAGCCCCCGCATGAAATTGCTGCAGTCCGGGTTAACGGGAGACCGCCGCATGTCGGTCTACACCGACGCCGATCAGGTGGCCGAACAGTTTGATGAGGTCACCGGAATCAGCAGCGTACGCCTCTGGGATGTACCTGTCTTGGCCGAAGTCTATCGAGCGACTTGCAACGCACACGCCGAACGCGATCCCGCGTTTGCGTTTTGGTATTTCGCGCGATGGGCAATGATGGATGCCGATTCCGGCATGGCAAAGAACCTCAAGCTCGGTCGGTGGAGACATCTCATCGGGCAGTTCGCCGATGACGAAGATGAAGGGACGGACGGCGCCCGAACGCTTTACCTCGCCCAGCGAGCACCCGAGTTTGAGATCGAAGATTTGCGGATCGACCCCGACCTTCAAAAGGCCTACGGAATTCGCCGCGAGCTTGGCATGGACTCCCGCATTTACGATCAACAGGTGCAACAAGTCCAAGCGATGATGCGTCTGGGTAAACGGACCGCGACATACTGGCTGAGCTTGCTCCAGGCCGATGACGATCGCCAAGAAACGGCGGAGAGCTGGATTCGCAAACGAGTTTTGGACGATCAGCAGATGTCGTACTGGGTTCCCGCGGCTCGCTACAACATGGCTCGGTTGGCGGAACGATTGGGTGATGCCGAACGTGCCATCGAAATCTACAAAGAACCTTCGCCGCAAGAACACGGCAACCGTATCCGCGCACGGCTCGTGACCAAGCAACTCTCGGCGAAGGCAGACTGAGAGAGTTGTCGGCAGGTGGAGACACCCCATTCAGCGTCACTCAAACTGATCCGCTTTCTTCAGGGTGGCGGAGAATCGGACCAGCTCCAATTCCTTCTCGAGTGCCTCGATCGAGACCTGATGCTTTTTCCAATCGTCACCGAAGATCAACTCGCGATCGAAATCGACATTATCGAGCGACTGATCCAACAAGAAAGCATACGCTTGTAACTTCTTGTTTTTGTTGACGACGACAATCTTCCAGAAAGCCTTGGGGATTTGAATGTCGATCAGCGATCGGCCGTCACCGCGACCCTCGAATAAGGGATCGGACTCTTTCAACACCGGCCCGCAGAACATCGAATACCGTTCTTGCTCGGTCTCGGCCTGCTTGAGAATCAGGTTTTCGAGCTTTCCCCAAATGCCACCTCGGTTGGACCGATTGAACTCGCCGACTTGCGGAGAACAATTCGTGACGTGAAAGGTGTCACCGTTGGCAGCCATAACCTCATGGTAGCTGTCACCCCACGCGACATCCTCGCGGCGTACGAGGTGACCCTTGTCGAAGGCCTTTCGATCCTTGTCATAGAACTTGTTGGGCAACTGAAACGCTTCATCGAGCCGAGGATCGTTGAACCACTTCTCAGTGTCCTTGTCCTCCATGCCCGCAAACGCTTTTCGCGTGTATCGCTTACCGTCCTCCGGTTCGCGTTTTTGCAGACGTCCGTCAATGTTTGCAGCGGCAAAGATGGCCAGCCTGCGAGTGCGATGCATCACCAGCGAAAAGTGGTGGTAGTGCAGGACATGCTCACCGTCATCCATCCTTGCAACTGTCCGCATGCTCTTCGCCGTGGGGATCGGCAATGCGACCCCCAGAAACTCGCGGTCGTAGCCCGTGCGATTGGAGTAGTCGGTTTCGTGAAACGGCTCCACCAGTTTTTCGACGCCATCATCCGCGGTCTGGTCTGCATCGAAGGAGGAGCCTTGTGATGGCGCGGTCCGCGCAACCGTTTGCGGTGGCGTAGGCGTCTGTGGGGATCCGATGGAGACGGTCACATGCAGCGGAATCGTCCATGTCGCCTGATGCCCCGAAACAACGGGTCGGATCTGCGAGTCAGGAACAGCCAACGGCGAATCGTCCGGTTGGGTCACCGAGTCCCGCTTCACGCCCCGATCTGCTGATTCGTGGGAGCCCCACTCTGAATCCCAAGGCGTTCGCGTCGGCCGCGGCACGCCGTCGAAGTTCACTTGGGCGTCGACAACGTGTCTGTCCCGTGACAACTCCATTGCCGGAACGGCGTAGTTCGCCTCGAGGTAGATTCCCGCGTAATGCAATGCGATCACGTTTCCACTCGGCACGTGAATCACGGCGGAGCCCGAGTTGCCTCCCAGTGTGGAAGCATCGTGCGTCGCCGCATCGACTTGATTCGCGTAACTTTGGTGCAATCGACGTTCCCCGACCTTGCCAGGTTGCATCCGTTTGAGGTGGAACTTGCCGCCAAAGATTTCATTTTGAAGCTTCGCGTTATTTCGGTAATCCATCGCCGGATAACCGATAACAACCACCTCGTCGCCTTTCATGTCACCGGGATCCTCCAGTGCCAGTCGCAGCGGTTGAACATGGTCGAGCCCTGTGAATTTGAGGAGAGCCATATCCCAGTAGGGATGGATCATCAAAATCTTCTCGATCTCGAACGACGCTCCCGACTGGTCGTCACTTTCGTGGCCAAAGTCAATCGCCGCCGAAAAGCCACTGCGAAACGTCACCGAGCGACCAAGCCCCGTCGAAAAGGATTCTGCGACGTGCCGGTTGGTCATCATCAATCCTTCGCCGACGACAAACGCGGTGCCGACGTAGGGCACCGACGGGTGTGTGGGAAGTTCCAGCCGTCCGACCGCTGGGATGCAGGGTTCGAGACGCTGACGGATTGACGGCTTGTTCAAATGCGCGAACGGTTCGCCGGGCGCTAAATACTTGGAGTCGCGGATGTCGATCACCGGTCGCTTGCCCGGCAAAATGATCGCCTCAAGCGAATACAACTCATCCAAGCTGAGATCACGATCGGACTCGAGCTTTTCGAGTGCGGGCACGCAAGGACTTGCGGACTCGGCTCCGCCGATGCTCTCCAGTTGCATGGCCGACGGCGCCAGTGACTCGAGGTCTTCACCGTCGGCAATCTGTTTTAGCAGGGCCTTGAGGCGAGCCTGCCGCTGTTGCGAGTTCATCTTGAGCCCCATTCTCCGCGTTGGTTGTCTAGCTGTTGGACTAGACAATAGTCGCGTCAGGACCCCGTTTGGGGGTGAGGCTCGAAATTCGCTTCAAAGGGAGTCGCCACACGTCCTCGCCAGACTTCACCCGCGAAGCTGGCGACAACGGTTCCGTCGACTCAGTCGACTTCTTTCTCGTCGATCCACGTCATCATTTTTCGCAGACCACGACCGATTTGCTCAACGCCATGATCGCGTTCTCGACGACGGGTCGCCTTGAAGAACGCGGCACCGCCGCGATTCTCAAGGATCCACGTTCGAGCGAAGGTGCCGTTTTGGATTTCCTCGAGCACCCGCTTCATTTCTGCTTTGGTCTCCTCGGTGATGATCCGCGGGCCGGTGCAGTAATCACCGTACTCGGCGGTGTTGCTGATGCTGTAACGCATGTAGCTGAGACCGCCCTCGTAGAGCAAATCGACGATCAACTTCAATTCGTGCATGCACTCAAAGTACGCCATCTCTGGCTGGTACCCGGCTTCGACCAAGGTCTCAAAGCCAGCCTTGACCAACTCGCTGACGCCGCCGCAGAGGACAACCTGTTCGCCGAACAAGTCGGTTTCGGTTTCTTCCGCAAACGAAGTCTGGATCACGCCGCCACGGGTTCCACCGATGCCTTTGGCATATGCCAAACCGATTTGCTTGGTCGACTCCGCCGCGTCGTCGCCCAACGCAATCAGGCACGGAACACCGCCACCCTTTTCGTACTCGCTTCGAACCAAGTGGCCGGGACCCTTCGGTGCAACCAGAAGCGTGTCGATGCCGGCCGGCGGGACGATCTGCTCAAAGTGGATGTTGAATCCGTGCGAGCACATCAAAATATTGCCCTTGGACAGATTCGGTTTGATTGCTTGGTTGAAAACGTCCGCCTGGACTTCATCGGGAAGCAACACGTTGATAACGTCGGCTTCCTTCGTCGCTTCCGCGATCGACTTCGGTTCAAAGCCGTGCGAGACGGCGAGGTCATAATTCGCCGATCCCGGGCGCTGGCCGATGATGACGTTGACACCGCTGTCACGCAGGTTTTGCGCCTGCGCGTGGCCTTGGGAGCCATAACCAAGGATCGCGACCGTTTTACCTTTCAGATGCGAGAGGTCGGCGTCATTTTCGTAGTAGATCGTAGCGGGCATGGAGATTCACTGTCTGCGAGGGGAAAGAAATCGAACAGACGCCGAGTCCAAAGAGTCACGGCGCGGGGAGGGAGCGACGGGCGGTCGTGCGAATCAAGCCGAAGCTTTGGAAGTCGTTTCTTCGGCGATCGCCAAGTTCGATTCACTCCGAACCATCGCGACACGTCCTGTGCGAACCAACTCGGTGATTTGGTACGGGCGAATTCGCTCGATGAACGCTTGCACTTTATTTTCGCGGCCGCTGATTTCGATCATCAACTCCTCGGGACCGACATCGACGATTCGGCCACGAAAGATGTCCACCAACTCGCGGATCTCGGCTCGCTTCGGCCCGGCAGGAGCCTTCACTTTGACGAGTAGAAGGTCTCGCTCGACAAAGTCCTGCGCGCTGACGTCAATGACTCGAACGACGGTGACGATCTTTTCCAACTGCTTGCGGACTTGCTCCAGGACACGGTCGTCGCCGACGACGACGAACGTCATGCGAGAGAGTGCCTTGTCTTCGGTTTCGCCGACAGCCAGCGAATCAATGTTGAAGCCTCGCGAGGCGAGCATCCCAGAAATGTGGGCGAGCACCCCGGGAACGTTCTGGACAAGCGCCGAGAGAACGTGTCGATCGATGGGGTTGGGCATCCGTAAATTGACCGTAAGTCGAGTAATAGCCGGAAATTCGAGCCGAGTAGGATAGTTTTGGCTCGCTCCCCCAGCAAGGGCTAAGGGCGTCTTCCGGCAATCTGGGCCCTCTTCGACTCCCCATCTCCGCCCGGGAAAGATGCCTCTGTGGCGTCGATCCCCTCGCAATCGCTCGATCTTGTTACCATCACCTTCCGCATCAGTACCCGGTTCCCACACCCACTTCACACACCACCTGCCATGTCCCTCCGAACCTTTGTTTGCGTCTTGAGTGTGTTCTTTGGCATGACTTGGCCGGCCTCGCTCGTCGCTGAAGATTGGACCCAGTGGCGTGGTCCGGGACGCGAAGGTCGTTCGACCGAAACCGGTTTGCTCAGCAAATGGCCGGCCGACGGCCCACCGCTCGCTTGGCGCATCGATGGCATGGGAGGCGGATTTGCCAGTCTCGCCGTCTCGAACGGAATGATTTTCTCGCTCGGTGACTTCAGTGATGGCAGTTACGTCGTCGCCGTGTCCGAGAGCGATGGGACGCAACAGTGGAAGACACGCATCGGCGATGCAGGCGGGCATCGCAAGTACCCCGGTCCACGCAGCACGCCGACGATTGATGGAGAGCACGTGTTTGCACTCAATCAGTATGCGGACCTCGTTTGCTTGAACGCAAAGACGGGCAAGAAGATCTGGTCGCGCAACTTGGTTTCGGACTTTGGCGGCAAGATGATGTCGGGTTGGAAGTACAGCGAGTCACCCCTGGTCGATGGACAACGAGTCGTGTGCACGCCCGGTGGGAAAGAAGGAACGGTCGTGGCGGTGGATCGCGAGACCGGCGAAAAACTCTGGCAAACCGATGACTGGACCGACCCCGCGGGCTATTCATCGATCGTGATCTCAACCCTCCATGGCGTTCGTCAGTACGTTCAACTGACTGGCCAAAGCGTCGCGGGCATCGATCCCGAGTCAGGTGACATCCTTTGGAGAGGGGAACGAGAAGGGAAAACGGCAGTGGTCACGACACCGATCATTCAAGACGACTTGGTTTTCGTGACGTCCGCCTATGGCGTCGGTTGCAACGCCTTCAAAATCGAAAAGGCGAACGGCAGTTGGAATGCCGAAGAGGTTTACGCCAACACATCCATTGCGAATCACCACGGCGGAGTCGTTCTCTTCGACGGCCATATCTACGGTTCCACCGGAGGCACGTTCCGCTGTCTAGAACTTGAAAGTGGCGATCTCGCGTTCAATGAACGCAGCGCGGGGAAAGGCGCGACGCTCTTTGCCGATGGACACTTTTACCTTCGCAGCGAAAACGGGCCGGTTGCTCTGATCAAAGCGACACCCACCGGGCTGGTCGAAACGGGTCGCTTTGAACAACCCGAACGCAGCCGTGCCAAGGCGTGGGCTCACCCCGTCATCGCGAACGGAAAGCTGTATCTTCGCGATCAAGACGTTCTGCTTTGTTATGACATCAGCGAAGACTGATCTCATTTTGGCCAAACGTCTTCCACGTGCGTTATGAAAACACCTGCTCATTGTTGACCACCCCGACGGGGCGTTCTATCCTCCTCACTATGTTCGGTTCCAGGACAACCATGGGGTAACGGTATGAGACAGCTTTGGTCCGCGATTGTCGGTGTAGCTCTCGTTCTGTCTGCAACCAATGCACAAGCTGACGTGGTGATGCTGACTGCGGAGGCCGCGGGCAGTTACACCACCGTCGGCAATGCCGAGTTCTTTTCATCCGCCACAACACTTGTGGCCAACGTCAATGGTTTTGTGAGCAGCAGCTACGTCATTTTTGACGTCGGAACCATTGGCGATAACGTGGTCTCGTTGGATTTCGCTGGAAACAGCGGCGATCAAGCAGGGCGAAACGATGATGTGGAGATCGAATTCAATGCGTTCATCGGTAGCATCGCGGATCTTACCAATGGCACGCTGAATATCAGCGAGCTCGAAAATGCCCGCGACTACGGCAGTTTCTCGGCCGCCGGAGATCTCGGTGACGACACGCCATTCTCATTGAGTCTCAACACAAACGCGATCGAGGATATCAATGCGTCCGGTGGGCTCTTTGTGATCACGGCAACTCAACCCCTCGCGACGAATACATCAGGTTTCATCGGGGACGTGACTGCGGCTGAATTCACATTGACTGTCACCACCGCGGTCCCGGAGCCGAGTTCTTTTGCGGCTCTCGCTCTCGCGAGTACCGTGTTAATGGTCCGGCGTCGTCGCCGAGCCATCTGATCAATAGACGTCGCGGACATAGCGCTTTTGTTTGACGAGGTCGGCGACAAAGGCGGTTGCCGCCTCAGGCGTCACGTTCGACTGCTCAGCTACGATCGCTTTCAGCGTTTGATCGACATCTTTCGCCATCCGCGAAGCGTCGCCGCAAACATAGAAGTGGGCCCCCGAGTCGAGCCAGCGCTATAGTTCAGCGGCATGCTCTTTCATGCGGTCCTGGACATAGACTTTTGCATCGCCATCACGACTGAATGCCGTATCGAGACGCGTTAACAGTCCTGATTCGCAATACGCACGCAATTCAGTCTCATAGAGAAAGTCAGTCGACTCGTGCTGATCCCCGAAGAAGAGCCAGTTCTTGCCCGTTGCGCCGACGGCCTCCCGCTCCTGCAAGAATGCGAGAAAGGGGGCAATGCCAGTCCCAGGACCCACCATGATCATCGGCGTCGCCGAATCGGCCGGCACGGTGAAACCGCCGTGATTGGGTTGCACGTACACATTCAGTGAACCGCCCGAATGAAGCCGATCTGAAAACATCGTGCTCGCAACGCCTTTTCGCAATCTCCCTTCGCGTTCGTAGGCCACCCGACCGACCGTGAGATGAACTTCCTTGTCCGACTTGCGCTGACTGCTCGCGATCGAATAAAGACGCGGCGCGATGGGGGTGAGCGTGTCGACAAACTCCGTCGCACTGACTCGGATATCACCGGCCATCTGCAAGACATCCAAGACATCAACGCCTTCGTCGGTGCCTTCTTCAAGCATGTGTTTCAATTGGTCCGCGATTGCTTGGTTCTCGACTCGACTCATTGCGAGTTCCAAAAGCTCATCACTCGGTTCCTTCAAGCAATATTCCTCGCAGAGGGCAGCGTGAAGCGGTTTGGGCCCATGTGGGGTTTCGATGGAGAGTTTGGCGTCGGCACCGATGGCTTCCAAGATTTCGTCGGTCAGCTCGGCGCAGTTGCTCGGGTAAACGCCCAAGGCATCGCCGACGCCGTACTGGATACCCGACTCACCGAGGTCAATGACGACATGGCGTGTATCCTTCGCGGAGCCGTCGCCATTGAGCGGTCGCGACTCGACGAGTTGAGCGGCAAACGGATTCTTGCGTGAGTAACCGTTCTCAGCTCCATTCGCTTGACCATTCGACGAGCCGTTCTTGCCGTTTGTTGGTGCTGCTGAGGAACCGTTCGCGTCGGTCGACTCCTTCAACAGACGCTTGATCTCCTTTGAGGTTTCTTTGCCGCCCGGCGTGCAAAGCGTCAAACTGGATTCCTCCCCCGACGCAATGGCCTCCGCATAGGTCTGGCAGACGTAGCCACACGTGCCGCAGTCCAGTTGTGCCATGGCAGCCATCAACCGACGGTTCAGTGGCTTTCCGTCCGCCATCTCCATGCGATCGACGATGGGCAACGCCGCGTCGTGCCAGGGAAAGTCCTCCTCTTCTTCTTGAGCGACCTCACCGGCACCATTCGGAAGGTTGTCTGTTGCCAGGTTCGCCGCCAACGCAGGATCGACTCCCGCTTGCAGCCCCATCATGCCAGCGAAGAAACCGTTGAGCCAAGCGCGCTGCTCTTCATTGAACGGAGCGGATTCCGGAATAAAGCTCGTCGTCATCGTCCAAATCAATCGGGAAGGAGAGGGAGTCGAATGGTTACTTGCTAGGCGTTGGGTGTGAGAGCACACATCGATTGAAGCTCGGCGTCAGAGTGCCGAGACGCAAATTCGACGAAGGACTCGCCTTCGTTGCGGTTCTCCAGGTAGCTACCGACAACATCACCAAGCAGTGCCGGCAACTCATCGAACGCCACTGATTCAAAGATCAACCGCGCCATCCCTTGACGTTCGCCCCAACCACCACCGAGATGCACGTGGTAGCCATCGACCATGTCGTCACCGACTTCGACCTTGCAACCAAGCAGACCGATGTCTCCGATGTAATGCTGGGCACAACTGTGATGGCAACCGGTGAGATGAATGTTGATCGGCTGGTCGAGCTCGAATCGGGACTCGAGAGACTCGGCGAGCTGCATGCCGTGCGACTTTGTGTTTGACGCCGCGAATTTGCATCCAGCGCTCCCGGTGCATGCAACGAGTCCGGCTCGGAATGCATTGGCGTCTGTACTCAAACCGATTTCGGTGAGTCGCTGATTCACCGTCTCGACGTCACCCTCGTCGATGTTCGGCAGGATCAGGTTTTGCCAGACGGTGAGTCGAATTTCGCCACGAGCATACTCATCGGCGATCTTGGCGAGACCGCGAGCCTGATCACTCGTGATCCGTCCCACGGGAAGCACAACGCCGACATACTGTTTTCCTGACTGTGCTTGCGGGTGCCATCCGATATGTGCCCATCGATCTTCCGCCGTCGATTTAGTCAGCTTGCTCTCGTCACATCGCGGCAATGATCGCCCGAGTTCTTCTTCGACGGCGGCGACGAATTTGTCGAAACCCCAAGCGTCGAGCACATACTTCAGTCGCGCCTTCTTGCGATCCGTTCGATCACCATTCTTGACGAAGACTCGAACGATCGCGCCCGCGACTTCGACGCATTCCTCCGGCTTGAGGAGAACACCCGTCGGACGAGCGAAATCTTTGTGACCGGTGATCCCGCCGAGTGTGAGTTGGAAGTAAACCCCCGCTGGAAACGTCTCGCTTGCGTCACCCTCTTCAATCGCCACAGCATGGAAGCCGATATCGTTTGTATCGTCCAATGCGGAGATCGACCCGCCGCCATCAAAAGCGATGTTGAACTTGCGAGGCAAACCATACATCTCACGGTGATTCATGATGTAGTGGTTCATGCGTTTGGCAAGCGGGATCGTCGGGATCAACTCGCTCCGATCGATTCCCGAAAGTGGACTCGCGGTGCAGTTGCGAATGTTGTCACCACCCGAACCGAGATTGACGACGTCCAACTCGCGCAGGCCGTAAAGAAACTCCATCGCTCCTCCAGCCGGAATCTCGCGGGCTTGGAGATTGGCACGGGTGGTCACGTCGAGAAATCCGCCCGCATGTTGATCGACAAGATCGGCCAAACCCGCGAGCTGCCATCCATAGAGAACACCTCCCGGAAGCCGTAGCCGGCACATGTAGCTGTCCTGAGCCGGGGCGACATAGAACAACCCGTGGAACTTCTGCAGGAAGACATCGGTGCCTTTTGGAAACTCGGCCGCGTCGGCACGCTGCTGCATCTCATCCCACATGTCGAGTGGGTTCTTTTCCTGTTTCGCAATTTCTTCTTTGCAAAGCGTTTTGCCCGAGTCCGTCGTTTCTTGCTGCGCGAGGAGTGCGATTTTCTCCGGGCCAACGGGCAACGAAGCCGAAGCGTCCGCACCAATGGTCACCGATGTCCCCTGCGGCGCGTTTCCGGCGCTGTTGCTGATCACGGGAAGCCCACTCACGGAGCGCGCGACATCGGCTCCGAATGCGAAACCGGAAAGAAACTGTTTTTGTTCTTCGCTAAAGCCTTTCTCAGACATGGTCAGATCATCGAGTCGGGGAGGGATTCACTTGCACCGCGCAATCCTTATAGCTCGGTTGCCGCGAGTGTGGATCAAAGTGAGCGAGCGTGATGCGGTTCGTCACGTCGTAGTGCATCGGCACGAATAATTGCCCGGCGCGAACGGTCGGAGTGACCATCGCGGTCACCTCGATCGTTCCGCGACGCGATGACAGTTCGACCTGGTCTCCGTTTTGGACTCCGATCGACCGCGCGTCGGCGGGATGTATTTCGACGTAGGGCTTTTCGGGATACAGCTGTCGCAAGATCTTGCTCTTGCTGGTCCGCGTTTGGGTGTGCCACTGACTGACGGTGCCGCGTCCCGAGAGCAGGACGAATGGGTATTCGTCATCCGGCGGTTCGGGCATCGGCGCGATCTCGTCGACGATCAATTTGGCTCGCTCATCGGCGTGGTAGAAACGCCCGTCTTCGAACAATCGTCGCTGCTGCGGTGGTGCTCCCGACGCGGCTTGTTGTTTGGACCAGGGCCACTGGATGCCGCCGCACTGATCGATTTGGCGATAGCCGTCGATACCGGTAATGTCGCTGGGGCGGCCCTCGCTCGCCGTTTGCATCATCCGAAAAACGGCTTCGGGATGTGTCCATTCGGCGAACATGTCGCCTACGCCCCAGTAAGAAGCGATTCCACGAAAGATTTGAAAATCAGCCAGCGCTTCTCCCGGCGCTCGGCGAACTTTCTTTAACAACCCGTAGCGTCTCTCGCTGTTGATGAACGTGCCTTCTTTTTCGCCCCAGCCGGCAGCCGGAAGTACCAAGTCTGCTCGTTGTGCGGTTTCGGTCGAATCATACATGTCCTGCACGACGAGGAAGTCGAGCTTGTCGAGCAGTCGTTCACAGTTGCCTTGATCGATCCAGCTGTGGGCGGGATTGGTGGCGATGACCCAAAGCCCCTTGATCTCATCCCGCTCGATGCCCTCGATGATTCGGTCATACGCCCAACTACCTTCCGTGGGGATGCGGTCGACGTCGATGTTCAAGATGGAAGCCACACGTTCTCGATCCGCCTCGGATTCAAAGTTGTGGTGGCCGAACAGATTCGTGGTGTTGCTCCACAAACGAGACCCCATCGCGTTGCACTGCCCTGTGATGCTGTTCGCGCCCGTACCGGGCTTGCCGATGTTTCCTGTGACCAACGCGATGTCGATGATGGCCTGCGCGGTGCGAACGCCCTGATAACTTTGGTTGACGCCCATGGTCCACCACAGGGATGTGGCACCCGCGCGACCGATCGTTTCGGCCGCCTTGCGAATGGTTTCGGCGTCGATCCCGACGGTCTCCGCGACCTCTTCAGGACGAAAGGCTTGAACAAACGTTGAAAGGTCTTCGAAACCGCTTGTGTGCTTCTCAGTGAATTCGTGATCGATGCAATCAATTGCGATCAGGTGCTGAAGGATCGCATACAGCAGCGGTAAATCACCTTTCGGTTTGAGTTGCAAATGCTGCGTAGCTGCCATCGCCGTTTCCGTGCGGCGCGGGTCGATCACAATGATCTCTGGTTGCTTCGAATTGCGAAGCACTCGCTCCCACATGATCGGGTGAGCGATGCATGGATTGGCGCCAATGAACACGAGGCAATCGCTGTGTTCGAAATCGTCGTAGGTGTACGGAGGTGCGTCAAAACCGAACGATTGTTTGTACGCCACAACGGCGGTTGCCATGCACTGTCGGGTATTGCCATCACCATGTCGCATGCCCATCCCGAATTTGGCGAGCGCCCCAAGAAACGCCATCTCTTCGGACGGGATTTGGCCCGTACTAATGAAGGCGACGGAGTCGTTGCCGTGCTTGGCTTGAATCGACTTGAATCGCTCCGTGAAAGCAGACAGCGCCGCATCCCAACCCACGCGTTCGAGTTGCCCATTGGCGTTGCGCAGCAATGGATGCGTCGCACGGTCATCGGCGTCGAGGATTTCTAACGCCTCCCAACCTTTGGGACAGGCCATTCCGAGATTGACGGGATACTCGGTCTCGGGTGTCAGCCCCACACCTTCGCCCTCGCGAACGTGCAGCCGTAGACCGCAGCCGGTGCTGCAATAACCGCATGCAGCGACGGTGGTCGCATCGGCCACCATGGATTCGTGAGTCATCCCCAATCCGTGACTGCCGGGATTGAGCAGGAGTTCACGAGTCATTTCACCCGTGCGAGCTTGCAAGATCTGCGGCAATTCGAATCGCTGCGAATCTTCTTGACGTTCGGTCAATGATCGTGGAGTTGCGGTGCTCATGATTCTGACGCTCACAATGTCCGTGGCATTCGGTCGTAGACGACACTCTGGAAGTACAGCAGTCGCTCGAGTGCTTCACCCGCTAAGAGCAAAACACAGGCAAGGGAGCTTGCGACCAACAGGATGCTGGGTGAGAAGCTCCCGAGTACACCGGCGACTGCAGCCAGGATCGTCGCGGCATCACCCAGCCGAAATCGCGCGAGACGTGACGTCTTCAAACGTCCATCGATCAATTTCCGGGACCGTTCGTCATAGACGTCGCCTTGAAACGGATTCGTACCGTAAACGCCGCGTTCATGACGCATTTTCCAGAACCCAATGCCTGCCGCGACCAACGAGAGAATCGCCGCCGGCACCGTTGCTCCCACACAGGCGAGCGCGACGGCAGTCGCCAACGCACCTCCGAAGGCGGCCGTGCCGAAAAACCGAGGGAGCGTGCGACCCGATCGCCAGAGCTGTCTTTGTGTCGCGATATAGATCATCGCGCTGCTATACAAACCCGCGATCCCAAGCGGCAAGGAAGTGATTAGCAAAACCCGGGCGGCCCATGCGGGTATCTCAAAGTCAAGAAAACCCGGTAGCCAACCGGCTTCGCGAAGCACCGGCATCGCATACAAGCCGATTGCAAGGGAAAGCGCCCCCATGTACTTGCCCAGCACAACGGCTTCTCGACTCAGCCAACTCGTCTTGAGGCCCAGGAACACCCTCCACATTCGCAATGGTTGACCGAGGTGGAGTGGGGCGATTCCGAGACCTGCGTTGCCGATCACAAACGCGACGAGCGCCGTCAGAAGCGTGGTGGTAGGTGGCAGAGAACTGCCCAACAAACTCATCACTGCTGCGACCAATGCCTCGGCAACCAGCATGCCGACTGAGATCTGCGTCGCGACGAGCATCCACGCCAGTGGCCAATGACTCTCCGCAACTTCGTCGACGTTGACATCCTGCGGCGTGGTGTTCGATGGATCGAGCTCCGTCTCGCGAACATAGTTCGTCGTCGGTCGTGTGATTCGTGAACTCGGCGCGGAGGGCACAACCGCATCGGATTCGGCAAACGTCTTGGATTCAGTGGGGACAACGGTGATTCGGATCGCTTCGTTGGGGCAAGACTGAACGCATGCGGGAGCTTCACCGACGCTCAGACGCTGGTGACACATGTCGCATTTGCGAACGATCCCCAAACGATCGCTGTACTGCGGGACCTCGTAAGGACACATCATCGTGCAGTACTTGCAACCGATGCATTGATCGTCGAGATGCCGCACGATCCCCGTGACCGGATCTTTGTCAT
>JBCBOT010000091.1:0-24476 GCA_039821165.1 Planctomycetota bacterium | reverse complement strand
CGCGACGGAGACGTTCAGACTATCGACCAGCGACTCCATCGCCTCACGATGCATCGGGATTTGAACTCGGTGCGTTGCGGAACTCTGGACTCGCTTCGATAACCCCCGCGCCTCGTTGCCGACAAAAAGCACTGTCGGCCTGCCTTTCGTTTGAACGTCATCGATCGGCACCGCGTCTTCTGAGAGTGTCGCTGCCAGCGTGACCACACCAAGGTGATCGAGCTCTTCAATCCCCTCAGCCACTCGGTCCAGCCTCAGGTACTCCATCCCCAGAGCGGCACCCATGCTGACCCGGAGAGAACGCCGGGAGAGTGGGGCCACCGTGCGGTGATCCAACAGAATGCGTCGCACTCCGAATGCGGCCGCCGAACGCAGCATGCTGCCGACGTTCTCCATGTCACTGATTCCGACCAGCCCCAGCGAGAATCCGCTTGAGTTCCAGTCCACGCTGGTCGCCGATTCAAACGTCGGCCGATCGGCCGACGCGAGATAGCCACGGTGAAAGGAAAACCCCGCCAGGGTCGCAATCTCCTCGCGCGAGAGCGTGATCAAATCCACCGAAGGCGGGATCGTGCCGAGCACCGACACGTCGCGGCCTTCGTCCACCACAATCGTGCGGACTCGATAGGAACTCTCGAGCAAACGGCGGACAATGAGCGACCCTTCGGCCACAAAGGTGTCATCGCTTTCTTCACGCCCGGTCGACCGGGCATTGAGATTGCGAAAGGCCGCCAGCCGTGGATCGTCGAGGCTCACACTCACTCGATCTCGTCCACCTGCAAGCGACGCATCTTGGTCGGACTGCCTTCGCTCGTCACCCACACGCGTGACTTATCATCCACCGCAATCGCCTCGATCTGCCGCAGCTTCGGCAGGTTGTATCCACGCGGCAGCTCTTTCACGCGTTCTTCAATCGGCTTGGGGGCGGGAAAGCAAAACGCTTGAAAGTAACTTGTCACCCACAGATCGCCCGTTGCCGGATCGAAGTCCATGCCGGTCGCCATCGGCAACGGGACGGAACCGATCCGCGTGGCGACGACCTTGCTGCGCACCGAATCTTCTGACCGACCAGGCAGCGGGAGCGAGTGCAGGGAACCACCAAAGGGTGACTTACTCAGAAGCAAGATGCGGCGGTTCGCGACGTCCACGGCGACCGATTCGCAATCCCGACCGCCATCCGCGTATTGCACTTTCAAGTGATGGAACGATCCCACCTTGGTCTTCTTTTTAGGATTCGGTTCATCCAGCAAGTAGAGCGAAACGGACCCGCGCCGCGCGCTATTGTCTCCGACGTCTGCAATGATCAGCCGTGGCACTCCATCAACGAAGGACGCCATGTCTTCCCAGTCGACCGCCTTAACATCCTCGAGCGTTAGTCGGCCGCAACAATCACCCTTTTCATTGAAAGCGTAGAGCCTGGCCGCGCCCCCGGAGTCGTTGTGGGACCAAACGCACTCGTCGTCGACGTGAGAGAACGCCAAACCACTGCTCTCGGTCAACTTGTCCGAGTCCAGTTCCAGCGTCTTCTCTCCACGGCCGACCGCTTTGCTTTTCGGCTTCCAAGCAAATGCGACCGTCGTGAGGCCGATCAGCAACGTACAAGCGATCAAGGAACGCATCGTTAGGGTCGCAATTGGGCCATGACTTGTTGGACGATTTTGTCGATCGTATCGTGCGGCAAGGATTGCGTCGGCGCCTTCACAAACTCCTGAAGCAAATCATCGATGCGTCGCTGCGCCGCCGCAACCGAATCCCGTTGGGCTTCGGACAATGGGACTCTCCCCGGGCCAAGGTCCCAGCCGCGCGATCGCGCACCGGCGCGGAAACCCTCGGGGAATTCTCCGAGTGAAATCATCGCATCGAACAGCGGCAAAAGCTGGTACTGCAACCGCATCGCCTCATCGATCTTGCCCGCGACCACGCTGCGATGAATCGCACGCGTGAGTTCCGGAACAACGCCGCTGGTCGCATTCGTCCCGCCGTTCGCGCCGGCCACCAACATCGGAACCAGCGCCGCGTCCCACCCCGTCAAGAAACAGAATTCCTTTCGGAACGGACGGATCTGAGAAATCATCCGCATCATGTTCGGCAAATCGCCCGAGCTGTCTTTGATGCCGATGACGCGAGGGCATTCCGAAGCCAAACGGACGACCGTGTCGACCGAAATGGGTGAAGCAAACAGCGGGATGTTGTAGAGCGTCACGTCCACCGACACCGCATCGGCGATCTCTCGAAAGTACGCGTAAACGCCTTGATCGGAGAGCCGATAGTAGAACGGTGCGACGATCGCGACAGCCCGCACTCCCATCGCCCCGTAGGCGTCGCAGGCGGCGATCGTTTCTTTCGCGTTTGCTTCGGCCGCCCCCGCGAGGATCGGCACCCGTCCGGCCGTTTGATCCACCACGACCTGCACCACGCGGCGTCGTTCTTCGGCGGTGAACCGCACAAACTCACCGGTGCTACCGTTCGGATAGAGGCCATCGACGCCATGCTCGATCAACCAATCAACGTACCGCCGGAGCGTGTCTTCATCGATCCTGCCGGCGCTGTCGACGGGAGTGATATTGGGAGTAAGGATTCCCGAAATGGTTTCAGCCATGACGTCCTGTTGTGATTCCGTGTTCGCTCGGCTCAAGCACCTTCGGCGACGACATGGGCCACCGCATGTGTGCGACACGCCGAAAGGCTAAGGTGCAATTGTTCGATCTCACTATCGGCCGCGCATTGGGAGGCGTTTCCCGAAAGCACGACTTCGTGACCGCCAGGTCGAACCACGACCTCGATCTCGTTCCATCGAACACCACGACGACGACAACGCAGCGCCTTCATTGTCGCCTCCTTTGCCGCCCAACGAGTCGCGAAGTGCTGCGGCGCGTCAGCCGACTGCACGCAGTACTCGATTTCATCCGCCGTGTACACGCGTTCGAGAAACTGCTCGCCATGCGTCTCGATCATCTTGGCGATGCGCACCGTCTCCACGATCTCCGTACCGACGCTATAGATGGAGGACATGGCAAACCGCCTCGAAGGGCAAATCAATCGCTGGTTGGACTCTCAGTTTAACTCGCGTGATGCTCAGCGCCATAAGGCTTCCGATTTCACGAAAGCGAGTTGGTGTTTGGAGCTTCGCACAGGCCCCCAGGCCCTCTCCCCTGAAGCGGGCCCGCACCCGCACGTCTCCTCGAACCGAGCTACCTGACCTCAAGGCCGTCCGGAAGCACCGCAAGTCAGCAGCTCGCCGTACACGGGAGCTTCGCTGATTCGGCTACTTCAACCCGCAAGCCTGCTGGGCTCGGGACAAAACCCCCGACGCGACTTCGCGGGCACGTTCGGCACCGGCCTTGAGCACCTCACGGACGTGATCCAGATTCTGCTCCAACTCAGCACGCCGCTCACGGGCTTGGGCAAAGTGCTGTTCGCTGGCTTCGGCGACGGCCTTCTTAACGTCTCCGTAGCCGAATCCGCCTCGGCGATAGAGCGCCGCCATTTCCTGGCGAGCCGGCTCGTCAACAAACAACGAATACAGCTGGTAGAGATGGTCGCCCTCGGGCTCCTTGGGGTCTTCCATCGGTCGACTGTCGGTCGCGATCCGCATGATCTGCTTGCGGATTTTTTTCGACTCGCCGAACAACGGCAGCGTGTTCTCGTAACTCTTGCTCATCTTCTCGCCGTCGGTCCCCGGCACCTTCGCGCTGTCATCGAGCACGTTAGCATTGGGAAGGACGAAGGTGTCGCCGAACTGGTGATTGAAACTTCCGGCGATGTCGCGGCAGACTTCGATGTGCTGCACCTGGTCGGCGCCGACCGGCACCAATTCGCTGTCGTAGGCCAGGATGTCGGCGGCTTGTAACACCGGATAGGTGAACAAGCCCGCGTCGGCGGACAAACCTTTGTCGACCTTTTCCTTGTAAGCGACACAACGCTGAAGCAGCCCCATCGGGGTACCACTGAGCAGGATCCAACACAGCTCACTGACCTCAGGCACGTCCGACTGCACAAATAAAGTCGCCTTGTTCGGATCGAGGCCCAGTGCCAGCAAATCCATTGCGGTGTCGAGCACATTCTGGCGCAGCGTTTCGGCGTCACGGACGGTCGTCAACGCGTGCAAGTCGGCGACGAAGTAGAACCCCTCGTTTTCCTCTTGCAGATCGATGTACTGTCGAATCGCGCCAAAATAATTTCCCCAGTGGGGCCGCCCCGTCGGTTGGATGCCCGAGAGAACGCGTTTGGGTTTGGCTTCCGCCATTTTTCAAGTTTCCACAATGATCGAATCGGTTTGGCGAGATTGTGCCGCAATCGAGACGGCTTTTGTAGGCCGCTGCCGCGTCACGTAAGATGACCGCACACGCCAGCAAGTCTTTCTTCCCCGAGCCCACACCATGCGAGTCGCGCTGATCCTCTGCGTCTTGTTCGCCAATGCCTACGCCGCTTCGACCGCCAGAGCCCAAAACGGCCAGCTCATCGAAGGCCTCTTCAAGACCTGGGCCAATTCCCAGCTCGAAAAGGAGCGGATGAAGCGAGCCGAAGCCGAGCAGCGTCGCCGCGAAGCCGAAGCCCGACGCCGCGAGGAATCGAATCGTCCGCCGGCCAACCCCTATGAGCTGAATTTGCCGAGCGGGTTCGGTCAGCCCGCTCCCAGGCCGCAGACGAACACCCAGCCCGCTCCACGACCGAGGCAAATTAACGTCCGTAGTCGTGAAGTCGCCGACTATGCGCGGCAGCTCAGCGGATTCGCCAGCAACTATGGACAGCTCGTTCAGGAACTTCGTGTCGCCGCGCCTCGGAACACTACGATCCGCGCAGCCCTGCCGAGCGTCTACGAAGTGTCCGCGACTTGCGACGGCATCTTTGATCGGATCGAGGGGGCCAGTTCGCTCGCCGCCTTCGAAGACGCCCACCGTTTACTCGACAGTCGTTACCGACAAGTCGCATTTCGATTGCGATCCGTCGATGGACTGAGCGACTCTTGCAACGAGTTGGTCCGCAAGTGCGATGAGTCTTGCAGCGGAATGCTCGGCCAATTCGGATTCGAACCTCAATTCGATCGCCGTGCCTTGCAGGATGTCATGATTTCGGCATCGGCCTACATCCAGGCACTCGTCGATGATCTGGAGCTAACAGAGCTGGAACGCGGACGGTGCCGGCAGTTGACCCACGACGCCCGACTATTTCAGCAGCGTCTCGTTGCCGCCGGTCGGCAGGTTCAAGACATGCCCTACGACGAATGCGTCGCCAGGTTCAATGACTTTGCAACCCGCTGGCGAGCCTACAGCGAACGAATCTACGCCTTGGACAACCCGTACCTCAGCCGCAAGCTGGACCGCATTAGCGAATGCGGCGATCAGGTTTACGGCCTGCTTTGGATGCCTACGCCACGTTCCCTCGAAGAAGTCGCCGGGATCGCGCATCGGATCAACTTCAACCTCAGATCCATCTCGCAATCGGTCAGTTTCTATTCGATGGCCAAGTTGCCGCCACAAGAACAGTCGCGATTGATCTCGGCGATGCGAGATCTCGCAAGGCTTGCCGGGGAACTCGAAACGCGATCCGCCGGTAACGCGGGCCGACGAGAACTTCGTGACATGTTCGCCGACTTCGATCGAACCTGGTGCTCGATTCAACCTCAACTCGGAGACATCCCGGCTATCCGAACCGGACTCATTGCGGAGACCGAGCGTGGATGCCGCCAGCTCCGCGAGATCTTTGGAATCTCCGGAGACTATTTCGCCGCAGTCCCACTCTCCCAATTGGTTGGAACGGCCGCAGCTCTCGAGGGTGCGAGCGAAGTCCTGGATCGCACCATCAATAAATATGATCAATACCTGCAGCCGTCGTCCTATCGGCGTGCCGTCGTCGATGCGGCCCGAAGCTTCCTCCGCCATAGCCGAGAAGTCCACGAGTTGATCAGCCGAACGGAGCGGCTCAACAACCCGGATCATTTGGACGAGCTGAGGGAGGAGACCGAGCAACTCCTCGCCGATTGGCGCGACCTGGACGCCAATCTTCAGCAGGTTCAGCTCCGTGGATTGTCGGCCAGTCGCGCCGCCAGCCTTCGCCGAGCCCAACAACAGGTGGTGCCGCTACTCGGCGAAATCGCCGCCGCCTTATCGCGCTGAGAAATGCGGCGCTGCGGCGAGTGTCCGATGGAGACCGAGTGACGGCCATCGCGAGAGATCGTGCAAACGACCGCTCACCAGGATCGACTGACAGAAATGGGCGTTGACGGACTCGAACCGCCGACCCCCTCGGTGTAAACGAGGTGCTCTAGCCAACTGAGCTAAACGCCCTTGGTGGAACCGGCCGTAGAATTTCGACCGCGAAGAGGGGAGTGAACCTTGGGCCACTCCCGCCTGGGTTTTGCGGCAAATCATATTCACCGCGGGTTCCATCGCCGTACTAGCGGCCCAGCATTCGGGCCCGCTTGTTGCGTCGCTCGGCCTGGATTTTTTGGCGGCGACGAATCTCGCTCGGCTTCTGGTAGTGCTCTCGACGACGCATTTCTTTCTTGATTCCGCTGCGTTCCACCAGTTTCCGGAATCGTCGTACTGCCTCTTGAATTGTTTCGCTGTCACGGACCATCAACTTGACCATTTTTTCTCCATTTGCATGTTTTGGGCCTCTTTTGCGTCGTGAATGACTCCCATCGGACCGCCAAAGACGGCGAAAACTCGGCAGCGTGAGCACTCTTGGCCGCGCGAGCCGCTCCCATGGAAGCCCCGAAGTGTAACGATCGGCCCCCAAACCCTGCAACGGTCATCTTTTTCGGTTTTTGGCTTTTGCGGGGCGATTGGCGACGACCCCACTTGCACGGAGCCGCAAAGACGCGAAGGGGGATGCTCACTTTTTCGGATGCATCTGGTGCCCCCCAGCTTTGCGCTTCGCGAAGACTCCCACATGCGACGGGACGGACTATCCTGTTCCGTGATTGAATGGACGCTAAAACCGTGGGGAGATAGGCCGTTGCTCCGCCCAAATCGGGGAGACTGCCTCGCTCCTGCGGCGTGCCATGCGGTATCATCGCCGCCAGCGGCGGTCCTGCAGAACAAGTACAGACTCACTTTGCGCGTAGCCGATGACCCTCGATGGGGCGGCACTTGTCTCCATGAAACTGCGACAGATCTTTCGAAACCGAATAGAGAATCGAATGCGAAAGCAAACACGGCGATCGGTCACGGTGCAGACACTGGACGAACGCGCGCTGCTTGCCGCGGATGTTTCCGCCGGCGAGACGATGCTGCGGTATGACATCAACAACGACAGCGCGATCACCTCTAACGATGCGCTCCGCGTCATCAATCATCTCGATCGCGAAGGCCCTATCGAAGTCGCCGACAGCCCCGAAGCCGAGTCGTTCGACTCCAATCGTGACGGGCGCGTGTCTCCGTTCGACGCACTCGTGTTGATTAACCACATCAGCCAGCATGGTGCCCGTGAGATCGGCCTCCGAGATTTGCTCGGCGAACGCGAGCCGCTGATCGGCGAAGAGCAACGCGACAACTTCCGTCAGCTCTTCACCCATTTGAATGGGCTGCGACGAGGGTCCGAAGTGACGCCGCGACAGATCATGGAGTTGATCGATAGCGTCGCGACGGCATTCGAAGATGCAACGCTACCGAGCGAAGAATCCGTCGATCAATTGATCGAGTCTGTGCGTGTTGCGGTCCATGACGGAGAGCTTTCCGAATCGGAACGAGAGCAACTCGCAACCGGTATCCGCGGTGTCTTGGCGAGTGCCAACATCTCTGAAGAAGACGCCCAAACGGTGGCGGACAATCTCCGCGGCATCCTCGACGCATCAGGGGTCGAACGCGAAGACGTGGCAACGATCCTGGGTGACTTGCAGGAGATCGTGACCGAGTTCGGCGACCGTGATCCATTGGTCGGCGAAACTCAGCGCGAGAACATCCGTGGTTTGTTACAACAGTTGACAGACCTCGTTGCGACGAGCGACATCACGCTCGATCAAATACGACAACTCCGTTCGAACATTCGGGTCGCTCTCGAAAACGCATCCGAACCGAATCCGTTTCTCGTTTTCGGTCTTGCACGCGACGCCCGAGCAGCGTTTGCAGATGGAGAACTCAGTGAAGCCGAACGCGCGACGCTCTCAAGTGGCCTGGATTCCGTGCTCGAGAGCGCGGACGTTTCCGAGGAACATCGAGACGCGATCCTGAGTGACATCGAATCGCTGATCGATTCCAGCAATCTAACGTTGGATGACCTGCAGGCGATCGCGGAGGACTTGGTCGGGATTGGAAGCCGCCCCAGCGGTGGTTTCTTCGATTGGCTCCCGTGGCGATGAACGCCGTTTGGGCATGCCAGCGGGAAAGCAACGCTGTAGCGTGTTCTGAGGCCGAGGCGTGCTCGGCCTTCGATGGAGGTTAGATCAAGCCGATTCCGTGAGTTCTGGAATCCGGCTCGGCAGGCGACATCGTTGGATGCGATGGTTGTTGCTGTCCAGCACGTGTAACCGATTTTTCGAATCGATCACGAGTCCCCAAGGCTGGTAGAGCTTGCCGACGTCGAAACCCGGTGCCCCCCAGATCCCTACAGGATCACCGTCAGCGGAAAGACGTTGGATGCGTTGGTTTCCGTACTCGCAGACCAACACGCCCCCGTCATCAACGATCGCCAGATCGTAGGGGTAATGGAACTCTCCGGGGCTTGTCCCTTGGCCGCCCCAAACATCGATCCAGGTCGGTCGCTCGGTGGACAGGTCGTAGCGTTGAATTCGGTGGTTACACGCATCCGCGACCCAGAGCATGTCGCCATCCACCACCAGACTTTGCGGTCGAACGAATTTTTCGACTTCGCTTCCAGTGCCGCCCCACTGCAGCATGAAGTTGCCGTCGGGATCAAACTTTTGTATTCGATCGGAATCGCCGTATTCGCCGATGTAAAAACACCCATGTCGGTCGCTGACGGCATCCGTCACAAACGCGAACTCGCCCGGATTGCGACCGGCGGTGCCACCGATTTCCCGCTCTTCCAAACGTTCCCCTTCGCGCGTATACACCAGCATGCGGTAGTAGTGAGTGTCTGCGACGAGTATCAGGTCCTCTTCGGGTTTCTCACCTCGCCGCAGCGCCATGCCCGTTGGACGACCATTCTTTGTTTGCGGTGTTTTCCATTGCCGCAACCAAGTGCCGTCCCGATCAAAGACCTGAATTCGGCCCGTGGTGTCGACAATGTACAACTGGTCCATGCGATCGATTGTCATCGCGCGCGGTTTGAGGAAACGCCCTTCGCTCTGACCGCGCCGCCCCCAGACCAATTCGACGTCGCCTGCACCTCCCGATGGGACGCATCCGCTGATCGAGGCGCACGCGAGACCACCGAACACACCCGCCAGACCTTTCGCGAAACTGCGACGGTCGATCGGTCTCCCGCCTTGAGGACGAGATCCTGTTTTCGCTGCACGCCTGTTTGACAACATTTTTGACCTGGTGGAGAGGCTGGGAAATCGTCCTCTTGGGTATGGTTGCCGATTCATTTTGGCCGGTCCTAAAATGGTCCGCAATCAACAAGGACGCCGATCTCCGTTTTGCTCGTCGGTTTTATGGTCAAAATCCTGGATCTCCGCCAAACCGACGACCCCCGCGATATCGTTCACCGCACCGTCCAGGCTTTGACGGAGGGGCAAGTCGTCGGGATCCCCACCGATACGGTGTACGGATTGGCAGCTCATGCGCTGAACGCCGAGGCCGTGGAAAAAATCGTCGAGATCAAGGGCGACAGCGAAAGTCCGCTCTCGGTCTCCGTCCGCAGTCGACAGGCGGCGGAGGACTTTTTCTGCGAGTCGTCGTCGGTCGTGAGACGGATCAGCTACCGGTGCTGGCCGGGACCGCTCACGATGGTCACGCCGTGCACCCACCCCCACTCGGCGGTGAATCGGTTGCCCGAAAACGTCCGGCAACGCATCACGGGGGCGGACGGCGGCATCGGATTTCGAGTCGTTGAGCATCGTATCCTCGAATATATCCACCGATTTATGGCGGCACCGCTGGTGCTGACGAGTGCGAATTTGTCGGGCAGCCCGGCCCAGAGCACGGCCGAGGGGGTGGCGGAACAGCTCTCGGATCGACTGGGACTGCTGCTCGACGACGGCCCAACCCGTTATGGTGGGCCCTCAACGGTTGTCCGAGTCGAGGGCAATCGATGGGACATCCTTCGCGAGGGCGTGATTGAGAAAGCCGCGATGAATCAATTTGTAAAGCCCGTGATCGTGATGGTTTGCACCGGGAACACCTGTCGAAGCCCGATGGCCGAGACGCTGATGCGCGAAATGCTTCGTGAAAAACTGGGGCGCGAAGACGCCGTCCGAGTGTTGTCCGCCGGAGTCGCGGCACACAACGGCAGCAGCGCGAGCCAGCAGTCGATCGAGGTCATGGGGGAACACCAACTCGACCTGACGGGGCACTCCAGTCAATTGCTGGGGGACGATGTCATGAACGTGGCGGACCTCGTGCTGACAATGACGCGCTCCCACCGGGCCGCGATCTTGGCGGCCTGGCCGGAGATGCACGATCGCGTTTTCACGTTGCGACATGACGGGGGCGACATCAGCGATCCGATTGGTATGCCGATCGAGGCTTACCGCGAGTGTGCGACGCAAATGTCCCAAGAGTTGGAACAGTGGATGCAACGTCTGGAGGACGACTTTTTTCCAGAAGAGTCCGATGGAAATGAGGAGTCGGCTTGATGCGAATCAGCATCGGAAGTGACCACCGCGGCGTCCAAGTTAAATCGCGTCTCGTTCAAACGCTGGAATCGAATGGATTCGAGGTCTTTGACGAAGGCACTCACGGCGATTCGTCGGTCGACTACCCCGACTTTGCGGAGGTCGTCGCCCGCCGCGTCGGCCAAGGCCATGCGGATCGAGGGATCCTGATTTGTGGCACGGGAATCGGGATGGCCATCACCGCGAATAAGTTTTGCGGCGTCAGGGCCGCACCCTGCTATGACGAGGTGATGGTCGAAATGAGTCGTCGTCACAACAACGTCAACGTCCTGTGTCTGCCGGGTGACTTGATCGGCGATCGGTCCGTGGATGATCTCGTCCTGATGTGGCTACAAACCGAGTTCGACGGCGGTCGCCACGCCGATCGCGTTCAAAAGATCGGCCAAATCGAATCGGACCACCGCCCCGGCGACCCGAGGACCGCGGCGGACCCGTCGTAGTGCTTCTCACGGTTCACTTGAAACAGGATTGCCGATGATCTCCAACTGGTCGGATCTGATCGGAAACGATCATCTCCCACAATGGTTCGGCAATGCGATCCGAAAGGGCCGACTCGGTGGAAGCTTTTTGTTTGTCGGGCCGGCGGGCGTCGGGAAACGCAGCTTGGGTAGCTTGCTGGCCCGAACGCTTTTGTGTGACCGCCGACCTCCCGATGAGATGAGTCCCTGCGGCGAGTGTGAAGCCTGTGTGCAAGTCTCCGCCGAGACGCACCCCGATGTGATTCGCGTTCGCAAGCCTGCGGACAAGACCGTGATTCCGATCGACCTGTTGATCGGCAGACCGGATGTGCGCATGCAGGAGGGTTTCTGCCGCGACGTTCGGCTCAGTCCGTTTTGCGGCAAGCGGAAGATTGCGATTCTCGAAGACGCGGACTTTCTGAACGAAGAAGGTGCGAACTGTTTGCTCAAGACGTTGGAAGAGCCGCCGACGGACGCACTGATTTTGCTGATCGGAACGAGCGAGCAAAAGCAATTGCCGACGATCCGTTCTCGTTGCCGGGTGATTCGATTTTCGCCGTTGACGGTCGAACAAGCGACGCGGCTGATCCGTGAACAGCATGACGTCGATGCGGATGAAGCCACGATCGCGCAAGCGACCGAAGTCGCGGCGGGTGACGTGACGGCGGCGCTGCGATTGCTGGATGACGAGTCGCGCCAGTTTCGAGCCGCGCTCGTGGGGGTCCTTTCTGATCGCGATCCTGATCCGCTCGCCGTTCGGCGGATCCTCAATCAGCGAGTCGAAGAGGCGGGCAAGGATGCTCCGAAGAAGCGGGCTGCGTTGCGAGATGTTTTCGGCATCGCCGTTCAGCACTACCGACAAGCCATGCGAAACGAGGCATCAGAATCCTCGGTGAACCCGGCGACGCTCGCTCGTTTGGATCGTAGCGTGCGGGCGCTTCGTGAATTGGATCGGATGGCGAATTTGTCTTCGCTGGTTGATTGCTATTCCGCAGACCTCGCGCTCGGTCAGACCGCCGACTTGGGCGATATCGGATAGCTGGGGCGCAACCGCGATTTCAGGCTCTCGGTGCTTCCAAGAGCGTCACGACGCAAAACGCTAGGCGGAGCATTGGCAATGACTCACCAGGCTCTCGGAAGACACCGTGGGATCGGTGCCTTCGAGGGCCAGTCCTCGGCCTCGGCAGTCGGCTATTCCTCGCCGCCGAGGTACTCGAAACCGGTCTTCTCATCGACAGCTTCGTAGAAACCTTGCCGAACCTTCTGAAGCGAACCGTCCGTCATGAACTGTGGCAGTAGTCGCTCGGTCGGCTGCTTGAAAACCGACTTGAGTTCACTCGCGGTCGGTTGCATTTCAACCCGCTTGATGACGTAGACGACTCGTCCAGGCAAGTTTTCGGCGACAACGTACTTGTCATCTAACTCCGTAAACACCGCTTTCATAAAGTCTTCGCCGACAGAGTCGAGTTCTTCGACGTTGCCGAGCGTGATTCCAGCGAACCCGACGGTGTTGAGCCACGTGAATGGCTTGATGTCCTTCTTGAAATTATCCTTCTTGCCCTCGGGAATCAGGCTATCAAGGGCCTCGCCTTCGTTCGCCTTGGCGGCGATGTCTTCGGCGGCTTCCAACGCGAGCTTGCGAGCCTGAACCATGCGAATCGCATCGACGACTTCGTCACGTACTTCGTCGAGTTCGGGCGTGAATGCTTCGGTCGCCTCGGTTTTCCAGCAAAGGTAGGACCGCTCGGTTTCGATTTGAACGAAGACGACGGGGCGGAAGAGCGGCTGCTCGGGCACCTGGCCTTCGACGCCGAACATCTTTGCGGTGAAAGGCATGCCGCGTCGGGAAAACTCGGTACCTTCTTCGACGGCACTCGCGATCGGTTCATCGGCAAGCGTCACTGGATCGTGCGGCCCGATCACGCGATACGTTAAGCCGAGTTCGTCGGCGAGCTTCTTCAGGTCGGGGCGTTCCAAGTCCTTGTCGTTGGAGATGGCGACCTTCTGGTAGTAGCTCCGCATTTGATTACGGGCCGAGGTGAGCGCCTTGTCGAGCGCGGCACGTGCAGCCGGCTCGACCATACTGCGGGCGATCTGATCTTTGACTTCCTCAAAGGCCATCACGTTGGATTCCGACTCGTCGGCGTCCGCTTCCGCATCGTCGGCGGCCGTTTCGGACGAATCATCACCGGCCTCTGCTTCCGCGGCTTCGCCTTCCTGTGCCGGAGCTTCGCTTTCCTGGGCAGGCGTTTCAGCGGCTTCTTCTTCGGCTTGTGGTTCGTCGTTTTGTGTCACCAGACGCACGGCGTTTGCAACCATGCTGGACTGGTCGCCTTCGCCGGGTTCGCCGCCCGCTTCAGGTTCACCGCCCTCGGCTTCAGGTTCACCACCCTCGGACTCTAACTCACCGGCTTCAGTCTCAGGTTCACTGGTTTCTGGCTCAGGTTCACCGGCTTCGGTTTCGGAGTTGCCCGTTTCGCCTTCCGTCGCAGGCTCGGACATCTTTTCGTCGGCCGTTTCGGGCTCTGGCTCGGTGGATTCGGGCTCTGCGGTCTCTGGCTCTGCGGTCTTGGCTTCCGCGCCGGCATCGCCCTCTTTCATGGCGGGCTCTTCCAGATTGCCCGCTTCTTCCAACTCTTTGGCGAAATCCTCCACTTGCTTGAGGTCCGAGTCGACTGCGTCCCCGTCGGCCGCGTCCGCATTTTCGGGAGCCTCACCCTCGGGTGTCTCCTCAGTGGCTTCGGACTCCATCGACTCTTCGCTCGCGGGCTCTTCGCTTGCCGGCTCTTCTTCAGTGGGCAGATCGGGGAGCACAAAGTCGCCGCCCTTGAGCCGTCGCTCGTATTCTTCGCGAATGGCTTCTTCGGGAAGCTTCGCAAGTTCGGCATCGCGGAACTTTTGCAGTTCGGCCATCAAGTACTCGAACGATGCCGTGGGGCGTCGACGGAACCCGGGCTCGGATGATTCACGACTGGAATAGCGGTCTTTTCCCTCTTCGTAGACGGCGTCGATTTCGGTGCCCGAGGGATTTTCATCGGTCTCGTCGATGTAGTCGCTGACGAGCACGCCGTAGGCTTGGATCGAGGCGTTTTGATTCAACTTCAGGAAGTTTCGCCAGTGATCGAGCGGCGAAAGTGTTTGCGCTTGGCCGCTGCCGATCGTTGCGTCGGATCCGCGAAAATACAGCGACGAGAGCAACTGCTTGCGAAGCATGTCAAACAGCTGCGGCTGGCCCATCTTGTTGCCGGTCTCTTTACGAAGCAACGCGAAAACGTCGCGTTGGCTGATCGTTCCGCCGGTGAACTGGTCGAGCCACAATTCGATCGACGTGTCGTCCAGTTCTAAGCCCTGGCGCTGCGCTTCGGCTGCGAATTGCAGGGTCCGAATCGACATCTCGTCGCTCGGTGCCATGTTGATGCCGAGTCCTTGGATGTCGCCCGTTTGCGGGTTGACGTTGAATCCCGGAACCTGCGGTGTCGAGCCGCGTTTAATCGATTCCTGGGCGAGACGCTGCAGGAATTGGATCGTCGAATAGTGCTGGCGGGTGAACATGCCGACCCGGCTGGCAGACAATTTGACGCCATCGACTTCGGCCAAAACGGGGTCGGACATCCCCGGTCCCTGCCGCATTGCGGACGAAATCGTCGGCAGAACGACAAACGAGAACATGGCAAGCAGAATCAGGGCCGTCATGGCGACCTTACGATTCCGACGAAACAGCTCCAGAGGACTCATAACAGGCTGCGCGTGGGATTGAGATCAGAATTTCGGGAGGGCTCAGACAAACCGAAAGCCTATCCCCGCCGGTTTTCAAGGGTCAAGCCATAATCAAACGGAACCCAATTCCAGTTCGCGAAAACTTCGCCACCCTTGCCAGAATTCACCCGTCGCCGTGTTTTCCGCCTTGCCAATTCCCAGGATGGAACGATATGCAATGCCGGAAGGGCCCGATTGACGGGGTACCCGGTGTCTCGATACCACTAAAAACTGGTGGGTCTCCGTTTTATTCCGATCGTCTCACTCCCCGAATCGTCTCGTTTAGATGGCAAAAAGTACCGGCAAGAGCTTGGTGATCGTCGAATCTCCCGCGAAAGCCCGAACGATCTCGAAATTCTTGGGCAAGGCCTACCAGGTCGAGGCGAGCATCGGTCACGTCCGTGATCTGCCAGAGCGGAAGAGTGACCTGCCCGAAAAATACAAGGACGAGCCTTGGGCCTACCTCGGCGTCAACGTCGATGACGGGTTTGAGCCGTTGTACATCGTGCCTTCGGAGAAAAAAAAGCACGTCAGCAAACTCAAGGCGGCCCTCAAAGAGGCAGACAACCTCTATCTCGCGACCGATGAAGACCGCGAAGGGGAAGCCATCTCGTGGCACCTGCACGAGTTGCTCAAGCCGAAAGTCCCGGTCCACCGCTTAGTCTTTCACGAGATCACCAAGGAAGCGATCACCGGTGCGCTCGAGAAGACGCGTTCGATCGATCAAGCCCTCGTGCGGGCACAGGAAACACGACGCATCCTCGATCGGCTCTACGGCTACGACATGTCGCAGTTGCTGTGGCGCAAAGTCGGACCACGGACGTCGGCGGGACGTGTGCAGAGCGTTGCGGTTCGGTTGATCGTCGACCGCGAGCGTGAACGCATCGCTTTCGTCAAGGCAACGTACTGGGATATCGAGGCGGTGTTCCAAACCGGCGACAATCAATCGTTGCCGGCCACCCTGTCACAGCTCGACGGCAAACGCGTTCCCAGCGGCAAAGACTTTGACTCCAGCACCGGTAAACCGACCAAACCGGACCTGTTGCTGCTGAGCGAGAAAGAGACCGTTGATCTCGCGGAGCGTCTCAAGTCCACCGACTTTGCCGTTTCCAAGGTCGAAGTCAAACCGTTCAGCGAACGACCCCGTGCTCCGTTCACGACCAGCACCCTCCAGCAGGAAGCGAACCGGAAACTCGGTTTCGGTGCGAAACGCACGATGGGTGCCGCGCAAAAGCTGTATGAAAACGGCTACATCACCTACATGCGGACCGACAGCACCACGCTGTCCAAGGAAGCGATCTCGGCGGCCCGCTCGCTCGTTCAATCCGTCTACGGCGATAAATATCTGCACCCCGATGTTCGCGTTTACAAGGGCAAGGTCAAAAACGCGCAGGAGGCTCACGAGGCGATTCGACCGGCCGGCACCGAATTCCGGACCCCGGACTCGCTCAAAGGGAGCCTAACCGATTCCGATCAGTTTCGCCTCTACGATCTGATTTGGAAACGAACCGTGGCTTGCCAAATGGCCGACGCACGGAAACAGCGAATCAACGTTTCCATTCAAGGCGGCGGCGCGACATTCAATGCGACCGGTACGAGCATCCTGTTCGAAGGCTTTCTGCGTGCATACGTCGAAGGGAGCGATAACCCCGAAGCGGAACTCGCGGACAAAGAACGCATTCTGCCCAACGTTTCCGAGAGCGATCCGCTGACCGCGTCGGAGATGGATCCCAAAAGCCATACGACTCAGCCGCCGGCGCGATACACCGAAGCCTCGCTGACTCGAACCCTGGAAGAAAAAGGCATCGGCCGCCCGAGTACGTTTGCGTCGATCATCGGGACGATCACCGACGAGAATCGAAACTACATCTTCAAGAAGGGCAACGCGCTCATCCCGAGTTGGCGGGCGTTTAGCGTGACGCGTTTGATGGAAGAGCACTTCGGGACACTCGTCGACTACGAGTTCACCGCGGGCATGGAAGACTTCCTCGATGAAATCTCCCGCAACGAGCGCCGCGCCGAAGAGTACCTACAGCGGTTCTACTTCGGCGATGAAGCCGGCACGGAAGATCAGGTCGCGCTGAAACCGAGACTGGAGAAGAAGCTCGAAGAAATCGACCCGCGGACCACCGCTCGATTTTCGATGGGCACGCCCGACGAGGGTGAACACCGCGAAGAGGTCTTTGTTCGAGTCGGAAAGTACGGTCCGTTCTTGGAGCAGGGAGAGCGAAAGGCACCCATCCCCGATGGCTTGCCACCGGACGAACTCGACCTTGCCCGAGCCATCGAATTGCTGGACGCCGGCCAGGTCGAAGAGGAACCGCTCGGCGAGCACCCCGAGACGGGCAAGCCGATCTACATCAAGGTCGGCCGCTTCGGTCCTTATGTCCAACTCGGCGCGCCGGACGACGAGGAAAAACGCAATCAATCGTTGCTCAAGGGGATGACCGTCGAGGACTTGACGCTCGAAGTCGCATGCAAGCTTCTCGAGCTACCGCGGACGCTTGGAAATTTCCCCGACAACGACCAACCGATCCAGGCTTTCGACGGCCGCTACGGTCCATACGTCAAATGTGAAAAGGAAACACGCTCGCTTCCCGACGGCGTGTCACCGCTGGAGGTCACGCTCGAGGAGGCGATCAAGCTGCTTCGCGAACCGAAGCGACGCGGTCGAGCCGCCCCGAAAGAACCGATCAAGGTGTTCGAGAACAAGTCGCCGGTCACCGACGGCGAAGTCAAGCTGCTCGACGGACGCTACGGTCCCTACGTGACCGACGGCGAAACCAATGCCTCGCTGCCCCGCGGTTCAGACCCGAAGGAGCTGACGTTCGAAGCGGCAATCGATCTGCTCGCCGAGCGGGCCGCCAAGGGCGGTTCCAAGAAGAAAAAGAAAGCCAAGAAGAAGGCGACGAAGAAAAAGGCCGCAAAGAAAAAGACGACCAAGAAGAAGGGAACGAAAAAGAAGTCGACCAAGAAAAAGGCGACGAAAAAGAAGGCGGCAAAGAAAAAGGCCGCCAAGAAAACGGTCAGCGAAGCCGCTGACTCGGAGGAGTAAGATTCATGGGGGCTCGCTCCTCGGCGACCTCGACGCATGAATCGTTCGTCGCTAAACTACGCGGCCCGCAATTTTCAGCCTCTTCCACGCCATCCATTGACTGGAGTTCCCCATGCCAAGCGGCATCGAACGCGTCCGTGAAATCAAACGCCTCCGCACCCGCCGAAAGAAGGTCGCGAAACTCGTCGCCCGTGCGAAGGCAGGCACCATGGACAAATCGGAAGTCGTTCGCAAGCTGAAACGACTGACCCCGGGTGCCGAGGTGATCATCGAACGCGAAGGTCTCGCCGGCTGATCGGCCCGACACTTGCCATCCGGCCTCACCCGATCGCGAATCCGAAGACGATTTCGGTAGCGGGTCACGGGTGACGGCCGACGACTTGCTCAGCCCCATGCTGTGGGGTTTCTTGGTGAACGCTTTGGCCTCGCGTTTGCGTAGTGAGCGTGGTCTCGAAGGTTCCCCTCTAGCGCCTCATTCATTCTTACGCCGCCGCCCTCGGGACGTTCACGCTGTCGGACACCGGAAAAGGCTGGCGATCGGACGACTCCGGAAAAAACTTCGCAGCCGCCCGAACCACGCGGGTATCGCAGGCGTAACAGGCGGCAAAGTCTATCTTGACCTGATTCAAAGACGCGCTGATGTCCGCAAAAGAAACACGCCGCCCGATGATCGAGGCGGATTCCCTGAGCAAATTCTACGGACCGTTCGCGGCAGCACGCGAAGTCAAGTTCTCGGTGCTGCAGGGTGAACTCGTTGCGTTCCTCGGCCCCAATGGGGCCGGAAAAAGCACGACGATGAAGATGCTGACGGGTTACATCGCCCCCAGTGAGGGTGAAGCTCGGATCGCCGGTCACAACATGATGGACCATCGCATCGAGGGGAGCCGGCACCTGGGTTACTTGCCCGAGAGCGGCCCGCTCTACATGGAGATGACGCCGTCCGGAATGCTCGACTTCTTCGCCACAGCTCGCGGGCTCTCGGGTGCGAAGAAACGCGACCGGGTCGAGGCGGTGGTCGAAATTTGCGATCTCTCTTCAGTGATGTACAAGCCGATCGCGAAACTCTCCAAGGGTTTCAAGCAGCGGGTGGGAATGAGTCAAGCACTGCTGCACGACCCGGACGTGCTGATCCTCGACGAACCGACCGCCGGCCTGGACCCGAACCAGATTCGTGGTGTCCGGGCGGCTCTGCGTCGATTGGCGGAAACAAAGACGATTCTGCTCTCGACCCACATTCTCCAAGAAGTCGAAGCGATGGCGGATCGCGTCGTGATGATCAATGAAGGTCGCCTCGTCTATGACGGCGACGTTGAAGGTCTTCGCAAAGCCGGTAAAGAGGATTTGGACGAAGCGTTTTACGCACTGACCCATTCCTGATTTCGACTCCCTCGCAACGAAGCGTCCGTCGAGCGTTTCCAGTACTCCACTCCCTTCTGTTTGATCGTTGCTGTTGTCATGGATATGAACCAAGTCCTGTCCGCGGTACTGAACCTGCTCCTGATGGACGGGATCTTCCTGTGCGTCCTTCTGGCCGTGTTCGGGGTGATTGCCGGAACCAAGCAAGCCGCGTATGCGGTGATGAAGCGAAACTTCGTCGGTTACTTCAGCAATCCGACGGGCTACGTGTTTCTTTGCATCTTCGTCTTCCTGACGTCGGCGGCGGCATTCTGGCCCTTCGAATTCTTCAACCAGAACCTGGCGACGCTCGATCAGCTCAACTACTGGTACCCGCTGATCATGCTGGTATTCATCCCGGCGATCACGATGAGCATCTGGGCCGAGGAACGGCGTGCCGGCACAGACGAGTTGCTCCTCACGCTTCCCGCCGACGACTTTGACATCGTCATCGGAAAGTACATGTCGGCCGCGGCCATCTTCACCGCGTCGTTGCTGTTCTCGCAACTCAGCACCTTCGTCACGCTTACCATTTTGACCGAAGGCTACGTCGATCTCGGTCTGATCTTCACCACGTATCTAGGCTATTGGTTCGTTGGAGTGACGATGATTGCGATCGGGATGGTCGCCTCGTTCCTGACGGGCAACTTGACGGTCGGGTTCATTCTCGGAGCGCTTTTCAACGCCCCGCTCGCCTTCGCATCGATCGCCTACACGATCGTCGACGGCCGCGTCATCGCAGGCATCGACGTCGGCGAGCTGGTTCGGGCCAGCGGCATCGCACAACCTTTCGATGACTTTGGCCGCGGCGTGATCAGCACCTCGTCCGTGATCTACTTTGTGCTCGTCACGGTGGTGGCACTCTACTGCTGCATGGTCCTGATCGGGCGTCGACACTGGACCGGTGGGAAAGACGGTAACGCGATGGCGTACCACTACCTGTTACGAATCGTCGCGCTCGTCGTGGTCACCGGAGCCGGCGTGATCCTGTTCCGCAGCCGTGACGTTGTCCGCCAAGATTTGACCGAGGGCCAAGTCAGCTCACTCGCCGATGCGACTCAGGAATTGATCGCGAACCTCGAGTCGGATCGACCGATCAAAATCGACGCCTTTGTCAGCGCCGACATCCCTGAGATGTACGCGCAAACGCGATACGAACTGGTCAACTTGCTCAAAGAGTTCAAGAGCAAAGCCGCGGCGAACGGCCGGACCATCGAGGTCAATCTTTACGAAGACATCGATCTCTTCAGCGATGAAGCCGAGCTGGCTGCCGAACGATTCGGAATCGAGCCGGTCACACGGCTTGTTCGCGAGCAAGGGTCGTACCAAGAAAAACGTTTGATCCTCGGTGCAGCCTTCCGAGCTGGCCTCGAGAAAGTCGTCGTGCCCGTTTTCGAGTACGGCATCCCTGTCGAGTATGAGCTCGTTCGCTCCATCAACACCGTCGCCCGTGGCAAGCGGAAACGCGTCGGCATCGTCCGCACCGACGCCCAGATGATGGGCGGCGTCTCGATGGCCGGCATGCAGATGCGTCGAATCGAGAAGCACCCGATCATCGATGAGTTGAGTAAGCAATACGAGGTCGAGGAAGTCCCGCTCGACGCGCCGGTCAGCACCGATATCTACGATGCTTTGGTCGTTGTTCAACCTTCATCGCTCGCTCCCGAACAGTTCCAGCGACTGCTTGATGCGATCAAGCTGGGCATTCCGACGGCAGTCTTTGAAGACCCGTTGCCCTACGCTCGTCAGGACATCCCCGGGACCGGGCAACCGAAAATGGCCGGCGGCGGCGGAATGTTTGGTGGTGGCGGTGGTCCTCAACCGAAAGGTGACATCCGCGAGTTGTGGGACGTTCTCGATATCAAAAGCCCCGGCAAAGCGGGCATGCAGTACTACGATGCGAACATCGTTTGGCAGGATTTCAATCCGTACCCGAACCTTGACATGAACGTCAATCCGCTCTGGACGTTCATCGACCAAAACGCACCTGGCGTCGAAGAAGGCAGAGCTTTGAGTGCCGACAGCGAAATCACTGATGGACTCCGCCAGGTACTCGCTTTGTACTGTGGTGCCGTCGAGCCGGTCGCCGATTCGAAGCTGATTCACACGCCGCTGCTGCGAACCGGTGCCCGCGGGGGTTCACTCCAGTTCGAGAAGATCGTCCAGCTGATGCAGCGCGGCCAAGACGGAAAGATCGGCGGCCTGATCGAAGACTTCGAACCAGAACAAGCGATCGCGATGCTGATCGAAGGTGCAACGGCGAAGAAAGCCAAGAAGTCTGACGAATCGGAAACAAGCGAAGACGGCGAATCCGACGATGCCCCCAAGAACCCGGACACGTCGGCGGACCCGATTCGCGTCGCTTACGTCGCCGACACCGACATCATGCTTCCGGTCTTCCTGCAAATCCGGGCGGATCCGAATCAGGCGGCGGAGATGCGGTTCCAATTTCAAAACGTCACTTTCCTGCTCAACACCATCGACTGGTTGACCGGCGAAACCGACTTCATTGACGTCCGCAAACACGAGCCGATCTTCGCCAGTTTGCGAATGATCGACAGCGTCAAGGAGGAAGCGAGCCGTGAAGTTCGACAGCAACGAAAAGAGTTGCAAGCCAAGTCGGACGAAGTGAAGCGTGAAGCCGAAGAGGCACGAGACAAAGAGCTGCAAGAACTTCGCGAGGAGTTGACCGAACTGCAAAACAAGAGCAGTGACGGACGAATCGATCGCGCCATCTTGGACGCGAAACGCCTTGAGCTTCGCATGAAGGAACAGAACACGCAGCGGATCATGGACGTGAAGAGTGCCAAGGCGGAGCGTGAAGCCGAGCGAAGCATCGCGAAGATTCAGCGTGAAGCGGATCAGAAAGTCACCACGATCCAGAACCAAGTCAAAGCTTACGCGGTCGGTTTGCCTTGCATCCCGCCGTTGATTGTGGGGATCGTTGTCTTCGCCGCGCGGCGACTTCGAGAACGAGAAAACATTAGCAAGGCCCGACTGAAGTAGTCGGTCACGTTGTTGTACAAACCGAGTCCGAGAATCACTGACTGAGTGAGAATTGACGGTGAACGAGAGTCAGAAAACCCTAACGTTTTGGGGCATTGCCGCCGTATCCGCTGCAATCGCCGCCCTTTTCGCGTGGCCATCGTCTTCGACGACAGAAGGGACGGACAAAGATCGCTTTGTCAACGAAGAGCTGTTCCCTGAGTTCAAAGACCCGCTGACGGCGGCGAGCCTGAAGATCGCAGTCTTCGATGAAACGCTCGGTGAGCTGAAGAACTTCGAGGTTCGCCGCGACAAAGACACGGGCCGTTGGACCATCCCGTCCCGCGGTGGCTATCCAGCAGACGCGATCGATCAAATGCGCGACGCCGCCAACTTGATGGTGGGCCTCAAGGCACTCGATGCACCGACGGACAATGTCGAAGATCACGCGGGCATGGGCGTCGTCGAGCCGAAGCTGGAAGATCTGGATGTCGGTGATGAAGGTGTCGGCCGGTTGGTGACCTTCAAAGATGAAAACCAAAAAGAGCTCGCGTCATTGATCATTGGTGATCAAGTCCGTGACACCGAAAACCAAATCTACGTTCGTAAACCGGGGCAAGACCTCGTCTATGCGGTGCAACTCGATGACGCACCCTTGTCGACGAAGTTCGTGGACTGGATCGAGGAAGACCTTCTGCAGTTGAGCAGCATCGATCTCGAAGAGGTCGAGATCAAGGATTACAGCGTTTCGGTCGGACTGACGGGGGGCGTTGAGTACAACCGAAACTACTCCGCGAACCTCGCGAAGGTGGCCAACCGTTGGGAACTTAAGTCGCTCAAGGAATACGAAGCCAATCCGCTGACCCCAGGCAAGGATGTTGAAGTTGCGGCCGATGCAAAACTGAATTCGCAGAAGCTGAACGAACTCGGCAACGCCCTCGATGATCTCAAGTTTGTCAATGTGCTTCGCAAACCCGAAGGCATCAGCGCAAACCTTCGAGCCGACAAGGATTTCACCGAAGACAACGAAGCCGCCTCCCAGTTGATCGGTCGCGGTTTCCTCCCCGTCACCTTGGGGCAGGACGGCGAACGAGAATTGTTGTCTGCAAATGGAGAGTTGACCGCCACGACCAAAGAGGGCGTGACCTACATCCTCCGCTTCGGCAACGTGAGTGGCCTCGGTGACAAAGAGGAATCGGAGGAAGGTGAAGCCGGCGTCAACCGCTACCTGATGGTCAGCACGGTCGTCGATGAGTCTCGTTTTCCGCTCCCCGAGCTGACTCCGATCCCCCAGACGCTCGAGGACCTCGATGCGCTCGACAATCCACCGCCGCCACCGGGTGCCGAACTTCCGCCGGAACTGAATCCCGGATTGAAGGAAGGTGAGATGGAACTCGAGGCCGCAACGGAGGGCGATGACAAGACTCCGACGGAGGATTCGCCTAGCGAAAGCGAAGCGCCGGCGGACGAGATGAAGGGGGACGCTTCGGCGGGTGAGACCGAAGAGGCCGCCGCCGAGACGTCTGAAGAAACCGCCGGAGAGAAGGTCGACGACAAAACCGCAGACGATAAAACGCCCGAAGAGAAGGGCGAGAGCAGCGGAAACAAGGAGCCGCCGAAAGAAGAGAGCGGCGACGACAAGAACTCGGAAGAAGCCTCTTCGGATAACAAGGAGGAATCATCTGGCGAGGTCGAGGAGCCTGCTTCCGAGGAAGCAACCGAAGGTGACCCGGAGCCTGAGTCCGGAGAAACGGAAGCGTCCGGCGAAGGCGAGTCCTCGACGGTCGGCGGAGCTCAAGAAGCTGAGCCAACCGAATCGCAAGAGGAAGGTGACGAGGCTGCGGAGGAAACGAAGCCCGCGGATGCACCGACCGAAACACCGGATGAAGCCAAGCCCGCTGCCGAATCGGAAGGGCAAGCCAACGGTGACGAAGAAATGGTCGAAGAGACCGAGGAAGAAAAGCTCGAGCGTCTTGCCGCCAGACAGGAAAAGATCACGAAGGAGAACGAGCGCAAGCTCGACGAGCGTAAGGATCGAATCGAAGCTGCCAAGAAACGCAGCCGTGAACTCAACGATCGCTTCGCC
>JBCBOT010000090.1:0-24769 GCA_039821165.1 Planctomycetota bacterium | reverse complement strand
CAACTGGAATGAGAAAAACGAGCTGACGATCACCTACGGTGCGACCACCGACAAGCCGACCCACGTCAATCTGACAAACCACAGTTATTGGAATCTTGGCGGCGCCGGAAGCGGGACCGCGAAAGACCATCTCGCCACGATCGAGGCGGATCAGTTTCTGGATGTCGACGAGGACTTGATCCCGACGGGCAAGCTGAACGATGTCGCCGGAACGCCCCTCGATTTTCGCAACGCGACGGCCCTCGGGGATCGCTTGCAAGAGTTGCCTGCCACGAAAGGATACGACCATTGCTACGTCGTTCGCGGCGAGGCGGGCACGCTGCGGAAAGCCGCGATGGTCGTTGACCCCGATTCAGGGCGGACGTTGGAAATTGAAACGACACAGCCCGGGATGCAGCTCTACACCGCGAATCACCTCGGTGGCGAGAATGGCTATGGCGGCCACAACGCGTTCTGCCTGGAAACACAGCATTATCCTGACGCGCCCAATCAGCCGAGTTTTCCGGCCACGTTGCTCAAGCCTGGTGATGAACTGAAACAGGTCACGATTCATCGGTTTGGTGTTCAGTAGGCCCACGAGCGTTCATCGGGGCTGAGGCACTGTCCCGCACATGTTGAGCGGCAATGCGCTAACCGCCGGTTTCCCTCGAAAAAACGCCGCCGGCGCCTTGCGCTGGCGTCATCCGTTTCACCGAGAGCAGATCACTCTGCTTGACGCGGGCGCGGTAAAAAAAATGATCCAGCAATGCCGTAACGATCGCAACAAAAGGGCGACCAACATCGTGGGTGAACAATTCAACTCAAATCAAGGAACAAAGATGACGGCTCGTTTGATTCTTCCTTTGGCCACGTTAGCAGCTGTTCTGTGCGGCTGCGTCACGAACTCGGTGAGCGCCCAAGACTCGATGCGTGAAAAGGTCCTCGCGCTCGCAGAGCCTTACGTGGACTCAAAGACGGTCGACGCGCTTTCGATCGGCGTCATCAAGGGGGAACAGACCGCGACCGTTCACCTCGGGAAGCTGGATGACGGACTCGGTGCGCCAAACGACGACACGATCTACGAGATCGGGTCCGTCTCAAAAGTCTTCACAGGCATTCTGTTGGCGGATGCGGTCGAACGCGGCACCATGAAACTCGATCAACCCGCAAAGGACTATGGGCCCGAGGGGGCGTCGATGCCAAGTCGCGGCGACAAACAAATCACGCTGAAGCAACTGTCGACCCACCGCTCGGGTTTGCCGCGCATGCCAACCAATTTCAACCCCGCCGACAACGACAACCCGTTTGCGGACTATGACTCAAAAAAGGCGATCGAGTTCTTGGCCTCCTACGAATTGCCTCGTGATCCCGGTGAATCCACCGAGTACTCGAACCTTGCCGTTTCCTGGTTGGGCTTTCTTATTTCGAACCAGGCTGGCAAGTCCTATGACTCGCTCATGAAAGAACGCATCACCGGGCCGCTTGGCATGAAAGACACAAGCGTCGCCCTCGATGACATGATGAAAAAGCGTTTCGCGCCAGGTCACACCGCGGGATTTGAATCCTGTGGCGGCTGGGACTTTGCGGACATGCCGGGCGCGGGTGGTATTCGCAGCAACGTCACCGACATGCTGACCTTTGCCAAGGCGAATCTTGATCCGCCTACGAGCGAACTCGGGAAAGCTCTCGAATTGGCGTGGCAGAAACATGAGGACGCCGGCGACAAGCCAGGAGAGTTCGCGATGGGCCTAGGCTGGCACCTCGCTCTGGATGGTTCGACTCGTTGGCACAACGGTCAAACGGGAGGTTTTCATTCGATGCTCATGGTCAACCGCGACCTCGACGCCGCCGTCGTTATCCTTTGCAACACCGCGCAAATGGAAGTCGACCAGCTAGCCGGTGATCTGATTCGCTCGTTGGCTGGGGCGCCAGTGAAGCCGCGCGAGTTTAAGAAGGAGGCAAAAGTCTCGCAGGAGATCATGGAGAAGTACGTGGGCAAATATCAGCTCGTACCCGGCGTCCAATTCGACGTGAAAATTGAAAGGGAGCGTCTACTGGTCAAGCTCACCGGTCAATCCTTTCTTGAAGTCTTCCCAAAATCGGATGACGTTTGGTTCTACAAAGTCGTCGATGCGGAAATCACGTTCAACAAGGGCGACGACGGAAGTGTCGAGTCGTTGACTCTTTTTCAAAACGGACTGAAGCAGACTGCCAAGCGAGTGTCGGCGAAGTAGTCGCTTCCGCTAACGAGAACGTGGTGTCCCGTGCGGAAGGGTCTCATCACGTTTCCGACTCACGACCGGCAAGTTCTGAGTCGAGTCGGTTAGGGCGGACCAGTCGTGATGATGTTCGGAGTGGGCGAAAGGCACCTCAATGGAGAATTCGGTGAAGGATCCGCGCTCGGAGCGGACTTTGATCACTCCTCCGAGTGACTCGACGGAGGCCGCGAGTGCCGACAACCCGTACCCGCGGCCGGAAATATCGGTGATCACCGACGCGGTGGAGAATCCCGGTGCGAAAATCAACAGACTCTTCTCTTGATTGTCCATCGATTCGCAGACGCTGGAATCGATCATACCCCGCTCGACGGCTCGTTTGGCAATCTGGTCTGGGGCAATCCCACGGCCGTCATCGTAAACCTTGAAGCTCCATTTGCCGTTGTCGGCCGTACACGATAGGCGAAGCGTCGCCTGTTTGGGCTTGGCCCCACGCTCGCACGTCGGTTCAATCCCGTGGTCCACCGCATTTCACACAAGGTGGATAAGGTTACTTAGAATGGGACCGCATCGCTCAAAGTCCAATCGAGTGTCGGCGCCGATCACTTCCGTTCGGATCTCTTTTTCAAGGCGACCGGCGAGTGCCTGGGCGGAATCAGCGAACTGCTTCAACATGCCTCCCACCGGTTTCCAGCGGGATTGCTCCACCCACCGACTGACAATCGCCTTTAACTGTTCGGCGTCATTCACCAACTCGACGGTTCGTTCCAAATCCTCCAGTGCAGCCTCGGGAACCGCGTGGAATTGCGACTGGTCGGGCCCGTCACGTTCCTCCATGTTGAGGACGTCTTCGTGCTCTTCAAGGAATTCTCTGAAACTTGAATCGATCTCCTCGAGATGCTCGTCAGTGATCTCTTGCTCGTTTTCAATTTGATGAATCAGGTTTTTGACTTCGGTCAATCCAAACTGCGCGATGTTCCCCTTCAACGTGTGGAGAATGGTACGGCGATCATCCTGATTCACCTCCCGCGCGAGTTGAAGATTCTTGGCGACGTCATGCATCAAGAACTGGAACGCCTCGATGTTTTTGAGGACGTGAATCAATGAAGCGTTGTGTTCGCTCTTCTTTCTTTCGGCTTGGAGTTGTGTCGAGTCGTTGACAGAAAAGAGGACGAGGTCAAGCTTGCCGTCGTCATCTCGTATCGGCGATGGAACCAGGTCGACGGTTCGGTTTTGGTTTCCTGTTTGCAACCGCATCATGTCGAGGCTGATTTCCTCGGGCAGGATGTCATCGAACAACTGCTCGAGCGCCATCGCGAAGTCGAGCGAGGCGTCGTGGCCTAAATTCGCGGCCGCTGCCAGTTCGACTCCCTCCGCGAACCGCTCTCCGAGAAGTTGAGCGCAAGAGTCGGTGTACCCATCGAGGATCTTGCCGGCCCGTGACAGTAAAAAGAAGCCCACATCCAGGTTGTGGATGATCCGTCGCCGATTGCGATCGAGGTCCTCGGCGCGCTGCCGGACTTCCACCAACTCGGTGATGTCTTCAAAAATCCCCAGCAGGTGAGTCGGAGCCCCGTCCTCGCCGAGGATCGGAACCTTCCAAGTTCGGGCAAAAATGTCCCCGACAGGCTCCTGCGGGATGAAAACCATCTCGCGGTTCTGGAGGCACTCGAGGTCCTTCTCTCGAAAGAAATCCGCTTGCTCATCAGGGAAATAGTCGTAGTCCGTCTTCAGTTCGCCTTCGGGAATGTGAGCGGTTTCCCTAAACGCCTTGTTCGCGACAACGTACCTGAGGTTCTTTGATTCCTTTGCAAAGATGGCCAACGGCACGCATTCGATGATGTCTTCTAGTAGCTTGATCCGTGACATTCACACCGCCTCAAGATGCAAGAACCTTCTTCCGAAATCTAGTTCAAAGCTGGCACTGAGGCGCATCGGTTCGTTGCATCGACGGCAAACCATACAAAGTCGACCGGCACTCGTCCCGAACCCGTTTTCTGTTGGTTAAAATCGCGGCGTTAGGCCCGCCTCCTCCATGAACGCTACTGCCATGAACCGTTTTTTCGTCGCCTTTCTTCTTCTTTTGAGCTGCCGCGTCCTTTCGGCTGAACGCCCTCACATCGTCGTGATGTTGTGCGACGACATTCGCTGGAACGCCCTTTCGTGTGCTGGGCATCCGCACCTTAAAACGCCGAACATCGATAAGCTGGCGGAAGAGGGCATCTACTTTGAAAACATGTTCTGCACGACGAGTCTTTGTTCCCCCAGTCGAGCGACGATCTTGAGTGGGCTGTATGCACACGCACACGGGGTCACCAACAACTTTACCGACTACCCGAGCGATCTCGATAGTTTTCCAAGGCGTCTGCAGGCCGCGGGATACACCACGGGGTACATCGGTAAATGGCACATGGGCGAGAAGAGCGATGAGCCTCGGCCGGGTTTCGATCACTTTGTGACGCACAAAGGTCAAGGCAAGTATTTTGACACCGAGTTCAACTTCAACGGTGAGGGACGTCGAGTTGTCAAAGGCTACTACACGACGGTCGTCACGGACATGGCGATCGATTGGATGAAGGGTCAGCAGGCTGGCGACCAAGAATCCCCGTTCTTTTTAATGATCGGGCAGAAGGCGCCGCACAGCTTCTATTTTCCGGAGCCGAAATACGAGCATGTGTTCGACGATGTGGATGTGAACTACCCGCACTCGTCGTTTCGATTGTCCGACAAACCGAAGTGGATCACCCAACGGCTCACCACTTGGCACGGCATTTACGGTCCGATCTTCGACTGGCGGAAAGAGTTTCCGAACGAAAAAGCGAGCGGCGTCGTGGATTTCGCTCGGATGGTTCGAGCGTACTGGGGGACCATTTTGTCGGTCGACGACAGTGTCGGTCGGCTCGTGCAGTATTTGAAGTCGACGGGTCAGTACGACAATACCATGTTTGTCTTCTTGGGTGACAATGGGCTGCTCGAAGGGGAGCACGGCATGGTGGATAAACGAACGGCCCATGAAGCCAGTGTTCGCGTTCCCATGATCATTCGCTACCCGGGTTGGACGAAGGAAACCGGCCCCGTAAAAGTCGCCAAGCAAGTTCTTACCACCGACGTGGCTCCGTCGATCCTGGACGCAGCGGGTGCCGAGCCGATGACGGACATTCACGGAGCTTCGGTAAAGACTCTGGTTCAGGGTGATACCAAGAACTGGCGTACCGAATGGCTCTACCACTACAACTTTGAAAAGCAGTTTCCCTACACGCCCAATGTTCGCTCAGTACGTGGCGATCGCTTCAAGTACATCCGCTATCCGCATGGCGATGGATCACCCGACAAGCATCTCGCGGAACTCTATGATCTTGAAAACGACCCAGAGGAATCGACCAATTTGGTGAAGTCACCGGAGCATCAGTCAACGATCATTGAAATGGAGCGCAGGCTGCAGCGTGCGATGGCTGCGGTCGGACTGGGGGACAGGAAAGACACGATGCCGATCGATACCGGGATCGGCACCGAGCTGCCGGACGAGTCGATTCGCTAGCGGTATTCGCCGCCCGGTGGAGCGCAAAACCCGGAGCTCACGGTGTACGCGGAACTAGAGAGTGCCTAGTCTTCGAAGGCGGGTGGGTTCCATTCGCCTTGGAGTCCACTGTCGGCAACAAAGAGCTTTCCGGCATTGGCGCATGCTGCCTGATCGTCGGCGCTCATGTTTTCAACGGCTGTCGTGATCACGAGCACGAGTTTGCCTTCATTTTCAATGAGTGCGGGGCATGTGTTTTGCGGTGACAATGGCGTTCGCCAGACAGTCGTGCAATCTCCGCTGGCGAGATCGTAGAGTCGCGTTTCTCCGAACGCTGCGGCTTGAGGTAGGAACATCGAGACGATCAATCCGCTGCCGTCCGGTGTCAAAATAGCTCCATCGGGGACGGCGGGGTCCTCGCTAAAATCAAGGACAACGGTCGGCTCGCTGAGTTTGCCCGCTTCGATGTCGAGGGTGTAGCGAACGACCTGTCGCGTCGGCGAGTCGATGTCAAACAGTGTGAGAGAGCCATCCGACTGTAGTGTTGCTTTGCCGTTGCTGCAAATTTGGTCGTCGCGCAACCGAATCAACTGCTTGTCCGAACCGCGGTACAGGTACAGTCCCGCTTTCTTGGTCGCAAACTCGAGGTCTTTGGTTCCGAAGACGAGACTGTTGCCGATCGCGATGCCGTCATTGATGATCGTGTTGGTCACATCTTCGTCAACGCCCGTTTGAAAGACGGACCATTCGCCCGTTTCGACGTCAAAGTATCCGAGTGATCGTTCGCAACCGACGACAAATCGATTTGGTGTTTTGCATGGCAACGCGAATCCCGGTCGTCCGGGAAGATCCATCGAGATATTTTCACCGGTGGCAAAGTCGAATCGGTTCAGGCTTCCATGGCGCGTGTCGGCTCCGTGTTGGATTCCGACCCAGGAGAAATGACCCGGAGCGGATTGGTAGGGGCCTTCTGGTAGGAAGCGGAGTGCGTCGGAATAGGCGAGATCCAGCGGGGTGGCTTCGATGACTTGGGCCATGAGTCAGTTCTGAGTGAGGGCGTCAGCGGGTTGGTCCGAGGCCCGAAACGATACAACGTTTAGACACCCTTCAACAGTTCCCTTCCGTTGCCAGTCCGAATCGAGCCAACAATTTGAGAGGGACACCGATCGGTACCACGGCGATGTCCCCAAGGAACGGGGAGGCCGTTGGATTCGCGAAACCGTCTTTCGGGGCCACGAAGGTGATCGTGACGTCGGCGCGAAAGGTCGTGTCCGAAGGGACTCCGGAGTCGCAATCAAGTCCGCTCGGCAAATCGATGGCGACTCGTCTGCCTTCACGCTCATTCGCGGCCTCGACTGCGACACGATAAAGTCCGCGCGGAGCCCCCTGCGCACCGGTGCCGAGCAAACAGTCGATGACCGTCTCGCCGTTTTGGATGGCAGTTTCAAAATCCGTCGGTTCGGTGACATGAAGGATTGGGATTTCGGCGAGCTCCGCGATCGTTGCATTGACGCGGGCATCATCCGCGAGGCGATCGAAGGAAGCGAGTGAGAGAATTTGGACCTTGTATCCGGCGAGTTGCAGGTGCCGAGCGATCACATACCCGTCTCCACCGTTATTGCCACTTCCGCAGAGCAATTGGACGGGAACTTTCGGATCGCACCATTGCTGCAGGGCTTGGGCCGCGCCTCGACCGGCATTTTCCATCAAAACTAGGCCAGTCATCCCGAATTCTCGGATGGCAACTTCATCAACCTGACGGACTTCGTGACGTTTCATGAATCCAGACTCGCGACGCTTGCCCCAAAAAGGAACGAAATCAAAAAATCGGAGGGTAGAAGTAGAAGTGAGCGACTGTGTTTTGTAGGTGAATCGACGCCGCTTTACGAATTTGAGTGCGAGAGTTGCGTAGCATCGAGAGTCTCCAATTCCCTGAGCATGACGATAGCCGGCATTTTGATTCGTCTGATGAATGCCGGTTGCTAGTGCTGGCGATGTCTGTGACTCCCCACGTTGTTGCGATGGTTTTTGCGGGCCGGAGTCCGGATCCGGTTAGCGCGTTCGATTCGACCTCGACGTTTTTTCGTCTCGTTTGGGGGCGAATCCCGATTCGTGAACAGCTTGTTTGCGGCAGTCGTGGAGCGATGGGAGCTAGATTTCGGCAGAAGCTAATCTCCTCGCCAGTAGGCTGTCTTTCATGTCCCAGTCGACCCCTTCTTCCTTCACAGTCCCGTCACAAGTGGCAGGTCCTGACGATCCGAGGGATGTCGAGCCCTGGAATCGAGGTCGCTTGGTTTTGGCATTGCGTGGATGGCTCGGCTGGATCGCCGGGGCCACGTGGTTGCTCTGTTCACTCAGCGAGGTGCGCGGACTTCCGCTCGGTTTGCCCATCGAGGCGATGATGGGCTTGTTGGGGCTGGTCACCTTGCCTTTGATTTTCGCAACGCCAACGCTGTTTCGGCGTTCAATCACACGGTTTTACGAGCGGCAGTTTGTTCCCACGGATCAATCTCCTGGAAAGCTCAGGCGTTTTCTCGAAAAGCACGAAGCGGCGATTCACTACGCAGGGTTTTCTCACGTCGGCTCATTTCGCGTGGTCGGGGGGAAGTTTTGCAGCTTCGGTGAACTGTTCGTCGGTCGCCAAGGAGATGTGATCGTTGAGCTTGTCAAACTGGAGAACTACCTTGCCATCGAAATGTTGAGCCTCAACAACCAGGGGCGAGCCATTCTTTCATGTTCGCAGCGTCCCCTTGCAGGTTCGATGAAGCAACAATCGTCGCCTCATGCCGTGTGTTTACGCGTCGGCACACCGGCGTTCGAAACGCTTCTTTCTCAACATCAATCTCTGGTTGCCCAGGTCAATGAAGAAACCGGCGCGGAGCCGATTGAGATTGCAAAGGACGAGGTGTTGGATGCAATGCTTTACGGATGTCGCGCTCATCATGACATGCTCGTTCATCTAGGCGAATCGGAGGATCGAGTCGGCCCAATGACGTACGGCCCGTTTCGCTTTCCGACCGGCCGTGTGACGGAAACGGCCTAAGTCGCCGATCTCATTGCCCCGAGCTGGTTGCGATCCCAGAGCTGATTGCATACCGCCAAACGTTCTCACTCGATTCAGTGAGACAGGACCGGGCAGACGTCGAACCACTCTCGCTTCTGATCGCCCATCCACTCACTGGATTCGCTCGGCCCCCAAAGACCTGTCTCATAGACATGCAGTGGCGGCGCGGCTGGGCTTCTCCAGGCCGCGATGATGGGATCGATGATTCCCCATGCCAGTTCCACCTCATCGCTTCGCGCGAAGAGGCTGGCGTCGCCGAGAATGGAGTCAAGAAGGAGTCGCTGGTAGGCGTCGGGACTGCCGCCACTGCCCGAACTGAAGAAGTCGAAATCGAGCGTGCTCGTTCGGGTCTTCATTTCGCTTTCGGGCACCTTGGATTCAAAGTGCAATTGGATGCCTTCGGCGGGTTGGACTTGGATGACGAGTCGGTTCCCGACGGGCGTCCGCGTTTTTCCGCCGAATAGAATGTGTGGGACTTGGCGGAACTGGATCACGATTTGTGTGGTTCGGCACGACATGCCTTTGCCGCTACGCAGGTAGAACGGCACGCCTTTCCATCGCCAATTGTCGCAGTAGAGTTTGAGCGCTGCGAACGTTTCGGTCTCGCTGCCTTCCGGTACGCCTTCCTCTTGCAGGTAACCTTTGTATTGTCCGCGAACGGTGTTGGAGGCAAAATCGGCGCCGACCATCTTTCGCATACTGTGTAGCACTTTGACTTTTTCATCGCGAACCAACGCGGCATCGTATCGTGCCGGGGGCTCCATCGCGGTGATCATCAACAGTTGCAGAATGTGATTCTGGAACATGTCTCTGAGGATGCCCGCGTTGTCATAGTAGCCGGCACGCCGACCGATGATGACTTCTTCGGCCACGGTGATCTGGACATGGTCGACAAAGTTCCGGTTCCAAATCGGTTCGAAGATGGAGTTCGCGAACCGCAGTGCGAAAATATTTTGGACCGTTTCTTTGCCGAGATAATGATCGATGCGAAAGATCTGGTCTTCGCGGAAGACTTTGTGGATCGATTCGTTGAGATCGTGAGCCGTCTTGAGGTTCGTGCCGAACGGTTTTTCGATGATGACCCTGCGAAAACCGTCGCTGTCATCGGCGAGTCCGGCCGCACCGAGTTGCGAGATGGCTTCGGCGTAGAGCTGCGGCATCGTGGAGAGATAGTAGACGCGTCCCGCAGGTTCGCCTCCTTCAATCGACTCCAAGAACGCTTTGAGAGCGAGGAAGTCTTCGGGTTCTTTGATGTCGCCGGGTTGATAAAAAATATTCGAACTGAAGGCTTCCCAGGCTTCATTGTCAAAGAGAGATCCGGCGAATTTCTCGGTCGTGTCGCGTAGCGAGTCGCGCCACTGGGCGTGCTCATAGCGAGAACGGGAAACGCCAACGACGCGAAGCGGCTCTTTGAGGCGATCCTTCTTGAAATTGCTGTAAAGCGCCGGGATCAGTTTACGGCTGGTGAGGTCGCCGGATGCCCCAAAAATGACAATGGTGTGAGCCACGATTAAATTTCCCCCGATGTGTACGTTCCATCTTTAGACCGCGAGCGTATCGCGGACGCCGCGCTTGTGCCAGATCGCATCGCCGCTAGTCCGATGCTGATGAGCCAGCGTCCAGTTTCCCTACGCACACCGACCCTCCGCAATATGGGACAGCCCTAAGGGAACGGCGACCGCCGTGTTTGGCCGGAGGGGCAAACCGTCGCGCATGAATCTTCCGGATTTCGCCTCGGCGGATTTGGTTTCGGTTTTCCCTCAGAAAATGTCACACGGCGGAGTGCAATGCCGTCGCACGGCATCAATAGTCTTGGCCCGCATCGCTTCGTTTGCAGGACGCCTGCCAACGCTGGAGTTGTGCCTTCATCGAGGCGACGACATCGGGATGTTTGCCGGCGACATTGTTTGACTCGGAGGGGTTCTCGAGCAAGTCGTACAGCTCCCACTGTTCTTTCTTTGCAACGAGTTTGAAGCGGGTGTCGCTGAGTGCCAGCATGTCCTTGGATTGGAAACCAATGGGCGAAGGTCGTTGCTTCAGCTTGCCCTCAAACACCGGGAGCAAGGAGATTCCATCGATGGGACGTTGGTCGTCCAAGCGAGCGCCGACGGCAGCAGCGATCGTCGGTAGGTAGTCGCTGGTGACGGCCGGGAAATCGGTCGTCCCAGGTTCGACCTGCGCGGGCCACTCGATCAGTCCTGGCACGCGAATGCCACCCTCGTAGAGCGATCTTTTCCGGCCACGGAAGGGCCCGGCGGACCCGGGGGCGGAGTCGTTACCCTCGGGACCGTTGTCCGAGCAAAAGCAGATCATCGTGTTGTCCCGGGCACCGAGTTCCGCAAGTTTGTCTCGGAGGCGACCGACTTGGGAATCCATTGCGGTGATGCACCCGTAGTAGTTTCGGAATCGGACCTCATGCTGCCGATACATTTCGAGATACTCGCCGCCGGCGACAACGGGCAAGTGTGGCGTATGAAACCAGATGATTGCGAAGAACGGTTTTTCGGCTTGGACTGATGATTCGATGAACGGAATCGCTCGGTCCATAATGACTCTGGAATCGTCACCGCTGAGATTGTCTCGAACGATTTCGCCGGCCTCATTCCAGTAGTAGGTGCCGTATTCGACGGTCTCGATCTCGTCCGTGACCGCGTCCCAAGCCGAACCCGGCTTCTTGTCTTTGGGGCGCATCATTGGATCAAAGGTCGGGACTTTCGATTCCGTCGAAAAGCAAACGTCAAATCCATTGTCTTGTGGCGGCGAGAAGTGTTTGACGTTCTTGGGACCGCCTCGATTCGCGTCTTTGACTGTTTTCGTCAGCGTACCGAGGTGCCATTTGCCGAAGTGACCGGTCGAGTAGCCTTGCTTCTGAAGCAACTCCGCGACGGTCAATTCCTGGGGTTTCATGTGTCCCGTGTTTGCGTAGTACACCCCATAGCGGAACGGGTGCCGACCAGTGATTGCAGAGCCTCTTGTGGGGCTGCAAACGGGTGATTGTGCATAGAACCGGTTGAACTTCAGGCTTTTCGTCGCCATCTCATCCAGGTGTGGCGTTCGAATCGTTTTGCCTCCGTTGAAACCGACGTCACCCCAGCCGAGATCGTCGCACATCATCAAAATGATATTGGGCGGCTCGGACGCGACGGCGCTGGATGCCAGGACCAGCGACAACACAAGAAGTGGTCGGTGAAGCATGGGGGTCTCGGGTTGGGGGAAGGAGGCAGGTCGGAATTATAGACGAAGACTGTTTCCGCACTTGGTCGCCCAGGCGAGTTGTTGATTTCTTTGTTTTCTCGATCGAATTCGTGGCCAACGGACTGTCCGATTCGACTGTTCGTTTGACAAAGCGTTCAACGATTCAACGGAGACCATCATGGCGCAAGCGAAATCGGCACTGACTTTCTTGGCATTCACGTTCCTGACAGGCGTCCCAGGGTGGGCTGCGGAGACGGTCTCGTTTCTCGTTGATCCGGCCACGATCGACGCGAATATGGACGGTTTCATTACCGGGACCGAGTTTTCACCGATCGGGTCTGATGGCGTTCAATTCACGTTTCGCCCGACGAACAATCTGACTGGCTCCGATCGATTCCAGCTGAGTGACACGCTCGGTTTGAGATACGGTGGTGGCGGTGGAAGCACGCTGAGTTTCGACTTTTCGGCGGACCGCGATTTCACCTTGGAAACCTACACGATCACGGACGACAACACCGTGGTCGGAAATCCACTCTTTGAATTGCGGGATGGATCGGTCGTGATCTCGACTGGAAACCCTGGTGAACGCGTCACGGGGACGCGGGGGTTTACGTCGGGACCGCTGCAACTGACGGCCGGAACCACGTACACGTTCCAGGTCACCAACGGTAGCGCGGCGACTCAGTCTTATCTGAACGCGTTCGGCTACAGCGTGACGGCCATCCCGGGGTGTGTCCTGCCATTGGGACTGATCGGCGCGTTTTCGACGTTGCGGAGAAGACGCCGGTAAATAGCCGGTCCAAAGTGATCTGGCAACTCTCGCGATGCGATCTCGGCTAAGCTCACGGCTCCGCCCAGGTCCATTTTGCGAGTGCTTTCATGCGTCCTATCGTCATTTTGCTGGCCGTCTGGTTGCCCTGTGTCTCAGCGCGCCGGATCGCGTTTGCAGAACTCCGTGCGGGTGTCTCCGCCGTGGACATCACGCCCGTCGAATTTCCGCTCAACATGCCAGGAGGTTTTCGGGACAACATGGCAGAAGGGGTGCACGACCCGTTCTTTTCTCGCGCGATCGTTTTCGGTGACGGTGAATCGAAACTGGCCCTGCTCGTCGTCGACAACTTGGGTCTCGCACCCGCGGTAATCGAGGAGGCAAAGGCCCTCGCGGCGGAAGCAACCGGGATCTCGAAGAGTCGGATGTTGATTGCGAGCACGCATACGCACAGCGGACCGAGTTTGAACGGGAAAACTGGCCCAGAAAGATCGTATCGCCGACTCTTGGTGCGAGGCATCGCGAACTCGATTATCGAAGCTCACGCCAACCTTGAGCCGGCATTCGTCGGGGCCGGTTCGCACCCGTTGCCCGAAGAAGTCTTTAATCGACGGTGGTTTTTGAAGCCGGGTAAGATGCCTTTGAATCCGTTTGGCGAGATGGATCAAGTGAAGATGAATCCGTCACGCAGTCCGGACGTCTTGGATCGTCCTGCTGGGCCGACCGATCCGGATGTGATGGTGATTTCGGTGCAGGATGCAAAGCGTCAGCCACTCGGTCTGTTCGCAAACTACTCGCTGCACTATGTCGGAGCGACGCCGCGAAAATTGCTTTCGGCGGACTACTTCGGCGAGTTCGCGCGATTGATGCCGACACGGCTGCGCGCCGGCGAGGGCTTCGTTGCGATGATGTCCAACGGGACTTCGGGAGACATCAATAACATTCCGTTCGGTGTGACACGTCCGCCGCGAGAGCCCTTCGAGCAGATTCGTGTCGTCGCTCGAAAGGCAGCGGATGCGGCGTGGTTTGCTCATCAGAAAATTGAACAGCATCGAAGCGACATTTCAATCGATATGCGCGAGCGCGAGTTGACGCTTCGGTATCGACGCCCCAGCGAGGCGGTCGAAAAGCGTGCCCGAGAGATCGTCGAGATGGACGATGATGAAGCGATTCGCAGGTTGCCGCGTTTGGCGACCGACTATGCTCGCCGAACGATTGCGGCGGCGGAGCGAAAAGAAGACTCGGTGACCGTCAAACTGCAGGCGATTCGAATCGGGGATGTCGCCATTTGTGCGATTCCATTTGAAACACTGGTGGAAATCGGGTTGGAGCTGAAGTCGACCAGTCCGTTTCGACAGACGATGGTCATCGGATTGGCAAACGGGCGCTACGGTTATTTGCCGACGCCGGAGCAGCATCGACTCGGCGGCTACGAAACGTGGCTCGGTACAAACTACGTTCAAAAGGATGCGTCGGTGTTGATTGAAGCCGAGCTCAAATCGATGCTTGCGGAACTTGCTTCGGCGAAATAGCGTTGTGGTCGGGACGCCGTGGTCGGTGGATCTTGGGCAGGACGACCGGGGGCAAGACGATACGAAAGCGAACTGCGAAGCACGGCATTTGTCTTCGTGATGCCGGGTGAGAGCATGGTGATTGGCGAGACGATGAGATGTGCGAGGCGTCTTCGTGTCCATACGATCTTCGTGGGTTCAACCTGATTTCCACGATGGAGGCATCGCGGGCGCGAGTTCGTTCGGGCCAGTTGCTTCGTCGAAAAATGGTTTTGCCTTCCATGGTTTTGCCATCTTCCTGATGTGGGCAAGACGATGTGGGCAAGACGATGTGGGCGAGACGATGTAGGCGAGACGATGGGGGCGAGACGATGGGGGCGAGACGATTGCGGCAGGTTTGTCTTGGCACGGCGATTTGAGGGTGCGGTGCGTAGTACAATTTGGTGATGCGATACTCACTTTATGCTGCCATGTTGATATTTGCCGTTTCCTCCCGGGGGGAGGAGACGGGTGCGTTCATCGATTCCGCCGAGGCCGGAGATTGGCCTGCGGTTATTGCGCAGATCGACCGCGAGTCTGCCGTTCTACGACAAGGTGATGGTACGACGGCGTTGCACTGGGCCGCCCATTGGAATCAACGCGTTGCGGCAGAACGGTTGATCGCTGCTGGCGCCGAGGTGGATGCTGAGAACGAGTACGGGGTGACCCCATTGGCGGTCGCTTGCCGAGTCGGAAATGCGGACATCGTGGAAGTGTTGCTCCGATCGGAGGCGGACGCCACGATCGAACTTCCGGGGCGAGAAACACTGCTGATGCACGCCGCTCGCGCGGGCAACGCACGGTTGGTCCAACTGTTGATCGACGCGGGAGCGCAGGTCGACGCAAAGCAGCGCCGGTCACAAACGGCACTGATGTGGGCGGCAGAACGCGGCAACCTGGAATCGGTTGACTGTCTGTTGAACGCCGGTGCCGATTGGAAGCACAAACTAAGAACGGGGTTCACTGCACTGCACTTCGCGGCTCGGCAGGGTCACACTCACGTGGTTCGAAGGTTGCTCGATGCGGGGGCGGATGTGAACGCGCGCATGATTCCGCTCAGCGAATCGGGCCGCAATCCTCGGAAGGGCATGTCTCCGCTGCTACTGGCGGTGGAAAGCGGTCACTTTGAACTTGCGTTGCAGTTGGTGGGATGGGGCGCAAATCCGAACGACCAGCGAAGCCGTTATGCACCTTTGCATGCGCTCTCGTGGGTGCGGCGTCCACCGCGTGGCGACAATCCCGATGGGGATCCACCGCCGGTGATCACGGGCAAACTAGGGAGTCTGCAATTCGCACGGCAGTTGGTGGAGCTCGGTGCCGACATCAACCTCAGGCTGACGAGCGGAAAACACTCCAAGGCGAGGCTGAATCACCGCGGGGCGACGCCATTCCTGTTCGCTGCATTCACTGGTGATCTTGAGTACGCACGGTTGCTGGTGGAGCTTGGTGCGGACACGACCATTGCCAACGCGGACGGAACGACACCGATTCTTGCCGCAGCGGGTATCGGTATCTTTGTCGCTGACGAGTATCCCGGCGACGAGGTTGAGACGCTCGCGATGATCGAGCAGCTGGTGGCTTGGGGGGCGGACGTCAACGATGTGGACGACCACGACGAAACCGTGATTCACGGCGCCGCCTATCGAAGCTTTGCGAGAGTCGTCGATCAGCTAGTGGCCTTTGGGGCGGACGCCAACGTCTGGCACCGCAAAAACTCCATCGGTTCGACCCCACGCGAGGTCGCACAGGGGAAGCGACCGGGATCCTTTAAACCGAACAAGGCGACGATTGCGGCCATCGACCGGGCGCTCAAGGCCGCCGGGCTTGAGCCGACGAACTGGGTTCGGCCACTCGATCGCAAGCGCGATTGGGAGCCGCCGAAGTAGGCAATTTTCCTACATTGCGAATCGAGTCTAGCGAATCGGCTGCTGCGCGGGCGGTTGGCCGGCGACCTGTGGCGGGCCCGCAAAGTTCTCGCGAACGACTTCCCATCCCTTTGGCGGTTGTTGGGGAATGAAGTTTCCGAGCCAATTCTGTCGCAGTCCAGCCGTGATCGAATTCCGCTTTGGTTTTGAGAATTCGTACTGGTCGTAGTTCTGGGCGGTCCGCACGTTGAAGTTCGGTGCGTAGATGATCAACGCTTCGATGTCATAATTCGGATTGAGTGCGACTTGCACCAGCTTGTATTGCGCACGGTCGTTTTGCTTCCGGGGCCAAGCTTCGATCAGGATGGTGTTCGGTTTCGGCGAAGGCAGGCTTCGGACCCAGAATCGTTGTTTGATCTGCGCGGCGTCGAGATTGAACACGAACGGCAAGGGACTATTGAAAATCTGCGTCCCTTGCATCTCGGCAGGGAGGGTGAGCACGGTGCACTTTTGCTTGCCGCGGTCGTACTGCACGACTTCGCGACCGTTGCAGACCCAGTAGTCACCGGGGCGATTCTTGTCGCCCGCGAACTGAGGCTTTTGTTCTTTCATTCCCGTGTAGAACACGATCGAGTCGTCCCGAAACAGGCCTTTGTCAGGGGACGAGTACTTGATCTGACCTTCGGCGCGATGTGCGGGCACACCGGCTGCGGCTTTCTGTTGGTCGAAGTGCCAACGGACGTATTTGGTTTCGAGCGTTTTGGTTCCCTGGCTGCGGGCTTGCCACTGGAGCAAGTGCTGATCGATCTCTTGTTGTTGTTGGGGCGTCAGCGCGGGGAACGGAAGCTGAGGCGTGGCGGCCGCTTGGTTGGCAACTTGGTTCGCGCCGGCGGGAACGGCCTGATTGATCTGGTTACCGGCCGGTACCTGCGCATGAAGCAGCGGAATGGAGCTTGCGAGCAGTAGGCCCGTCAGGGTTCCCACGGTTTGGCGGAAAGAACTCATGGCCAGCGTCTCCGTCCTTGGAGTTACGTACAGTTCCGGCGCGCACAGCCACCCTGCTGCCGCGAAGGACGGCTTGTATCAAGCGGAGGCATCGGATTAAAGGCCAATGGCGGCGGGTGCTTTGGTAGCAATTCCGGGTGAAGCTGCGAAAGAGTGTCGGGAGACGCCGCAGCGGAATTCACGGGGCAAATTCGAGATCAACCCTCTGGTGATGGCTCCGTGCCTTCGTTGGGTTCGCCGCCGGAGCTGCGATAGGCTTTGGGCGAGACTCCGACCTGGGACTTGAATTGCCGATAGAACGTCGAGAGATCGTTGAAGCCGCTTTCGAACGCGATGGTCGCGATCGAGAGGTTGGTTTGAATGAGTTGGTGTCGCGCGTGTCGGATCATGAGCCGTCGGATGTAGGTCAGCCATGTTTCACCTGTGATTTCTTGGAACCACTTGGTGAAGGAGCGACGGGACATTCCTAGCCGAATGGCCGCGTCATCGATCGTGGTGGCTTCGAAGAATTCGGTTTCCAGTGAGGCCACGTAGTTTCGTATTCGCTGTTGTTCGTCTCCGGGAGGCGCGTTTCGTGTTCCGTTTTGCGGTGATTGATGGAGCACCCACTCGACCAAACGCATTGCCGAAGCAACGAGGGACAGCGAAGCAAGCGACCCTGCGTTGGATTGGGCGTGTCGCATTCGACGCAATTGGTTTCCGACGCGATTGCTGAAGTGTTCGTCTGCGGTGACCAGGCCTTCAGGAATTTGCTTGAGTAACGCTTTGTCAAAAGCAAACAGGTTCACGTCGATGCAGCACACATAGAGACTGCTCGCCGCATCGGGGGCGTCGATGATTCGGTTGGTTGTTTCGGGTTGGACAACGATCAAACTACCCTCTTCGAATCGAACGATTTGATTCGGAAATTCGATGACACCCGCTCCGCGAATCACAAACACGAATTTCAGAAAATCGTGGCTCCGATGCTCCATCGAAAACTCGGGTGAATGGTGGCTTTCCAGCACCAAAACACCCCAGGGGGGGAGGTTTTCGGCGAGCGCTCGGTCGGTCAGTTTGCGACTGGCCATTGAATGTCTTGCCCCGTTTGCCTGATTTGCGAAGTTGTTTTTGTCCGATCGTCGAAGACGAAAAGTTGACTTTGTGCTATCGTCTGCTGTGTTGCTGATTGTAGATGCCCAATTCAAGAATGGCGATGCCTGACCCACTGAAATTGCTCACTCCGAATCGGAAGATCACCGGTTACTCCGCCACGCTGTTGCCTGTGCAGAACGGTAGCGTCGACTGGGGAGGATTCGACTTGCTTGTGGAGGAGACGTTTGACTCGGGGCTGACCCCCGCGATCAACATGGATACGGGGTATGGAAACCTGATCGATGATGCGACTCGCCAGCGGGCGCTGGAGCACACGCGGAGAATTGCCTCGGGACGAGATTTCGTCGGTGGTGTCTTTGTGGGAGACATGCCTGACGCTGCTTTCGATTGCGACGCGTACCGCCGAGGCATTGCTGAGGTTGTTTCGTTCGATGCGACACCGATTTTGTTTCAGTCTTACGGACTGGCGCATCAGGTCGATGAGGAGATTGTTGCCAACTACGAATCCGCAACCGTCGACTGCGATTCGTTCTACGCATTCGAGCTGGGGACGATGTTCGCCCCGTTCGGCAAGATCTATTCGATTCAGGTTTACGAACAGCTCGTGAACCTCCCAAAGTGCCTAGGTGCAAAGCACTCGTCACTGAGTCGTGTGTTGGAGTGGGAGCGGATCGAGTTGCGGAACCGGATTCGCCCTGAATTCAAGGTGATGACCGGCAACGATCTGGCCATCGATATGGTGATGTATGGCAGCGATTACCTGTTGGGACTGAGTACGTTTGCTCCCGACGCATTTGCTCGCCGCGATGCGATGTGGGAGGCTGGCGACGCAGGCTTTTACGAGTTGAACGATCTGCTTCAATACCTCGGCGCATTCGCATTTCGCCCTCACGTTCCGGCTTACAAGCACGACGCCGCGATGTTCCTTTGCCTGCGAGGGAAAATCGCGTCTGACGAAACGTATCCCGGTGCTCCCGAGCGACCGTCCACCGACCGCGAAGTGCTGCAGCACCTCGTGGACGACATCAACCGTTCTGTGACTTGAGAGACGCCATGGCAAGCTATCCTCGAATCGCAAGTTTGAAAACAATCGAACGGTTCCGAGATCGGCTGGCTGAGCTTGATCTGCCCATCCCGATTGATGAGGAGGTCCAGGCGGGACCCGATTCGCCGCTTGCCCAATCCCTCGCCGTTGGAGACCAAGTCATCGGAAATCGGTTCGCGATCTTGCCGATGGAAGGTTGGGACGGGACCTCTGACGGCAAGCCCACGGAATTGACGCGCCGGCGTTGGAAAAACTTCGGCATCAGCGGCGCGAAGCTGATTTGGGGCGGAGAGGCAGTGGCGGTGCGACACGACGGCCGTGCAAATCCGAATCAGTTGCTGCTCACGGAAGACAACGTTTCGTCGATTTCCTCCCTGCGGGATGATTTGATTTCGTCGCATCGGGAACGATTCGGTGACGTCGACGATTTGTTCGTCGGCTTACAGCTCACGCATTCGGGGCGATACGCGCGGCCGAATGACAAGAAAGTCGCGGAGCCCAGGCCGGCCCAGCGGAATCCGATCCTCGATCGTCGTCTCGACGTCCATGACAACACGGCGTTGTTGACCGACGACGAACTGAAAACGCTGATCGAGGATTTCGTGCGTGCGGCGGTCCGCGCCGAGCAGATGGGTTTTCAGTTCGTGGACGTTAAACACTGTCACGGATATCTCGGTCACGAATTGTTGAGTGGCGTTGACCGCGAAGGCGAGTTCGGCGGCTCGTTTGAAAACCGGACGCGGTTCCTGCGTGAGATCGTTGCGGGGATTCGTAGCGAGGCACCGACGCTTGAGATGGGCGTTCGTTTAAGCATCTTCGATTTCGTCCCCTATCAAAAAGCGGAGGACGGAATCGGATGTCCGGTTCCCGATGCCGATCCGAGGTTGGTGTTCGGGGCGGGGCAAGACGGCAGAAGCGTTGATTTGGATGAACCCAAAAAGTTTGTCGCGTTGATGCAGCAGTTGGGAATGAAACTGCTGTGCACGACGGCGGGAAGTCCGTACTACAACCCGCACATTCAGCGGCCGGCGTACTTTCCACCGAGCGACGGATACAACCCGCCGGAAGCACCTTTGGTGGGCGTTCATCGGCAAATCGATGCCACCGCAACGCTCAAAGAATTTGCGCCGGACATGGTTGTCGTCGGCTCGGGTTACACCTACCTCCAGGACTGGTTGCCTCATGTCGCGCAGGCCGTCGTTCGCGAAGGCATGGTTGATTCGGTGGGACTTGGCCGAATGGTGCTTTCGTATCCTGAGATGCCTGCCGACATTTTGGCGGGCAGCGTTGCAAAACGAAAGAAGGTTTGTCGCACGTTCAGCGATTGCACGACGGCACCGCGGAACGGGATCGTGAGTGGTTGCTTTCCACTCGACCCTTTTTACAAGGCGATGCCGGAGCGAAAAGAGTTGGTGTCTTTGAAGAAGGGGTGATCTCGCGCGCGTGACTCAGGCCTTCGCGCAGAGTTTCAACAGCTCATTTCGTTTCTTGAGTCGTTCTTTCTTTGCGGCGTCGGCTCGACCCTCCTCGGGCGGCTGGATCTGGTTGAGTGAACCCATTGCCAGGTCCGGGCGTTTCAGGATTTCCAATTGGATTTTGGCGAGACGCAGGTAGGCATCGTCCGCCAATGGGCCCCGCTTTCCGCCGATCAAAACGAACGGACGGATAGCGTCGACCCACAAGCCCTCGACGCCCAAGGCGAGTGCGTACTTCATGAGGTACTGATCGCTCAGGCCCATCGCGATTTGCAACGAATCCAAGTGAACAAAGGCTTGTCGTGCGGCGTGCAAATTGTTCGCGTCCAGGCTGCCCCGAAAAACGTAGGAGAGGCGGTTGAATTCCGGGTGATCGCGACACGAGTCCGTGGTGGGCGCATTGTCGATCGCTTCACGTTCCAAACGCTTGCGTCGGGCTCGAGGGGATTCCATGGGACGTCTTGTTGGGGGAAGGCTAGTGCTTTGTTCCAGTTGACCATTAGAGTGAGGCCGGACGGCTCGCGCCGTTCCGTTAACGTTTTAGCGGTAGCGGCGCAAGCCCTCCGGTGCGTCGCCCCGGGTTTTTCTTAAAAACCGGCGGCCAGCGATGGCCAACGCCCTGCCGCTCACCATTTACGGGACAGTGCCTCTTTGGTTTTTCAGTGTGCACTCCGGTCATGATATCCGATTCACGTCCGTCGCTTCGTGGGTGCCGCCGGACCTTCCCGCTTTGCGAATCACTTCTTTAGAAAGCTGTTATGCTTGGTGCGATCATCGGTGATGTTGTGGGCTCCTACTACGAGCACTTTCCGACGAAGTCGCTGGACTTCGAGTTGTTTTCGGAGCACTCGTGTTTCACCGACGACACTGCGTTGACCGTTGCCGTCGCCGATTGGTTGCTCCACGGCGATGATCTTCGTTCATATTTCTACGACTATGTGGACCGCTATCCGGGAGCGGGTTATGGCGGAACGTTTCGCAATTGGGCACTGACCCGTGAGACGGAGCCCTATGGCAGTTGGGGCAATGGTTCCGCCATGCGTGTCTCGCCGGTCGCTTACGCGACGCAGTCCCTGGCGGAGACTCTCGCCGTCGCGGAGGAGACCGCATCGGTGACGCACAATCACCCGGACGGAGTGCTTGGGGCGATGGCGGTTGCGGGATGCGTGTTTGTCGCGCGACACGGGGGCTCGAAAGAGGACGTGCGTGAGTTCGTCGAAGCTGAAATCGGTTACGACATTTTAACGCCCCTGGATCAGCTTCGTCCGTTCGACTCCTTCGACGTCTCGTGCAAAGGTTCGGTGCCGCAATCGATTCGTGCGTTTCTCGAGTCGGAGTCGGTTGAGCACGCGATCCGTCTGGCTGTTTCGCTGGGCGGTGATGCCGACACGATGGGTTGCATCGCCGGCGCGATTTCCGAGCCGTTTTATGGCGGGGTGCCGAAATCACTTTGGGATTCCGCGGCGGAGCGGCTCGACACGAAGCTACTCGAAACCGTGATCGAATTTCGAACACGGTTTGACTGTCCGTCGATCCTCGATTGATTCAACACCGGGAGCGACGACGGACGATGAGGCATCCAGTCACGCCTGTCTCACGCGTGTGTGTCGAGTTCTTTCGCAAGTTGCTCCCGAAAGATCTTGCTGTTGTGCCGGATATCGACCGGCATCGGGGTTTCGCGAAGCAGGATTTCATCGATCGTTCGCGTTAGCGGATTGCGTCGGGCAAGGTCCAAGAGTTCGGCCTTGAGCCGGTCTGCTTCCTGCGGGGTCTCGGGGCGGCGTTCGGAGTAGGTCTCAATAAAAACGACGGGACTTTGATTGCCGGGTTCTCCGCGTCCGACCAGGGCGGAGCGATAGACGGCTTCGTGACTGTTGAAAATCGCTTCACAGGGGATCGTGTACCAAGTGCGTTTGGGGCCGGTGACTCGATGGGCTTTGCGACCGCAAAACCAAAATCGGTTGCGTTCATCGAGGTAACCCACGTCGCCCATGCGATGCCAAACGGCGTCGCCGTCGGCGACTTTGTGCATCGCGTTTTGATCGCTGCGGACGACATACTGTCGTGTGACCATCGGGCCGCGAACCATCAGTTCGCCGATTTTGCCGCGCGGGACTTCACGGGTTTGGTCGATGTCGGTGATCGGTCCGTCTTCGATTTCGATCACCCGCCAAAGGACTTCTGGAAATGGTGTCCCCACACAAACGCCTTTGCCTTTCGCGGCGGCTGGTCCGGTTTGCGAAATAACTTCACGAGATTCGATCGAAGCGATGGGCAAGGCTTCGGTGGCGCCGTAGGGCGTGTAGATTTCGACATCCTCGTGCAGCAGTCGGCGCATCCGCGCCATCGTCGAGGCCGGCACCGGGGCGCCCGCGGAGAGGACGCGGCGAAGGGTCGGGAAAGGATCTTGAACCTTGTGTTTTTCGCACCAGCGAACGACGGTGTTCCACAACGCCGGTGAGCCGAAAGCCTGATCGACTTCCCACTGTTCGGCGGCTTCGATCAACCGCTGAGGATTGACTTTGGCCGGACGTGTCGGGTCCATGTCGGGAATGATCGTCGTCACACCCATGACGGCATCGAAGAGCCCGAAGAGGGGAAAGCACGCGAGGTCGCGCGAGCCTCGGTGAATGTCGTAGCGTTCGCGAATGCGATCGATCTGCGCGTGGAAGGTCCCGTGCGTGTAGAGCACTCCTTTCGGCGGTCCCGTGCTACCGGTGGTAAAGATAATGGCCGCCGGATCGCTGCGTTCGATCTTGGGTAGCGTCGACGTCTTCTTGCTGTGAACGCCGAGGGCGTGTATCTGCGGAAGCGTTTTGCCGCCCCAGAAGAGTCGTCGCCCGACGGTCACATTCCACTTCGCGTTGGGGAACTTTGAACGCAGCAGCACGCGCGCGATGTGCGCTTTGGGGATACCGACGAAGCCGTCCGGTTCGGCTTCGGAAAGGCAGCGGATCAAGTGTTTGCGACCGATCCCGGGATCGATCAGGATCACGATGACACCCGCTTTCAGGAGTGCGAATACGATTTCGATGAACTGACCACTGAAAGGGACCATCATCGCGAGACGCATTCCCGGTTTGACGCCCCAGTCGATCAGCCCCTGCGCGATGGCTTCGCTTCGGTCGTCAAGATTTTTGAATGTCGTCAGTGCGTAGCTTCGTTCGCCGTCGTTTGCCGGTGGCCCATTCGGCTCGGCGATCGCAATCGCGCCGGGCGCGAGCGAGGTCACGACTCGCAGTCGTGCCGCCACATTCCCGTCGGGAACGGTGCTGCCGGCTTTCGCGATGCCAGAGGATTCATGTTCAGTCATCGCGTGCCTCACACAGCCTTTCGAGGGTTTCCACAACGCAATCGGCGATGGACTCGTCGAGCACTCGTTGTGCCCCTTTCCAACCCGGTACCGCATTCACCTCCAAGAATAGAGCCGGTCCCCCCTCGTTGTCGATCAGATCGACGGATGCAAAGTGCAGCCCGAACCGCCGGGTGATCGTCTTGGCGGATTCAACGAGTTCTTTTGAGAGGTCGATTCGCGTGCATTTTGCCCCAGCCGCGACATTGCTGCGGAAGGACCGATCGTTTTGGCGTCGGATACCGAATACGTTGTCGCCGATGACCAGCAAGCGTGTGTCGCGGCCACCGGGGGCGATGAACTTTTGCACTTGGATGACGGCGCCGAGTTGTTCCAGCGACGAGAATGTGTACCAGGCAAGCTCTTTGTCCGCGACACGCATCACGCCGCGACCTTCACCGCCGAAAAGCGGTTTGACAACGCAGTCTTGTCCGAGTTCTTCGAAAGCCGCCATCGCCAGGTCTCGCGATTGCGCCAGGCGAGTCGGGGGCGTCGGGAATCCGAGTCGGTCGAGGATCGCGAGCGTGTGAAATTTATCGATAGCCAGTTCGAGCCCGCGCGGCGGGGTGATCATCGGGACCCTGTCACCGAACTGTTGGTGTAACGCGGTAAGTCGGAATGTGATTTGTTCGAGTGTGCCGC
>JBCBOT010000089.1:0-24804 GCA_039821165.1 Planctomycetota bacterium | reverse complement strand
GTGAACTGGTTGCTTCGATGCCAGTGAGTGAAAGACGATCGTTGCCGTCGGGATCGTTGTCGTTGGCCAGTAGTTCAGCGGCGTTCAGTGCGCGGGTTGCGTTCGCTCGGGTAAACAGCGATGGCGTCGAGGGAAGCGGAAGATCGTCGACAGCCAATGGCTGTTGGTTCTCGCCTTGGACGGTGATGTAGACGACACCGACATGGAGAGTTTGGCCGGCGTCGCGAACGGTGTAGGTGAATGAATCGGTGATCGTTTCTCCCGCCGCGATACCGAGATAGCGATCGCCGGGAACGAGTTCGAAGCTACCCTCGGGATCGACGGTGACGCTCGCGCCCCAAACGGTGTTCGCGTCGAAGCCAAGAATGAGTGAAGCTCCCGTCGCATCGTTGGAGCGCAAACCATTGGTGGAAGCGACCGTCAGTGTTTGGGACGCCGAGAAGGTGTAGAAGTCAGTCACCGCGACGATGTTGGTTGCCGAGGGAATACGCCCGCGGACAAAGACTTCACGAGTTGAAGCTCCTGCGTCGTCGGTCATCTCGAGTGTCAGTTCGCCGAGCGTCGGCGCGGTGTCAACGGCGAACTGGAAACTGAGCGATTGGCCGTTGGCCAGACCGCTCGCCGCATCGTTGGCACTGAACTGAATCTCGGTGTCGCCAGCGGAATAAACGACGTGCCAGTTGGGCGGCGCGACGATGTCCGAGACATTCGAGTCGGTGGGAACGGGAATCGAGACTCGATCGAGCCGTTGCGTCGGGTCACTCGCCGCGGTCGCCTGAACGTTGTAACGAAAAGCGCCGGCGATCGGCGTCGCGGAGACTTGGACGTCCGCTTGGCTTGCCGCGCTGCGGTTCCAGCTCAGCGACGTCGGTTCGCTAACTCGTCCATCGTCGTCGGTCGCTCGGAAGTAGAGCGTCTGCGAGCCATCCAGGAAGGGTGCGCCGTGAATGGCTTCGATGTCCGATGGGTTGAGCGTGAATTGTCCGTTGCTAATCAGCGGTGTCAGGTCCCTGCCGCCAACAAAATCGGGATCCGTGCTGACCGACCCAGAAGCAATCGTGTTTTCGGAACGCAATTGCCCATTAATGATCGGCGGTCTGACGTCGCCTTGGTCGATCAATTCGAAAGCGAATTCGGGCGGCAACAACTGACCACGCGTGAACACAAAGGTTTGCTCGGTGACGTTGCCTGCCAGGTCTTCGGCGGTGACGACGAACTCATTGGTACCAACGGCGAGATCGGCGACGAAGAAGAACAGTCCGGAGTCATCGACGATGGGCATTTCGCTTTGACCGGTCATCGTGATCCGCGTGCCGACTTCGGCGGTGCCGATCAAGCTGACTTGGGCGTCCGTGGTGTGGTTGTCCCGCACACCGCTTTGATGGAAGGCCAGCATCTGGAGCGTGACTTCCGCAGGTGCGTCGCGGTCGATTGTCAGCGTCAATGGATCGGACGCGGGTGCGAGATTACCGGCCAAATCTTCGACGGTGGCGGTGACGTCATAGGTGCCGCTGCCGAGCGCAGGCAGCGTGTACTGCGCGACGCCCGTCGAAAAGAGTTCGCCACTGAGTTCGCTGTCGACGAAGAATTTGACGAGCGCACCCCGCTCGGCGAAAACGCGGACCGTTGGCTCCGAAGTCGCGGTCACGTTGTCCCGAGCATCGTGTCCGAGATCAGCCGCCGTGATCAAATCAGGCGGCGACTGAAGCGGCGGCGCGGAACGATCGAGGTCGAACTCAAATGTCGTGGCAGACTCGTTGCCGAGGGCATCCGTCGCGCTGACGGTTAACTGGAAGCGACCATCGGGTAACGTCTGGCCGAGAATCGATTCCAAATCGGCAAGCGTCAACGTCAGGTTTTCGCCGACCAATGACGTGGTGATGTCGATCTCAGGGAAGTCATTCAGTGAGGCCCGCAGCGATTGAATGCCTGACGGGTCGGTAACCACGCCGTCGATGGTTGGATCCGAGGTGCGAAGATCGATGGCACTCCGACCCGTGTCGTTGGCGAGTCCGAACTGTAGACTCGGTCCGCCGAGATCGACAAAGACGACGTTGAAATCAACGGTACGGACATTGCCCGCAACGTCGGTCGCGACCATCGACAGTGGGTTGTCTCCTGGCGCGAGGGCGACGTCGGGTATCTCGTAACGGCCGAACGCATCGGCGACTGCGAATTCGCTTCGTCCCTGGAGTTCAAGCCGCGTGCCTGCTTCAACGTTGCCTCGAATCGAGACGATGGCGTCGGCCGTGTGCAGTGGGCTGCCAAGATCATCACGTCGTTGGTCGGCGGGAAGACCGATCGTCGGCGCGACAAACTGATCGTCGAAGGTGATGAACCGCGGGGCCGTGAAGAAGCTGACATTGCCCGCGGCATCGAAGGCTTGTGCGACGAAGCGGTGTCGGCCCGCGACATTGGTCGCGGTGAGCGTGATCGTGTCAGCCGCGGCCGCGCGATCCACTTCCTCGCCATCGAGATACAGGATGACTTCTGCATCGACGTCGGGGCTGCCCGTTTCGAATCGAAGCGTGCTGACACTGGTGAATCCATCGCCGAGCGTTCCGGAATCATCCGCAGGGTTCAACACGAGTTGCCGTGGCGTCTCAGGCCGCATCGTGTCGAGTGTGAAGTTGAGTTCCGCGACCTCGGAGGCTTGACCCAACACATCCGTTGCCCGCACTCGCACCGAGACGTTTCCGTCGACGAGTGACTGACCGGCGATCGTCTCAAGAACTGAACGGGAAAGTGTGAACGCGTTGTCGCTGAGTGATCCGAGTGTGTTGACGAAGGGACCGGATTGCACGCTGACTTGGAACGCGGCAATCCGACTGGCATCGTCAACCATTCCGACGACGGTGGCATCGCGAGTGAGCGAGTCACTCTGGGATTGCCCGCTGTCGTTGAGTAGTGTGAGTGTGATCTCCGGCGCCGACGTGTCCGGGGCGGTGTATGACGTGGAGAGAGTGGTCTCGATTTCGTTGCCGGCGATGTCTTGCGCAGCAAGCCGGAACCGATTGAGACCATTCGAAAGCGCAAGACCGCTGATTTCAAAGTCACCTCCGCTGTCCGAGATGACTTCGGCGATCGGTGTCTCGGAGTCGAGGCCGCGAAAAACGAAGAGTGTCGCAAGAGGTTCGGTGGAACCTGCGATCGAGGCCCTGTCCGAACCGTCGGCCGCGAGCGTGAGCACGCTGTCGAGTGACTGTGGCGGCGTCTTGTCCAAGGTGATTTCGAACGGTGCGCTCAAGGCACTCGTGTTGCCGGCGAGATCGGTGGCGGTCACGGTGATGACGTGCGTCCCTTCGGGGAGATCCGCGAGCGTGACCTGGTTCGATCCGGCTGCGAGCTGCAATGTCTCAGCAGAGTTTCCGTTGACGAAAACCTCAGCCGAACCGATTTCGTCGACGTCCATGGTCAACACAAGGTTTGTCGCGCTCGTGATACCATCGATGTTGCTTTGCCCAAGATCGCTCGCGGGATCGAGCGAGACGCGGTCGGGTACCTTCGGCGCTGTCGCGTCTAACTCAAAGGGAACGGTGACCGCCGAGGAGACGTTGTCGTAGATGTCACGTGCAAACAGTGTCCATTCGATTTGCCCGTCGACCAGCGATGTGCCCAAGGCGGCTTCGAGGTCGGATTGCGACAGCGTGAAGGTGTCACCGGCCAGTGCGTCGCTCACGTCCACCGTTTCAAACGTGGTGACGGTAGCGTCGATCGTCGAGGTCAGCGTTCCACTCAGGAACAACGCGACCACACCGGAGTCATCGGTAACCGCTCCCTGAATTGCGGGCGAAGAAGTCAATGCATCGTTGAAGAACTGCCCGGTATCGGCAACGAGCGATGCCGCGATTGTGGGTGGATTCGATTCCAGTCGAGGCCGGAACAACGTGAGGTTTTCGCCGCGCGAATTCCCGAGTTCGTCGGCGACCGAGATCGTCAACGCGTTGGCACCAAATGTGAGCGGAACACCATCGATCGAAAAGTCACCCGCGCTGTCTGCGATTGCGTTCAAGGACGTTCCGTCGACTCGCACGCTGGCACCCGGCTCGGTCGAGCCAACGAGTCGCACCGTGTCGAGATCCGTTGTCAAATCACCCGGTGTTCCGGTGTCGCTCGCCGGGTCCAACTCGATTGAGTTCAACGTTGGCGCGGTGGTGTCGACGGTCACGATGAGCGGGTCACTCGTCGCGCTGCGATTTCCAGCCGTGTCTTCGGCGGTCGCGCGGAAGGTGTACGTGCCATCGCCGAGCGAACCAAGATTCACTGGAAACTCGACGGGACTGCCTGAGATCGCCACACCGACTTCATTGTCGTCGCGGAATAGGCGAACGATGCTGTCGGCATCGCCCACCGTGCGCACCAATAACTGCGTGTCGGAAGTGGTGAGCGTCGAGACGTCGTTGCCTTCGTCGTCGATAAGACTCGGCGTCGCGGGAGCGTCAGGCGCGGTGACATCGATCTCAAAGACCACATCGATAGGCTGTGAAGCATTGCCAAATTGATCGGTAGCCGTCAGCGTGATCGTGTGGGATCCTTCGAAGAGCGTCGCACCCGGCACGAGAGCGTAGACTTCCGCGAGCGCGAGTCTGATTGCTTGATCGTCGGAGAGACGATCGACGATCTCGATGGCAACCGCGCCGTTGATCGACATTGTCAGTGAAGTGACTGCGCTTACATCGTCCGCGACCACTACGAAGTCCGCATCCGTTTGAAATGCATTGGAGAGCGGAAGCTGATTCCCGGGCAGCGTGACGGTACCCAAGACTTGCGGTGGCTGATCGTCGGTGGTGTCGCCGAACTGGTTTCGCCACGCAACGAAATCATGCCGATCGATGATGCCTTCGCCTGTGAGATCGCGGTACGCCACGTAACGAGGCTGATCGGATCGCGAGTTGAGACTTTGTCGGATGTCCTGCCAGTCTGCGACATCGCCCTGATTGTTACCGTTCATATCCGCCAGCAGTCGATGGAACGGCAATGGCACGAACTCCGCACCATACTCGGGCCCGTTCGCCATCGTCTGCAAACGATTCGCGTTGCTCGCGATGCCGGCGGCCCGCAGAGCCAAATAGTATTGATCGTCTTGGGTGAGCAGGCCTGCGATGTCGATCAAGAGCGTGAATGTGTCGGCGTCATAGCTGAATCTCGACGGCTCGATGCGAGTTTCATCGCCTACGCTGTTCAGGATTAAAATGTCCGCACTCGGATCGACGATCCAGGCATCCTGGTTGAGAGTCACCGAGAGCGCGTGCAGCGACGAACGCTGAGCTTCACCGCGATTGATTTCGAAGCCTCGCAACGAGATGGGTTCGACGATGCTTGCGGCAACATCCAAGAGCATGCTGCCGGTGACCGAAACGGGTTCTTCGCTTGCGTCTTGAGCCGTGACCGTGATGTCGACGAGTGCTTGCCCGCTCCAACCCGGGGACGGAATCAGACTCAGCCCCGTGAGCTCGTCGGCGGTCAGTTCGTACCGACCGTCACCTGTTCGGACACCACGGCTGTGTGTCGCCCCTTGAGGAAGTGAATCGATGGCGATTGAGAGGAGTTCGCTACCATCGAGATCACCCGAAATGACCTCCACACCGAGCGGGATCGGGGTGTCCTGATCGCCAAAGGCCTCGGCGAAAGTAAGGCTCGGCGTATCGGTGATGGGCGCGATGTCGATACTGACGAAGGCTTCATTGGAGACGTAGCCGTCGGAGTCTTTGACCGTGTAACTGAACGAGTCGTTGCCCGAATAGTCGGGGTCAGGTGAGTACGTGACGAGCCCTTCCGCGCCGACGATCACTTGGCCGTGAGCCGGCTGGGTCGTGATGGCGAGTGTGCTGCGGTCGATGGCAGTCTCGCTGTCGGTATCGTTCGCCAAGACATCGAGAACGATCGGGACGTCTTCGTCGGTGGTGGCGAGATCCGTTTGCGCAGAGGGTGCGCGGAGGGTCTCGCCGACGACAAAGATTTCATCGAGCGTGACTCGGCTGGACGCCGTAGCAAAACCGAGTAGATCGAAAGACAGCACCGCGAGCGTCCCCGCGGAAAGAGCGCTGATGTCAACTTGGACCAGCATGCGTTCGCTTGTTGCCCCGCCCAAATCGACGCCGGGGTCTTGGGAGTCTGCGTCACCGACGATCACCTGTGTCGAGGCGGTGTAGCTGCCATCCGTCGCGAAATTGAGCAACGCATCAGAACCAGTCTGTGCGGGTGCGACGAGCGGATCGAGTGTTGTGGCATCGACGAGTGCCACTTCGAAGGCATCCGGTACGCGTTGATCGTCTTGTGTGATTCCGAGTCCCGAGACGGCGAAGCGCAATGTCGTCGCTTCATCGGGAACGAAGAAGGCTTGTCGAAGTGACGTTCGCAGACCGGGCGTTTCATTCAACAGCGCGATGCCGTTTTCGAACGTGACATCGCCGACGGTGGTCCAGCTTGAGCCGTCACCGTCGAAGAAGCCATCGCGGATGCCGAACGTTGCCCCATCAATCGGTGCGAGTGACTCGGGCGGCAAGTCCGGCGGGTCTATGCCAGCGGGCGGTGCGGGCGGCAATGTGATTCGACTATCGGAACCTGTCGATGGATCTTCGGGTGGATCGAAGGTTGGGCCGTCACCCGGCCCGGGTTCGGGCGTGTAAATCGGAAACGCCGCGGTGACGAAGCGATCCGAAATGGCTTGGGGATTGAATCCGGAAGTCACACCAAAGTTGGCGGCCAACAGTTGTGAATCCGCAATCGTGATCGCGCCGTCGGAGTCGAAATCGGCAGACGGTTCGTAACGTCGATCGCCGTCAAAACTTCCGAGCACCGCGGCGAATCGTTGACTGTCGAAACCGTCGACGCTGCCGTCGCGATTGACGTCACCCACGACATCGAGTCGCAAGAGATAACGTCCCACATCGTCGTCGGAGCCACCTTCGACCCCGAGCAAGTATTGACCGCCTTCGGAGATGGCGAACAAGGCAACCGTGCGATCGTCATCCACGCTACGAGCAACAGGCTCCAAACCCAAAATCGTTGGCGTGTCCGCAATGAATCGGCTTCGGTACCGTTCGATCGTTGCGCGTACCCAAACTACGTTTTGAGCCGTCGAACGAAGTTGATCATCATCGATGGTAAACGCGTAGTAATGCTGTGCGCCGGCCGCGATTTCACCGATGGTTTCGACACCCGTGTAGTCGGCGATGCGCCCCAGATCCCCGTCGAGCGATTGCCCAGACGGATACGCGCGGGGATCCACACCCCCGGTGACCGTCAGCGCTGCGGTATCGCCTTCGTACCCATAGCGGTGCAGTGAAGTTGCATTGTTTGACGCGATGGTTTCGATCAGTCGATCGGATGCGTCGTACCGATAGTGCAAGTCGCCGAGTGACGACAGGCTAGCCGGCAGACGAATCGACGTGACGCGGCCGTTGGCATCCGTGACCATCGGTAGGAACTCGCCGCCGGAGAGCGTGATCCCGCTATCGCTGAAGTGCCAGACGTCGCCATCACTCCATTCGCGGCGTGTGACCTTGCCATTCCCGTCGAGAACGTCGCTTGAGTCGGCGGGCCCGACCAAACGATAAGCATCCTTGCCGAGTGTTGTATTCGCAGGATGATAGGGCTGGCCCGTCGCTTGGTCGTAGAAACGTGTGCCGCCGAGCGTCAACAGTCGATCAAGGGACTGGAGTTCGTAATCGATGCCGTCGTCCGCGATCCAGCGCGGGCGGTAGAAGGTGACCGAATCGCTACTGGAAAACGGTTGCACTGCAACAGGATCGAATGTGAAACCGGCTCGCCGACCATCGGGGAGGTCCAGGTAAACGCGATCACCGCTCGAAAGCGCCGAGTAAACACCGATGGCTTCGAGCGCAACCGGATCGTCGACGGCACGGGCTTCGGGCGTCACTCCGAGTTGCAAACGGGTGTCGCCGAACGTGAACCGCCAAGCGGACCCGAGTTCGCCGGTCTCTGTTTGCTGAAGCGAGTTATGCTGCCGCGCGATCGAGAAGACTTTGCCGTTGACCGTCACCGTCGCATCAATGTCGGTGCGCTCGAACGCTTGGTCTTTCACCGCCGTGTTGACTTCAATGTCGCGCGTCGTGGTGCTCGCGCGGCCACTGATGTCGCGTGCGGTGAGCTTGAGCGTGTAGAAGCCGTTGGCAATGGTGCGCGGATCAAGCGTGAACAACGGCGCGTTGTCGACCGTCGTTTCGCCCTCGGCAATCACAACCGAATCGTTCGAGCCGCGTGTTGCGAGCGAGAGTTCCCAGCCATCGAGATTGGCGTCGGCAACATTGGCGACGATCTCGGTTGGGTTGCTGAGCTGTTCTGCGAAGACACCGAATGCGACTTCGGGTGGATCACGATCCGCCGCGTCGCGGACTCGGAGGAGTTGTTCGAACTGGCCCGTAAAGCCGTCTTCGTCCGTGGCGGTCGCAGCGAGCGTTTGCTTGCCAGGAGAACCGGCTGTGAACTCGGCGCGGCCGGAGTCGTCGAGGGCGACCGGCAATCCGTCGAGAGCAAGCGACAGTGACTCAATCGGTGCGAGTCCGTCGGCGATGACTTGGACGCGGACTGTCTGACCGGTTAACGCGGGAAAGCTCGGTGTTGTCACGATGCGAACGCTCGGCAGCGTCGGCGTCGCGACGGCGTGAATTACCAAGTTGCGTTTGGTTTCCGCGAGGCCGTCGCTGGCTCGCGTATCGACGATGAACGAACCGATTTGTCCCGGGTTGGGCACCCAGGTGATACGACCGGTCGATGCATCCAGTTCCGCGCCGTCGGGCAACCCGAACGCAGAATACGTAAGCGTGTCTTCCGAATCCCGGTCTGCAGCGATGATCGAGATATCGAGCAGTTCGCCGACAAGAACTTGGTGCTCACGCGTATGAATTTCGGGTGCGCGATTGACGTTGTCGACCACGATGGGCACCACGATCGAGTCCGTCGCGGCTTGATCATCGGTCATCGTGAAGGTCACGTCATAGCGACCAGCTTGATCGAATCGCGGTTGCCAGCGGAAGACACCGGTCGAAGCATCAAAGAGTGCACCGTCGGGAAGGTCCGTCACCGAGAGTTCGAGCGTGCCGCCGTCGAAGTCGCCACCGGTCACACGGAACTGAGTGAACACGCCTTCGCGCGCAAACTGTGGTGCCGGAAAAGCCAATTGCGGTGCTCGGTTCGTGTTCTCGACCGTGATCGAAAACGGCTGCGTGTCCGTTGCACTGCCGTCGGATACCGTGATTTCGAACGTGTAGGTTCCGGCGTCTTCGAAGGTAGGCGTCCACGCGAGCGCGCCGCTCGACGGATCGAGCGAGGCACCGATGGGCAGTCCACTCGCGGTGAATCGAACTTGGTCGCCGTCAGCATCCGAAGCGACGAAGTCGACCGCCAACGGTTGGCCTTCGCTCACGACTGCGTCGGAGGGCAGGCTCAGCGTCGGCGTCTGATTGGTGTCACGGACTTGAATGACGAAGGATTGCGAATCGCTGATGACCTGACCGACGTCTCCGTTGCCTGCGTCGGTAACGGTGACGGTCACGTTGTAAGTGCCGATGTCACTGGTTGTCGGATCCCAGTTGAGAAGGGCTTCTCCATATCGAGCGCCGTCGACGATTCGGGCGTTGTCCGGCAAGCCGACGAAACTGTATGTCAGTGATTCCTGATCGAGGTCACTGGCCTGGACCGGCAGTCGAAGCGGATTGCCCGCAAGCACAACCATCGACGAAATTGGTTCCAGAACCGGCGGGTCGTTCTCGGATTCGATGGCAACCACAAAGTCGTACTGAACGGATTCGACGACTCCGCGACCACGACCGCTGCCATCATCGGTCGCGATCAATGAGAACGTGTAATCGCCGCGATCACCGGTGCCAGGTGTGAAGTGGAAAAACCCGGTTCCGTTTCCATTGTCGAAGAACGAAACGAAGTCGGGCAGCGGAATGCCGGTAAAGCTGTTGACGGCGGTGAGTGTCAACGCGTCGCCATCTGGATCGGACGCGATGACTGGAATATCAACCATCTCACCGCGAGCGAAGGCAAGATTTGCGATGGGATCGATCACGGGCCTTCGATTGACATCGCGAATCGAAATCGGAACGGTGGAAGTGATGGTGATCGGGTTGCCTGTCCCATCACCGTCGTCGGTCGCTTCAAAGACGACTTGGTAGTCACCGGACTGATCGAAGCCCGGAGTCCAATTGAAGGTCGCGGTGGCAGCATCGTAAGTCGCTCCCTCGGGAAGTCCGATCGCGCGGTAGGTGACCGGGGAAGTGTCGCCGGAGGTGAGATCGAATTCGGGATTGTCGGGATCGAAGGCGAACGTGTTGATCGTGAGCAGCTGACCTTCTTCAACGGACCATCCACGCATCGACTCAAAGCTCGGCGCACCGTTCGCGTTGACCACTTCAAGCAGGATCTCGCTCTCGGTCGATTGTCCACCCGCTGAGACGTTGATCGGGATCGCTTGGGTGCCCTGCAAATGAAACGGAACTTCCCAACGAAGCGTTCCTTCGCGGGCATCCAGTGTTGCACCCTCGGGAAGGCCACTGCTGGTAAACAGCAACTCATCGCCGTCATGGTCGGAGGCGTTGATACGATAGGTCCAGAGATCACCTTGCCGCAGAGTGAACTCCGGTGGCGACGTGATCATGGGCGGCCGATCGGCATCGGAGACCGTCAAGTCGAACGCGTGTCGCACAGTGTTCACACCATCGTGTGCCACCAACGTCACGTCCTCATAAAAGCCGGCCGCATCTTCGCCCGGCGACCAGTAGAGTGTGCTGTCATCTGGATCGACGAAGGCACCGGGCGGCAGGTTCTCAACCCAAACGCTGAGCGAATCGTTTTCGGGATCGATCACGCGAATCGGCAAGACCAGCGTTTGACTTTCGCTCATCGACGCCGAGTCGGGAGGTTGGATGAATGACGGGGCGCGATTGCCGCCGACGACGGTGATGCTCCAACGCTGAATCGTTAACCCTCCACGAGAGTCGATCGCGTAGAGTTCAACGTCTTGCTCTTCGGCAACATCGATCATTGTGTCCCAAGTCACGACGCCGGTTTCCGCGTCAACCGTCATCCCGTCGGGTGCTTGGCGAAGCAGGTAACGGATTGCAACGCCATCGGGATCGTCGGCATTTGCGTAGTATTGATAAGTTGCGCCGGCGATTACAGACTGAGGCGGGAAGGTGGCAAACTCGGGACGCAAGTTGGGTGTCGCGGTTGCGAGGAAGCCGGGAATGAAGTCGGCGGATGAGCTATCCGGGCCGAGCAGCCGGATCGTTTTTGCGGTCGTGGATTCACCAGGCTGAAGTCGAGCGCCGCCGGGAACGTTGTCGGTCAAATCGAACAGCCACGCTCCATCCGCGGAGGTGACGGCGGTTTGTCCCGGCACGGCGGCGCCAATATTGCCCGAAGGTGTGAGCGCGAAACTCATCGGCAACAACAAGTCGTAGTCGCCCTGGTTGGTGACCGTCACTTCGTAGGTGATCGCCTGTGCTGCGCGATCGAGTCGGGTGCCGGAGACTTGTATGTCAACATCGGCCGAGAACTCGCTGATCGTTGTGAAGTTGACTTCATAGCCTGCGGGCAACGCGAACCCGCCGGCGCTTTCGATTCCCGCGCCAACGAACAACGTTTGTTCGCCGGGTGAGAACCCTTCAACGAAGACATACACGGTTCGTGAAGCGTCGTGGTACGTCACATCGGTCACGAGCGGATGGTCGCCGGACTCGGACCGAACGGCATAGTTGCCGACGTTGAGCACCGAGTTTGGTTCAGCACCCGTGCCCGTGAACATGTCTTCGCTGAACATGATCGCGATGAGGCCAAGCGGCAGTGCGACAACGGTTTGCTCGGCGGGATTCGTCGCGACGATCTCGGGAACGCGGATCGGACTCAGAACATCGATCGAATCTGATTGACTGACGAGCACACGACCGTCGCTGGTCGTCGCCACGACATCACCCCGCGAACCGCCTTGGGCAACCGCGACTCGCCGCAACGTTGCGAGATCGACCATCGTGAGTTCGCTGTCGTGGTCACGGGCGACCGATTGTCCAAACCCACGATTGCCCGAGTTGTGGGTGACAAACAATAAGCCTTCAAGCGGCGTTTCTACGGCTCCGAATGCGATCGAATCGATCGGTGTGTCGAACGACAGCACCGTTTCGGCGCGACCAAGCTCAGTAAAGCCAAGCACCGCGTTTCGTTCCGGCCACTGCACGGCGTACAGTGTGCCGTCGTTCGAAAACGCGAGGCTGCCGACGCGCACATTCTGATCGCGACTCAAACGCTCAAACGTTTGCGTGGTCGGATCAAAGCGTTCGACTCCGTAACGGGAGCCGGTAATGATGTCGCCGCTATTCGGATCGATCGCTAGGCCGAGTGTGATGCCTTCGCCGTGTTCGGCGAGGATCGATCCGTCGATCGGGTCGAGTTCCAACAACGGCCCGCCACCGGTCGTGGCCCACAGTCGTCCGTCGCCGTCAAAGGCGAGATTGTAGATCGGGTGATCGAGTTCCGCCCAAACCCCCTGGGCGGTACCTCCGTCAGCATCGAATCGATAGAGCTGATTGCGCGCCGGTCCGCCGCTTACCAACACATCTCCGTCGGGTGTTTCAACGATCGCCAGCGGCCCGATTCCTGAAGTCGCGATCCCACTGGAGGCGACATCAAAACCATCGGCAAAGCGTTCCGCGGTGAACGGTTTCAGGACTTGATCGAAGGTCGAAGCACGCGACGTCGCGACTCGGTTCGGAACGAGCTGCTCGGCGACGACGAATAAAGGATTCGTAGACGGCTCGTCGGTCGAAGCCAGAGGAATCCCAAAGTTGGGACTCGTGGTCCCATCAACGCTTGGCAACGTTCCGAGCGAAGTCGTGGAACCGTCGTCTTCGGCCGCCGCGCCGGTCGGCGGTGTTTCGCGGTTGCCGGCGCGGTCACTGGCAAGCGCAAGAAACTCGTAGTCCCGACCGGCGACGCCCGCGAAGATACTTTGGCCGCTGGAGTCGGCGAGTTGTCGCTGCCAGATTTCAAAGTCACCACCGTTCTCGGCGACGTAGAGCGTGACATGTTTGAAACCGCTGCCGTTCTCGTCGTCGTTGACCTCCCACGAAATGAGGAAGTCACCTTGGTCGTTCAGCGGTGACGCGTTGATTTGACTCGTCGGTGCGACGGCGTCGATCGTGTACGACAAGTCCTCGGCGTCTTCGGGCGGAGCGTTGTCCATCAAGACCCGCGCCGATGCGGTGAAGGTCTCACCGGTCTCCGTGCCGGGCTCGACTTCGATACTGTAGGAAACAAATCCCGCGCCCTGCCCGCGTGCGTTGTTCGGTGGAAGCAAACCGTTCTCGCCATCGGTTCGAACTTCGCCCGTCAGCGGATCGATGGCTTGGATCAGCCAATTGGCCGATCGGGATTGGAGGTCCACGCCGGCACTGACGCGGACGTTGAATCCGAGCGTGTCGGCGAACTCGAGGTCGGCTTGGTACAGCGATCGTCCCGCTGGCATCCGAATCGTCAAGTCACCGATTTGAAGATCGCCGAGCCGGAACGTGCGTGGGTCGACTTCGTCATCGAGCGGAACGACCACACGAATTTCGTTGGCGTCGCGCGTCGTGTTGGGGTCGTTTTGAAAGTGAACAGTGACCGGCAGCGGTTCATTCACGGGTACAAACCCGCCGGTCTCCAGCGTGAACGGTCCGGTTTGCGAAGCGCCGCCGTTGCGGCCTTCCTCTTCGTAGTAGCCCTGCAAGTTGAGCGGAAAGAAGACGTCTTCGTCGTTCGGCGTGATGCCAGTGATCTGATACTCCGCCGGGACACCGACACCGCGATTGCCGAAGGGCACCCACGGCACGTAAACCCGCATCGCTTGAAAGTGCGTGTTGGTGGAGAGCCCCAAGTCGTAGTCGTCAAAGGTCGGCAGTGCCGCGACCGGGTTAGGGCTTTCCAAGATCCCAAGGAAGGAAAGCGAATCAGAACTGAACGAGGCGTTCTCTTCTTGAAGCGGCGCCTCCAAGTTGGGATCGTGTCCGTACCAGCGTCGAACGCTCTCAAAGAAGTCACCGAACTCGCCGGACAAGCGAACTTGATCGCCTCCCGGCCCGGTCAGCACGCCGCCCGCCAAGGTCGCGAGAAGACTCGCCAGTTCTTGGTCGCGACGTGTCGGAGGGATGGCATCTTCGGCGCGAAGTCGACCGCTTTCGGTGAGATAGTTGAGGTACAGCGAACGCCACGCGTCGGGATCACCGGCGAGGCTGACCAGCGCGGCGTCGGCGGTTTCGTCAGCGAGGATACCAATCCGTAGTTGATCGGCTTCGGCGAGCGCGTGTTCGAGAAACTCTTCACGCGTCATCGAGGTCGCGCTGGCGACGACGTGATACTGGAACGGGATCAGCGGCTGGATCAGCAGATCGGGGATCGCGCCAAACGCCTCCCAAACGAGTGAAAGCCCGGGCGAGATTTGATCGAGAGCCTCGGGCCCGTCGGCGAGTAGATCACTGGCCGCATATTCGGGGATGGCTTCGTAGATTCGATCGCGGAACGCCTCGAAAGCATGATCGTGCAGTTCGCGAAGCCCGGGATACGTTTGGACTTGAAAGGTGAAACCTGAGAAGCCGTCGGCGGGTTGATCGAAGAGGTAGCCGCTCGCGGTGACATGACCATCGGTGTTGACGGCTGACTCAAGTTCCGCCCACGGCAAGTCCGCGAGTGATCCTTCGGGTCCGCCTCGCAGGTTCGAGGTGAAATTGGCGAAGGGCAAGTTGTAAACGTTCTCGTTGATCCCAAGCTCGGGAACACCGACTTGATAGAAGACATAAGGCGCATCAACGTTACCAAGGTTCTGTAGCGTGACACTGTAGGTTCCGCTGTCACCGGCAAAGATGAATCGCGGCCCGCCGACGCCGATCGTGACTTCGGGTTCGATGGTGCGTTCAACTTGAAAGCGATACGGCACGACGGCGGCGTCACCTGAAGGATTGATGACCTGTAAGTCGTAGAGTCCGCGCGGAATGTCTTCGAGGTCGAGCGTGATGATCAGTTCCGACGCCGACACGTAGCGATGATTGACCGGCGTGACTTCGGCGAAACCCGGCCGCACGAGTTTGACGATCGCGTCTTCGTGAAATCGAGCCCCGTGGATCGTTGCGGTCACAAACGACGAGTCGCCCCCGATATCGGTTTCAATGTCGGTGATCGCAAGCGGCAATAACTCGGCGAGGATGCGAACGGGCGCGTTGTCGCTTTCGGTCGCGAAGCCGCGCGCGAGCACGAAGTAGGTTCCGGCTTCGGTGGTCGGAACGATCGCGGCGGGGGTGTCAGAAAGCGTGCCACCACTGCTGGCGTCGAATGTCCGCACCGTCGGAGCATCGTTGTGACGAAGGAAGACTTCGTGCGTCGAGTCGTCTTCCGCGATCACCGTGACCCGCAGCGTTCGGTCGGCCGGTACATCGACCGCGAAAAGCTTGTCTTGGCCGGCACTGAGCGTGGTCCCAAACTCGACATCGAGCGTGAGTTGTGGTGCGATGATCGAGATTGTCGATGGCGAAGCCGTCGTGTTGTTTCCGTCGGCGACGTCCTCGTAAACTTCGTTGAAGATGTCGGCCCGAACGATGGCTCGGTAGCCGCCGGGCGTGATCGACGGCGTGACGGTTTCGAGCGTTGACGTGTAGCTTTCACCGGGCGCGAGCGTGCCGCGGAACTCAACGCGTCCCGCGACGGCGTCGCTCAAGTCCCATGCCGCGTCACTTGAAAAGTAGACCGTGTCCGACCAACGCCCCGACACGGTTTCGTTGCTCGTGTTGGTCACCGTCCATTGAAAAGCAGCGGTCTCTCCCGTCGTCAGCTCGGAGGGGACGTCGATGTCCGTGACTTGCAGATCGACCGGCGGCGGCAACTCGATGATCATCGGCGTGTCAGGGGCCGACGCGTTGTTGCGTTCGTGATTGCCTTCGAAAACATCGCCACGAAGGCTGGCACGATCGGGGTCCGTGATCACAAAGACGTAATACGGTCCGAGCAGATTCGGTGGTAGCGAAACGGTGACGGACTCAAAATACGACTCTCCCTCTGAAAGTTCCCCGCTTTGCTCAAACGCACCGAGGTAGAGATCGCTAGTGAGATCGAGAAACTCGTCGCGCGAAAGATAGACCAAGTCGATCCACTCCTCTTGCCCGTCAACGGTGTCCCCGCCAAAGTTCGTCACGGTGTAGTCGACGATGATTTCTTGTCCGCGATCGGCTCGCAGCGGAGCCACGACCGAAGCCACTTGAAGGTCGGGCGGCGGCGCGAGCGCGATCGGCAAAGTTTGAAAGGCGAGGTTGTTGCCTTCCAGTTGGTACTCTTTCACCTTGCCGCGAGCCGACTCGCGGGCGGCTTGTGACGCCAGATCCCAAGGAGCCAACGAGCCCGGCGTTTCGAATTCGAGCCCAACAAGCCCGAACCCGATGTCACTCGGTCGCTGCGCACGATCACGCTGAGCCGCCGAGTCGGCAAAGGCAACGAGATGGAAGTCCCCCTCGATACCATCGGGAATGCGAATGTTCGTTCGCGCCGTGTACGATTCGCCCGGAGCAAGAACGCCTCGCTGCGGGACCGAAGCGAGTTGATGGTCGAAATTATCGAGCGAGGCATCGCGTGAAATGAAAATACGATCCGTCCAGCCATCGACGCGCGTGGCGCGGTTGCCTTGGTTTTCAATCGTGTAGCTGACTTCGACGGTTTCTCCCGAAGTCGCTCCGGGTGGGATCACGAAATCGGTGACTCGTAGATCGGCTTCCTCGTAGAGAATTGAGAAGTCGGCGCGGGCGAGGTTGTCGGATGGGTCTTCGAAAGCCCAATGATCAAAGTGCGCGAGCCACGCCGAGTTGTTGCCTTCGTCTGCCGGGAACCATTCTTCGGTCAGCTCCCGGGCTTGAAAGGGAAACAGAAACGGTGACTTGTCGTTGTGCGCGTCGAGGTGAACCCAAAGCGAATAGTCCCCGTCGGTTCCTTCAGGCAATGTGGTTGTGAACTCCATCGTGTACTGGTCACCCGGCGCGATCACATCGTCGGGAACGTAAACGGCCGAACCGAGGTACGAAGCACGGTTGCGTATGAAGGTGTCATCTGCCGAAAGCCAAACGAAGTCCCGCCAGTATCGGGTGCCGTTCCAAACGGGATGGTCGCCGACGTTTTCGACGGTGTATCGGATCGTGACCTCTTCGCCCGAGCGGCGATCTTGCGGCAGATCAAACGAGACGACTTGCAGGTTTGCGGCATTGGCAACGATCTCGGTCGCCACCGCCGTGACGTTGTTGGTTTCGTCGACTTCCGCCACCGGCGAAAACTGTTCGGCCGTTTCGGTCAGACCGGGGAAGAAACCGGTCAGGTCGATGGACGGAGTCGGTGGCAACTCGTCATCGGTGATCACGACGATGTATTGGCCGGTGGCTGACGGCGAGAGCGGCACGTCGATCGACGTGGTGTAGGCGGCACCGCGGGCGAGTGGTGTTTCGCGTTTGCGTTCAGCCAGCAACAAAGACTTTGCACCGTCGGTGTTCGGATCGGGATGGTCGCTCAGATAGACTCGGTCGAGCCAACCGCCGGGCACTGCGTCTGCGAAGCCTTGATTTTCAACGGTCCAAGTGATCGTCACTCTGTCGCCGCCCACGGCCGCAGTGGGCGCATCGATGCCTGAAACGACAAGATCGGGTTGAGCCCCAAGCACGCTGACAGCGCGAGCTTTGTAGTTGTTGTTGTCGAGGTTGCCTGGGTCGTCGGGGTTCTCGTTTGCCGCGAGCGTGTCTTCCGGAATCACATCGAGTGGGTCGACCCAGGGTGTGATGAACCAATTACCGGATTCAAGGTTGACCGGAATCCGCACGGTGGTTTCGGTTTCGTAACCGGCAAGTCGATCGAGCGCGCCGGTGTGCGTGATCGTCTCGAGCAAGATGTCGCCTTGGCCGGGATGGGGACGATTCTTGTCGCGAGTGAGCCAGACGTTTTCGGCCCAAGTGTCGCCGTGTGTCGCGCCGCTGCCGAGATTGGTGACCGTGTAGCGGACGGGCACCTCGGCGCCGGCGACGACTTGCGTGGGAGCGACCACATCGCTGACGACCAAGTCCGCGAGCGGCTCCGGCTCGATAAAGATGGATTGAAAGGTGAGGTTGTTGTCGTTGTTAGGCCATTCCTCGATTCGATCCTCCGCATCGGTCTGCACAATCACGTACACGTCGCCGCGGTACCGAATCGGAATCGTCACGCTGCCCGCCTCAGTGCTGTAGCGTTCGCCGGCTTGGAGTGACGCGCCGTTATCAAGTTCACCGATGAGCATGTCGGCTTGGTCGATCACGGGGTCGAGCGACAAATACACGCGGTCGACCCAACGCGTGGAGCCCGTTCCGATCGCGCCTTGATTGACGACCACAAACTCGGGCGACAACGTCGCACCCGCTGCCAAACGGTCGGGGATCGTGATCGATTCCACTTGCAAATCGGCACGCGGCTTGACGTCGACAGTGATCGGCTCGAACGCCGTGTTGTTGGTGTCGCCGGAGCCTTCGTAGAGCAAGTCTTCGAAATTAGTACGGACGAATAGATTGAAGACGCCGCTGGACTCCGTCGGTATGCGGATAGCTTCACGTCGCGTGTACGTTTGGCCCGCCGGGATCGAATCGACGAACGGATACTCGCCGAGTTCGATCAACGGTGCGCTGGTATCGCCGGCTTGTTGCAGATAAACACGATCGAGCCAACCACCATCGGCTTGACCGGCTCCGTCGTTGCGAACCGTCCAAGCGACATCGATTAACGTTCCTTCTTCGGCGTCGGTTGGAGCGGTGATGTCCGTGACGACGAGATCCGGAGCCGGCAAAAGTGTGATCGGGACGGCGACGCTCGGCGTGACGTTGTTATCGGTGAACAAGAACTCGAAGGGTGCGTCACGAACCGCCGTGTGAATGATGAAGTAATGATCTCCAGAAAGACCGTCCGGAACGATGAGGTTTCCCGTTCGCGAGTAAGTTCCGCCAGGCTCGACTTGGCCGAAGTGCTGGAACGTTCGTTCGGTGCCGTCAATGGGCTGGGTTCCGGCTTGATCGGCGGCGAGGTAAACCAAGTCGTACCAATCGCCGCGACTGGTGATGCCAATGCCTTGGTTCGCGACCGTCCAGGAGACTTCTGCAACGGAGCCCGCGTTGACGGGCAACGGCACATTCACATCGGTGACGACGAGGTCGGCGTAGGGAGCCGGCATGACCTCGATCGTCTGATCGGCCTCGAGATCGTTGTTGGACTCGCCCCCGTTTTCGAAGACCGCGTCTCCAAAGTCACTTCGAACGAAAAGGTGAAAACGATCGTTCGTGCCTGGTGGCAACGTGATTATCTCGTCGCGACGGTAAGACGCGTTTTGGTCGAGACCACCGATGTGATCAAACGTCGCGACGATCTGATCGTCTGCATCACCAAGCACGTTATTGGGGCTCAACACAATCGCGTCGACCCAAGCCTCCGTGACTCCGCGGCCGGTTCCCAAATTGGTCACGGTCCATCCGACGTTGACCTCCGCCGGATCTCCGATGACTCGCTGCGGCGCGGTGATGTCACTGACGGCGAGATCCGCGTAGGGCGAAAGCGTCAGCGCGATCGGAAACGATGTGACGTTGTTCGCTTCGCCGTCAGTCAGTTCGCCAAGATCGTTTTCGGCATCACTAACGATCAACACATACAGGTTGCCTTCGAGGTCCAGCGGCAAGGCAACGTCGCGACTCACCGCGCGGGCTTGGCCGGCATCGAGTGATGCCGCGGTGAATTCATCGATGACACGATCGTCGGCGGAGACCGTTTCATCGCTCGAAAGCAGGATGCGTTGTTGCCAACCGAATGCCGTCCCGGAGCCAGAGTTCAGGAAATCCCAAGAGACCGTGATGGTCTCTCCCGAGTTCGCCGAACTTGGAACCGCAACATTCTGCAGTTCGATATCAGGATGCGTGAGCGTGATCGTGTTGCCGACTAATTCGTTGTTGCTCTCGAAGGGCCCTTCAGCGAAACGATCACTCGCATCGGTCGTGATGAGGACTCGATAGTCGCCGTCCACCAGATCGGGCAGACTGGTCGTCATCATCGACGTGTAACTTTCACCGGGACTGAGCATTTGCGTGAAATGGAAAACGCTGCCAACAAGCGTGCGTGTGCCGTCGGAAACCGATTCGAGAGAGACGTAGTCGAACCAGGCTCCCGAAGTCGGCAAGTCGCCCTGGTTGGTTACCGACCAAGTGAAAACGCTCGATTGTTGTGGCTGCCCACTGAGGGGACCTTCGATCACCGTCGGAACGAGGTCGATCAGCGGCGGCAATGAAAGCTCCAGTTCGGCCGACGCGAAAACGTTTTGGTCATCGGTTTCGTTGATCGCTAAAGCATCATCGATGGAAACCAGCAGGTAGTACGTGCCCTCGCCGTAGGTTTCCCCGAGTGGCAGCGTGATACTGGAGGCGTTGGTGTAGCTGCCACCTGCACTGAGTGTTTGGTTGCGTGTAAAGCTGGCGAGCTCGAGGTCGTCGGCATCGATCACGGTGTCGCGAGAGAGAAAGACTCGGTCCGTCCAAGGGCTTCCGCCGGTGGCGGCTGCGCTTTGGTTGACGACGTTGAAACTGAGTGGAACGTCGTCACCGAAAGTCAGTTCGGTCTCGTTGGTTGGCACGACCTCGCCTTCGACACGCAGGTCGGGCAGCGCCCAGTCGAATGCCGCGACGAATTGATCTTCGTCGACTTCGCCGTTGGTCATGTCACCGTCTTGATTCATCGCGTTGCCGACGAGATTCAAGATGTTGGGTCCGATGGTGATCGAATACGAACCGTTGACGAATGCTGATGCACTCGGGCGAAGCAAAAAGTCGGTCTCGCTGCCAGCGACAGGAATGATCGACTCGACCGTTACGGAGGCGTCCGATGGGTCGGTGAGCGAAATGTCACTGACATCGATGCTCGAAGCGTCAATCGGTTCATCGAAACGAATCTCGAGAAACGGTCCGTCGGGCTGAACCGCGCTGTCGGACGGAGTGACGGAGACAACTGCCGGTCCGCTCGAAAAGCCGGTGGTGAATTCAAGTGATGTCGCACTCAGTTCCGGCGAGAGCACTTGAGTCCCAAAGTCCAAACCTTCGTAGACGGGTGTGCCCTCGATATCATCGAAAGTCATCACCGCGTAGCGATTGCCTGGTTCTGGATTGTGGTCGTCGATGCGGACGAGGCGAATGATGCCGTTGATTTCGGCGAAACCAGATCGCAGGAGGTCATGCTCAACGACGGGAACTTGGCCACCGATTTCGAATTCGATGATTCCCGTCTCGCGAAGCAAGAGCCCATCGATGGTCAACTCACCTTCCGGTTGCACGAGCCCATCGATGATCGTGAACGCGTCGACGAAACCGCTGCCGGTCAACACGGATCCTTGCTGGATGTTCAAAGCGCCGACGATCGTGCCTTCGCTTCCTGCGGTGACATGAATCCCTTGCAGTGTCGGGACAAAGAAAGATGCGGTGGCAATTTCAACGGTGCCGCCATAACGGGATTCGACGATGGAAAATCGATCGGGTCCGTCGAGGCTACCGGCAAAGTGATCGGTAAAGGAAACGAGCCGACCGAGATGAACGACGCTCCCGATCCCCTCGGCAAGGATTTCGATGCGTCGCTGGTCCGCATTGCCCGAATCGCGTTCTTCGATCTCTTCGACGTTCGGGAGTTGAACGCGACCACCCGAAATGGCTTCGATCTGCATGACGGCGGCGAAGTGATCTCCGCCGACGATCTGATCGACGTTTGGCAGATCAAGCACACTTCCGGGGCCTTCGGCGCGAAGGGTCATACGTTGGCTGTTACCGGTCGTCGCGTGTGCGATCGCATTTGCCGCGGGCAACGACAGGGTGACACCGTCGCGGACGATCAGTGTGGCCGAATCGACCACTTCAAGCGCGGATGCGGTGGCGGATGAACCGCCTTGGACCGAGAGTTCGCCGCCGTAAAGATCGACGAGTTGCGGTAAGGAAGCCTCCCTTCCGTCGAAACGCAGCGCCGTTCCGATAGCGGTTCGCAGCGAGGTGAATTCGACCGGCGCATCGCCGAGCAAGTGCACGACACTGTTGACCGCTGTTTCCAGTTGCGCGACCGCGAGGCTGCTTGTTTCATCGGCAAACAACCGCGCCCCGGTGATCGCTGTCAACAACGGCGCGTTGACTTGACCGCCGCGGGTTACCGCAAGCGACGAGTGACCACTCGCGGCGTTCTGGGTCACCGGTGCTTCGCCGAAATCCTCGACTTGAGCAAGGATCGGCAACTCGATCCGGCTTGTCGATCCATCAGCGGTGAAGTGCACCGCGCGGCCTTCACGATTGCCGCTTAGCGGTTCGGTGACGGTCGTGAGCGCAGGCAGTTCGATCAAACCGCCGTCGCGGGCTTCAATGGAGTGGACGGCACGAAACAGCGAGCCGCCTTCGATGCTGACGAGATTTGAAAGACGGATTCGGCTGGAAAGACCCGATGCGGTAAACCGGCGTGTTTGCGAGTTCTGTGTACTGGCGTGTGAATAGCTCGTGACCAACGGAAGGTCGATTTGACCACCGCCGCTCACGATCAACTCACTTCCGTCGATGGAAGTGAGCACCGACGTTTGAATTTCACCACCGGAGCGAACTTCGAGGCCACCACGCGTCAGAGCTGCAAGGTTTGGCAAATCGAGAGACGCATTGTCGGTGACAAAGTGGGTGCCCGTGACCGAAGTGATCAGGGGCAGCGAGATTGTTTCATCGATGACTTCAAGCCGACCATTGTCGAATGTGGTGAGCGACAAAATCGGAAGTGAGCTGGCTGCGTCCCGCGCGACCGCGACGCCGTCGAGTGAAGTCAACGAATCGAGCTGAAGCTCAGCACCGTTACGGGCAGTGAGCTTGGAATAGGACGTTTCGTCGCCCGGAGTCGTGGCGTTGTCTACGAAGTGGGTGAGCGCACTCAGGTCGATTCGACTTCCGGTGCCCAACGCCGCTACTGAAATCGCGCGGCGTGATGCGTTGCCCGTCGCACCGTCTTCGATTCGGCTCACGCTCGGTAACTCGATCGCACCACCGGCTCGAGCTTCGATGTCGAGTTGGTTCCCAAAGAACGTACCGCCTGTGATGGTGCTTAGCGTGTCGAATATGAGGCGGCTGCCGGGACCCTCCGCACGCCAAGACCGTTGTTGATTGTTCGCCGTCGCGGCAACGGAATAGCTGGACGCGTTGGTGAAACGGACCTGGGCACCATCGAGCACTTCGAAGTTCGCGCCGTCCAGGACCTGCGCCCCATCGATCAAGACATTTGCCTGCGGCCCACGCGCAATCAGTGTGGCGCCGCTGCTGATATTGAAGTCGCCGCTGAGCGCCGAATCGGCAAAGACCGTGAGTGACCCGCCCGTGATGTGTAGTGAAGCGGGCCCATTGACACTGTGAATGACTTGGTCGCCTGCTCCGAGAGTGATCGTTGTGCCCGCGTCAGGAAGTTGGACCGCGTCGAAGCGGGTTGGAACCGCCCCGCTACTCCACTTGGCGGCATCGTTCCAATCACCGTCACCTCCGATCCACGTGACGGTCTGGGTCGCTGCAGGGGTGAACGTGGAATCATTGTCGCCGCCGCTGGACGACTCGTCCGATGTGTCCGAGGATGAATCACCTTGCTCACCGATCGAGTCGCCGTTCAGGTCCGTGTTGATCAGCGAGGTCAGCAGCGGCGCCGTGATCGAGCCACCGTCAGCGGTTGCCAGGATCGACCTCGCGTTTTCGTTGCGATCGATGACATTGGCGAGTGCGTCGAACCGAATCTCCGAGCTGTTTCCATCGGCGGTGAAGGAGAAACGGCGACCGCTCGTGTTTCCTTCGTTCGGATCGACGATCTGTTCGACGTTTTGCAGATCGATACTTCCGCCGAAAGAGGCTCCCGCGAGAAGCTGGTTTTGAAGGCCGGTGCCGCCACGAATGGATCGCAGTCCGGAGAGATCAATGCGACTGCCCAATCCGTCGGCGATCCATGTGACTTGCTCACCGTTTCCCGAGGTTGCCATGTCGTAGAATTCGATATCGGGAAACGCGATCCGCGTGCCACCGTAGGCTTCGAATCCTGAACCATCGATGCTTGTCACCAACGGCATCCGCACCGTGGCGTGAAAGTCAGTGATCAACTGGTTGTGTTCGAACCGCGTGATCTGATTCAGTTCGGCGTCGGTGTTGTTGAGTACGAGCGTGGTGCCGCGAATCGACTGGAGTGAGCTAAAGAGGCTCGGCTGCGAGTCGATCACGACAGAGCTGTCATCCACGTCAATCAGATTCGCAACCGAAACATCCGCTGCGGTGTCGAAGGTCAAGTCAACGCCACGGACATGCGTCAGGGTCGGCGCATGGATCACACCGCCACCGGTTGCATCGATCGCCGAGCGTTGATCAACACCGGAGCGGTCGATCAGCGTTGTGAGTGAGTCCAGATCGATTCGACTGCCCGAGTCCACCGCGGTGATGTCGATCGAACGAAAACGAACATCACCTTGGTCCGAATCGAGGATGTGCTCGACCGAAGGCAACGAGATCAGGCCTCCCGCGCTCGCCGCGATCGTGTGTTCGTTGGCAAAACCGGTCCCACCGACGATCGAAGTCAGGTTTGGCAATTCGAGACGCGAACCGGCACCGGACGCAGTCCAGCGACGTCGCTCGGAAGCTTCGGAGCCAAGGTGTTGGTAGCGGGTGATTCCCGCCAAGTTGAGAGTCGAACCCGAAGTGACGGCGAGATCACTTCCGTCGATATTGCTGAGCATTGGAGCGCTAAAACTAC
>JBCBOT010000088.1:0-24914 GCA_039821165.1 Planctomycetota bacterium | reverse complement strand
GCATTGTCATAAGAAATCACGCGCGTATCTCAATCCTTGGGTCGCTGGCTATCGACAAAAGAAGGGCTGGGCGGACACTGCCAAAGATCGTTCTGCGGATGAGCTCTCTCACTGGACACGCTCAACGCTTTCCTATGCGAAGGACTTTTCCGAGGGCAAAATCGCGCCGGTTTGGGTCGCGGATGGCAAAGGCGGCCTGGAGCACGTTTGCGGCTTCGGCCAGGACTTTGTTTGGTTCAAATATCCACTTCAAGGCAACTTCTCCGTCGAATGGGAGACCCCCGGCAACAACAACAACTTCGCCGATGTGGCATACAACGATCTTCGAATCACGCCACGTGCGGACAGTCAATTCTGGTATCTGACCGCTGGCAGTTCGAATCGGTACGGCTACATGCGGTCGAAGGTGGTGAGCGAAGAATGGAATCGCTGCAAGTATGTTGTCGATGACGAGCATTTCAGCATCTTTTTGAATGACACGCTCGTCTATCAAGAACCACGTTCTTCGGAGGCGGCATGGTTCGGGGTGCACGCTTACGGCTCGCGGACCTCGCGAATTCGTGGCCTCGCGTTTGAAGGGTCGCCGGAGATCCCGAACCAGCTTGATTTGATTCCCACAAAGGGTTTACGAGGATGGACGGCTGGCTATTTCGGAGGAGCCACGCCGTCGCCGGGCTTTTCGACCGAGCATCGGGAGAAGGAGGCTAACAAGCCTACCTTCTACCGCGACGAGATCGATCGTGAGTCAGTCGACCAGTTGTCTTGGACCGTCAATGAGGAACGCGAACTCGTTTCCGGTCGTCAGAAGAACTACGGTCACCAAAACCAAAACGTGATTCAATATCAGCGCCCGATTTGCGATGGAGACACGCTGAGCTACGAATTCTTCTACGAAGAAGGAAAGACAGAGGTTTCACCATCGATCGGTCGAGTCGCCTATGTGCTTCGTCCAGCGGGACTACAGTTGCACTGGATGAACGCCGGCAGCACGTCTTGGAAGATACCGGCGGCGTATGAGGTTCCAGTACCGGGCGTTGAACCGAAACCACTCCCGCTGAAGTCCGGCGAATGGAATCAGATGGAACTCGTTCGTGATGGTGACACGCTGAAAATGAAGCTCAATGGCGAAACCATCTTCCAGCAACAGCCCCGCTCTCGACTCGGCGACATGGTCTTCGGCTTGTTCCACTATCGCGATCAATCGTCCGCCCGAGTGAGAAATATCGTGCTTACTGGCAACTGGCCGGAGCAACTCCCCGAAGATCTCTTCGACTTCGATTCTGAGGAGTAGAAAATTGGATGCAGGTTTGGATTGCGCTTTTTCGCGGGATTAATGTCGGTGGTCACAACGTGCTGCCGATGGCCGAACTTCGCTCATCGCTCGAGGCGATCAAGCTAAAAAACGTTCGTACCTACATTCAAAGTGGCAATGTGGTTTTCGAATCCTCGGCAAAAAAGGCGGAAACGCTCGCCAGCCGCATTCGAAAACAGGTCGAAGTCGAGAATGGATTTTCGCCCGAAGTCTTTGTGCTTGGCAGCGATGAACTACTCGCGACGATCGAGTCCAATCCGTTTCCCGATGCGGCGGCTACAGATCCCAAGTCGTTGCATTTCTTTTTTCTCCATCATCCGATCGTCAAAATCGATCAAGGCGCCATCGATCGAGCTCGGTCGAAGAGCGAGGACTTTCGGCTTGTCGGTCGAGTGTTTTATCTGCACGCGCCCGATGGAATCGGACGCTCCAAGCTTGCGGCAAACGCGGAGCGTTATCTCGGCGTCACCGCCACCGCCCGTAACCTGCGAACTGTGACCAAGATCTGTTCCATGATGAACTCATAGAATGCATGCGGCGCGTGGCAGTTTCTCTGAATGGATGCCGTGGTACGATAGGAATTCAACTCGCAATCACCGGATGTCCATGTCTGAAAACGATTCGAAACGCCCCTCGTTGAGTTACGTTCGCGCCGAAAACCGCGCCGATGCCGTGCGGAAGATGATCCTGCCCGATCCACTTCTGAATGCATTGTATGTCAACGGACCGAACAAGGATGGAAAAGAAGGCTGGGTCAACGCCATTCGAGATCAGAACTCGCCGGCCTATCGGTTGTTGTTTTACGTCGATCGAATCCCGGTGGCGGACGAATTCGAATCGATGGAAACGTATGAGGTGCTTTACGGGGAAGTGAAAGAGCACGAAGAAGTCAACTTTCCACGGGTGCTGTTCACCACGACCGGAGCGATCAATTTGATGCGCGACGGTATCCCGAGTTCACGATTTGTCGTAGCCCTCAAGAAAGGCATCCTCGAGATCACGCCTTACAAGCTCGGCCGGGATGTCAAAACGGAGGCTCTGCGAAATAGCGGTTCGGCGTACCTTTGCATCTACGACAGGGACGGCGAAGGGATTCGAATCCTGGATTTGCTCGATTACCTGATGGTGTACGACGACCGAAAAAATGAAGAGATTCAAGTTCATACCGAGGATGAACTTGTCGTCGGTGATACACGCTTTGTCCGGCCGTTTTTGCTCCGATACTCCAAGAAAATTGCGGTCGAAAAGGAGTTTGCGGACACCACGGCAGCGGTCGACGATATGTTCCGCAACCTGAAGTAGCTGCGTCTCGTTACAGAAAGACGACCGCAATTCGCCACATGCCCAGGAGGCTCACCGCGGCGACCACGAGGATCGCAACGGCGATCCGCCATGTCGAAAACGCGAATGCCTCTCGGCCGCGAATTGCCAGCGACAGCAAAAAACAGGCAACGAGCGGCAACAGCAAGCCGTTAGTGATTTGAGCGAATTGGATCGTCAATGAGGGGCTCTTGCCGAAGCCGATTGCCGCCGCACCGCCGAGAAGGATGACAGCGATTCCAATGAACCGAAAACGCAAACTCTCCGGTTCGGCTTTCCATCCGAGAGATCCGCAAACCGCGTAGGCCGTTGCAATCGGCGCCGTGATCGCACTCGTTAGTCCGGCGGCGAAGAGTCCCATCGCGAAAGCTTGCCCTCCGAACGCGCCGAGTGCGGGTGTGAGTTGGGTGGAGATCTGATCCATCGAACTCCACGGCTCGCCGCGGGCATGAAACGCGGTTGCCGCAGTCAACAGGATCGCAGCGGTGACCAAACCGCCAAGCGTGACCGAGAGTGTGGTGTCCCAGTCGAGATGCCGAAAGGTGCGCTCTCTGTCCGCTGCTTCGTAGGTCTTTGCGGCGGCACTGGCGTGCAAGAACAGGTTATAGGGGACGATGGTTGTCCCGATCAAAGCCAGAACAAGATTCAATGAATCGCTGGACACCCGCGGCAGCAGTCCGCTGGCGATTTCACCACCAGCGGGAAGCGACCGTGATGCGGCGACCAGAAACGAAAGGCTCAAGCCGCAAACCAAACCGACGAGCAGACAATGCAACACTCGGTAACGCCCCCACCAAATCATGAGGGTCGTCACGGCAACGAGCACACCAACCCAGGCACTCGGATCACCACCGATAACCGACGTCACGCCAGCGACGGCTCCCGTGAGATTGCCCGTTTGATAGGCCGTATTGCCGATTCCGATCGCGGCGATCACGAGTGCGATGGAAGGACGCATCCACGGGGAATCATGGAGTGATTGTCGAATCGCCTCGCTCAGCCCTGTTTGCTTCGCAATCCCCAAACGTGCGGCAAGTGATTGGAGGATGATCGTACCGATGACGGCGAAGACAATCGTCCAGAGCAGCCCACATCCGTACTGGGCCCCCGCTTTGCTGGCGGTCACAACCGTGCCGGGACCGATAAAAGCGGCGGTGACGAGTAACCCGGGCCCGACGCGATAGCGTCTTGGCGGGGCGGGCGTGACCGTGTCACTCATTCGCGGACACCAGTGTTGCTGGCACCAGTGTTGCTGGCACCAGTGTTGCCGACACCGACTTTGGCCGCCGCGTACAACGCGAACGTGGCCAGCCAATGGTCGCCTTCGTAGTTGCCGCTATTGACGTACGCGATGCCGGCGGTGAGGTGTTCGCTTGCGCTCGCAAGGAGCGATGCACGGAGCGGGTGCTCCGTCGAGAGACTCGACGCAACGGACTGCAAGCACCAAGCTCGATTCAAGTTCAGGCCCGCCAGATGAACGAGCTTGCCGTCCGTTACGTCGCTGACTTTGACAGGCAGAATCGTTTCTTTCAAATGACGTTCTAGCTCTGGAACAAACGCACCAAGCCACGTTTCAAACTCGGATTGTGAGAGCACGCGGCGCATCAAGTCAGCTTCGTTCCAGCACGAAGAAAAGAAATCGTGACCCGATGGCTCGTACTCGACCGGGTAGTCTCGATCTCCGGCGTAGAACGCTTTCGCTCGTTCGAGGACCTGTTTCTCAAGCGAGTTCTTGTTGGTCGCACGTGCGTAATCCAAGATCTGACCGAGAGCAAAACCGGTATCGGGGTGCTGGCCGGTTCGGATCGGGAACGTCAGCAGCGGCAGGTAGGCTTCAACACGTTGTAGCAACACTGTTTCGAGCGGCCGCAAATTCTCACGCCATTGTCGGCCGTCTTCGTCGTCCCAGCCGTCGAGTTCGATCACGAGTCGGAACAGCCACGCCCAGCCATACATTCGCTCGAAGGACTTCTGCTCGTCGAGAGCGAAAAAGTCGGCTTCTTGCTGGAGGTTCTTTGCCGAGAGGTGGGCCCTCAAGACCTGCCTGACGCGCGACGCGGATTCCATCTCCGGATAGTCCTTGAGCAACTTAACCAGAACCCAGTGTCCGTGGACGCTGCTGTGCCAGTCGAAGCAACCGAAGAAGGCCGGGAAATGATCGCGCGGACGGCGAATTTGCTCGGCGTTCGAGTATTTGAGCGTCAGTTTATTTGGGAACTCGGTGTCGACGCCTTTGAGCACCAAGCGGGACCAGGAATCTGCCACGTCGACATTGAGCTGGCTCGGATCGGCCGCGAGCGCGGTGTTCATGATGAGGAGTGCCACCACAAAAGAGAGTCCGCACAAAAAGTTGGAATGCATTCGGGTCAACGATCAAAGAGTGTCCGGGTGTTTCAAATCGTGTTCAGCCTAGCTGAATCGAAGCAGGCATGCCGACAGGTCTCGCTCCATTCGCGTCGACAGTGCACTGGCCAACCGTTATCCGAGCAAACCGTCGTAACTCAGGCACACCGGCGTGGAAACGATCGCGGGCAACTCGGGTAATCCAGGTTTACCAAGGCTCAGCGCCCAAGAATCGACGTGGCATCTTACTTGACAGCAAAACCCAGACTCCAAATTGCTCTGGCGGCGGCTCACTGGCATTCACTATCAGCCGATCGACAAAAGTACTTGCGCACAAGCCACGTCACGGAGGACGTCGTGCAAACGATCAAGACCGCCGCCATCGTCGTATTGATGTTGACCGTTCTGTATGGCGGTTATGTCTCGCTGACCACGCCGCCAGAACCGCTTCCCGCTGAAGTCGAGGAGTACTTGGTGATCGAGGAAGGGGGCGCCGACAACCTGGGTGCCGTCCCCAGTCTCGAACTGAGCGAGCCGCCGCCGATTTTGGCTAGCACGATGAATGATCCTGCCGCCATCTCCATGCCGAGCGAACCTGCATTTGGAGGCTCGTTTGGGGGCGTCACGTCGAACGACAACGGTGGCACGCCCGCGTCAGCCGCTTCGTTCAGCATGCCGAGCACGACGGCGGGTGCGAGCGACTCGCCGCCATTGCCGGGATCGCTCACCATGCCGACGGGACCGAGCCTGCCCACCGATGTTGTCGCCGCGTCGCCGATGACCGCGCCACCTGCGGTCACCACGCCCGTCACTGGCTCGTCATCGTCATTGCCGAACACGGGGCAGGAATTCACGATGCCCGATCCGACCGTCGCCGCCGCGAACTTTGTTCCCTCCGGGGAGCCATTCGTCGGAAACCCGATTCCCGAAGAGTCCGCCGTCACGGCGCCCGAGAGCGGGACCGCGCAGGGCGGCATCGGCCTACCCGATTCCATCGCCGAGACTCTCCCGCCCGCGTCACCTCCGGCGGGACAATTGACCAACGCGTTTGCGACTGCGGATGCGATGTACGGAAAGGGTCAACTCAAAGAGGCCTTGGCAACCCTGAGCGTGTTCTACGGAGCACCGAATCTCAGTCCACTCGAACGCGAGCAACTTCTCAGTCGGCTCGATCCGCTCGCACGCGAAGTGATCTATTCGAAACGTCACCTGCTGGAGCAACCGCATCGCGTCACGCAGAGCGAGACGTTGCCGAAGATCGCAGACCGGTACAACGTTCCTCGGGAATTGCTCGCCAATATCAACCAAGTCAAAGATCCGGTGACGGTGTTGCCCGGTACCGAACTCAAGGTCCTCCGTGGTCCCTTCCGAGCCGAAGTGAACTTGACGACCAAAGAACTGACCTTGTTCCTGGGTGATCTTTACGCAGGGCGTTTCAGTGTCGGAATCGGAAACGACCCACCGCCGGCGCCGGGGACGTTTTCCGTTCAAGAAAAGCAACCGTCTCACGTTTACTACAACCGCGAAGGCGTGCCGGTCCCCGCGGGCAGCCCGGAGAATCCGTACGGCAACGCGTGGTTTGACCTTGGCGGCAGTCTGTGCATTCACGGCAGCCCCAACACGGTCCGTCCCAGCCAAGTCGGGTGCATTAGCTTGGCAGGTGATCAAGCCCGAGACCTCTACGGAATTTTGACGCAGGGTTCTGTCGTTTCGATTCGTCGGTGATACTGGAGTGGCGCGAGCTGAATAGTCGTTACTCGTAGTCTGACTCGATTCACGAGCACAAAGTGGCGTTTTTCGGTTCAGCGTTGTTCACGGATGTGAACCCGAACAACGGCCTCCTGACGAATCGAACGGACAATGCAATACAGTAAAGACGCCCTGCTTGAACTGCTTGGAACCGAGTCTCTCAAACGGGGCGAGTTCACGCTCGCCAGCGGTAAGAAGGCTTCGTATTACCTGGACTGTCGCCGGATCACGTTGCATCCCCAAGGTGCCAATTTGATCGCAGCCGGCATGCTTGAAATCCTCGAAGCCGCTGAAACACTTCCCGCCGCTGTCGGCGGAATGGCCATCGGTGCCGATCCGATCACGGCCTCCATCGTCACGCTAGCGGGACAGCGGGATTTACCGCTCAAGGGTTTTATGGTCCGAAAGGAACCGAAGGCCCATGGAACCGGTCAGCAGGTGGAGGGCCCCGTTGAGCCTGGGCAAGAGGTGGTCATCGTCGAAGACGTCATCACCAGTGGCGGCAGCGCACTCAAAGCCGTGGACGCCGTCGAGGCGTACGGATTGAAGGTCCGCGAAGTCATCGCCATCATCGATCGTCTCGCGGGTGGAGAGGCCGCTTTCGCCGCGAGGGGGCTGCCGCTCAAAACGTTGACGACGATCCGCGATTTTGGCATCGAACCTGAATAAACGCCCCCACGCCCAAGCGTCTGTGAGTCACCCGTGATGATGCAGAAGCGTGCGGCGCTGAAGAGAGAAACCTCCGTGGAAACGTCGCTCCACCAGCACCTGAAACTTCATTACGCCGGCGACGAGGCCGGGACGGAAGTTCGACTGGGGGCATACCGCATCGATGTGGTGCGTGACGATGAATTGATCGAGATTCAGTGCGCCTCGCTTTCCGCGATCAGACCGAAGATCAAGGCGTTGCTGAAGCGCCACACGGTTCGGGTGGTCAAGCCTGTGGTGGTGCGAACACGGATTGCGAAAAAGAAGACGGCGAAGGGTGAAATCGTGTCGCGGCGGATGAGTCCGAAACGCGGTGACGTGCTCGACCTGTTCGACGACATGATCTATTTCACCCGCGTGTTCCCGCACGAAAACCTGGTCATTGAAGTCGCGCTCGTTCATGTCGAACAAATTCGCGTTCCACGCCGTGGCCGCCGACGCTGGAGACAACGCGAGTACAAGGTTCAAGATGTCGGGTTAGAAAAACTCGAGTCGACGATCGAGTTGCGTTCGCCGAGCGACTTGCTTGGGCTGATTGACCTGAAATGTGATACCGATTTCAACACCTCGGATATCGCGGCAGCCACCGGCAAACCACTCTGGTTTGCTCAAAAGATCGCTTACGTCCTCAAACACACCGCGGCGATCGAGGCTGTCGGCCGTAAGCGAAGCGGCATTCTCTATCGCGCTGCGTGAAACCACGGTCGCACGACGCGTCGTGCATGCGAAATCGGATAGCGGTATAACCACGCCGTCAGTGCAAGACCGTTCGCGTTTTCACAAGCTCTTGAAAGACGAACATGGACACCATTGCGGAAGCGGTACGGAGAGTGTGTGATGCGACCTCTTCGGACCAAGACGTGGTCCTCGCTGCGGTCACGAACGATGAACAAGCCGTCTTTGCGAACCAAAGCAAAGACTTTCCGACGGCGGTGAGGCATGCGCAAATCGCATCTGCTTTGTGGGAGCGATTGTCACAGTCTGAAACGGCTAGCGCGACGCAACGCATGAGCGCGAAGCTCTCACGCTTCGGAACCGCAACATGCCTCGGCTCGAGTCAATGGAAATCCGGGGACTTTGACGCAGCTAAACAGACATTCGCAGAAGCCCGAGGGGCGTTGACCGAGATGGAGCCCGAGGTTTGCTCTCGGCCGAAACCGTCCGGCATCGCCAAGTTCATTCCCTTTGTGCGACCACGACCCGATCAGGACACCATTCGTGAATGGCTGCAAACGTTGACAGCGATTCACTTGAACGAAGGCGTGATGTTCCACGCATCCGAGGATTACAAAGCGTCGCTCGCCTGTTATGAGAATGCGAGTCACGTCTTGTTCGACAGACACGTCAAACGGATCGGCCCGGAGGATGACTTGGAGTCGACCGGCAAAGTCATCAACATCTGGGAAAACACGATGGCGTGCGGACTGGACGCCGATGATCCGCCACGAGCAGCCCATGCCGCAGCCAACGCGATCAAGCTCGTGAGCTTTTGGCCCTCGCACGGGCGCGAGATTCCGGGAGAAGTCACACAGGCGTTCGCGACGTTCCTCGGACGCGTCGCCGGGTTGAGCAAGGATGACCGAGAACGACTGGACGCTGCACTGCCGGATGGCCTCGCCGAATGGATCGACTCGTGGATCGAGGATTGAGCGGCCCTCCCGGGAAGACTCAAAATGGCTTAGGCTCTGCACATGTCGAAACTGCATGCTGATTTTTTTGCCGACCAGATGGTGCAAGTCACCTCGGAGTTGGAACGCAACGATCTGATCGCCGAATCCACGTACCGGTTGCGTGTCGCCGCGCCCGAGATCGCGTCTCGCGTCGTCCCCGGTCAATTCGTCATGATCCGGTTGTCCGGCACGGATCAACCGCTAATTGGACGCGCCTTGGCGGTGTGGGACGTTATCGTTGGAGACGATGGAGCCCCTCATTGGATCGACTTGATCTATCTCAAGAAGGGCAACTTCACGACGCCGTGTGCGGAAAGCCCACTCGGAACACGAGTGACCGTTTGGGGCCCGCTCGGCAATGGCTTTTCAATATCGCCGTGTTCGCACCTGATCATGGCCGTTGGCGGGATCGGACAAACACCGATGTTGTTGTTGGGGCGCGAGGCCCAAGGTGCTCAATCGTTTGATCGGGAAAATGGCTGGGCCGAAAACGTCGAGTTGATTTACGGCGCGCGGCGAGAATCGCTCCTCGCGGGTGTCCCCGATTTTGAGGCGGCGGGATTCGATATTCGTCTCTGCACGGACGATGGTTCGATCGGCGAGCAAGCCCTTGTGCCTGACGTGGTCGCCCGCCGATTGGACGAACTCAAAACGGAGGACGCGTCCATCCGCGTTGTTACTTGCGGCCCAGAAATCATGATGGAAAAGGTTGCGGACGTTTGTCACCAGCGCGGCGTTGCCTGCCAAGTTTCAATGGAAACACCGATGGCTTGCGGGATCGGCATTTGCTTTTCGTGTGTTGCCAAGGTCAAGCAAGACGACGGTGAGTGGGACTACAAACGCACTTGCGTCGAGGGCCCGATCTTTGACGCGGAAAAGATCGTCTTTTAAGTATTCTCGACCGCGCGTGAGCCATACCACGCGAGTCTCGGCGGGTACACCGGCGGCTGGCATCTTGCCGGTCACCGCGATGTGATCAGGGCAGGAAAGCGAACTCGTTTGAGTTGATCAGCGCTCGGCAAACGAGAGCCAGGTCCTCTTTCGCAAGCTCTTCGCAGGCTTGGCGTTCCGCGTCGGCGGGCAATCGGCCGAGAATCAACTCGAAACAACGTTCGATCGCAGCCGCACCTCCGCCTGACTCTCGCCAGGCCCGCTGGGCGATGCGATCCGACTGATCCATGACGAAGCGGCTATTCATGAGGTTGAGCGCCTGCAGTGGAGTCGTCGAGACCGGACGCTTCGCGCGGACTTGCCCGCAATCGGGAAAGTCGAACGCTGTAAACATCCGGTCGTCAACGCGTCGCATGCGTTCTTGATACAGCATCCGTCGCCAAGTCTCCGGCCCGTGGTTGTCGAGGACTTCCCACTGGGCATAGGTTTTCTTTTCATTGTGAATGCGATAGCTCCGTCCGCCGACCGCGCGGTTCAGTTCGCCGGAAGCCTGCAAAATCGAGTCGCGGATCACTTCGGCTTCGACACGCTTTGGAGGAAACCGCCACAAGAGTGACGCACCCGCATCTTTCGCAAGGCCTGTCGGCTCCGGAGCGCTGCCCTGGCGAAAGGCTTTCGAAAGCACAAGCATCCGAATCATCGATTTCATCGACCACGGTTTTGCATCGGGTTGCACCGTCGGCTCGATGAATTCGGCTGCCAACCAATCGAGTAGCTCGGGATGTGACGGGGCCGCGCCGGCTTTGCCAAAATCGCTCGTGGTCGCCACGAGGCCGCGGCCGAATAGATGGTGCCAGATGCGATTGACCATCACACGCGCGGTCAAAGGATTGTCGGCGGATGCGATCCAATCGGCGAACTCGGCTCGGCGTTCCGCACCGGTCGCTTCACCATCCAACTCGAGCGAACCACCAAAGACCTCGGGCCCCGCAGGAGCGACTTCATCTCGTGGGCTTTCGGGACTGCCCCGCATCAAAACATGTGTCGCACCGACGGGCACGAACCGCCCGACAAAGCTTGGACGTGGTCCCTGCTCGGCGAGCTGTTCGATCGATCGCTGAATGGCTGCGAGGCTCGACTTGCGTTTCGGATGTTCCTGATTGAGTTTTTTGTTGACGTACCACGTACCGACCCAAGGCTTCCACTCGCCATCTGCTCCGAGCACATCCAGATCGAACTCATAGCGAGGTAGGAACGGCTTTCTGTCTAGATAGTCCGTGTCGTAGTAGTACTCACGGTTGCTGCTCAAGCGCAAACGGTTGATGAATGTCGACTCCGCAAAGTCGACTCGAACCCAAGCCCGTTCCTCGCCCTCTTTCGGGAACGAAGCTCGCCAAGTCATCGTTCCGTACTCACCATCGTTGATACGGTCGATCGGATTCCGATTGTCGACGCCCGCGTCGGCGTTTGAGGTGATCGTAGAACCAAGACGCTTTAGCGCGAGATTCGTATCGCGATCGTTCGCCGCAAAGACTTCCAACTCATCGATCGTGACATTGGGCATTTTGAAGCGAATGCGAATCGACTTCGTTTTTGCGGGTGCAAAATGCCACTCCCGATACGCACCCCAGTTTTCCTCCCAGCCGCCGAGCTGACGGAGTTTTTGACGTTCGGCGGCGATGTCCTTCCAGATCGCCTCACCTCGTTGGCGACGCGGATGGTCTTGTGAGAACTCGGGAAAACGACTTCCGAATTCGATGTCCTGGAAGACCGCCGTCATCGAGTAATAGTCACGGATCGAAATCGGATCGAACTTGTGGTTGTGGCATCGCGCACAACCGATCGTCACGCCCATGACCGAGGCCCCGACAGTATGCATGATCTCGTCCATCCGGTCGGCCCGGGCCTGGCGAATCGCCGATGGCTCCCGCCCGACGGTCGCCGCGGGCACATGCGGACCGGCGACGAGAAATCCGGTTGCCTCGCCCACTCCAAGGGAGTCACCCGCGATCTGTTGCCGCACGAATTGATCGTAGGGCAAGTCCTCATTGAATGCCCGCACCACGTAATCGCGATAGATCCACGCGTTCTTGCGATAGAGGTTGGCTTCGGAACCGTTTGTCTCGGCCCAGCGGATCACATCCAACCAATGCTGCGCCCAACGTTCACCAAAGTGCGGCGACTCCAACAACCGATCGACGAGTGACACGAAAGCGGTATCCGCGTTCTGTTCGTACTCCTCGACAAACGCTTCGATGTCATCCGGTGACGGAGCGAGCCCCGTCAATACGATGGACGCCCGCCGAATCAGCGAGCGAGGGTCGGCGGGTGGCGAGAATTGCAAACCCCGGCTTTCAAGCGCGTGCGCGAGAAAAGCGTCGACGGGTTGCAGGGGCGCCTCGGGCGCCGGCGGACGCTGGACGCGTTGGAACGACCAGTGATCGGACTTGGTTTCGAGCACGGCATCCATTTGCCCCGGCCACTTCGCGCCCTCTTTGACCCAGCGGGTCAACAGGTCGATCTCAGCTTGTGGCATCTTGTCGTCATCGGGTGGCATCGCCATGTCTTCGTCGACATGGTTGATCACCTCGAGGAGGTAGCTCTTCTCGGGCTCGCCGGGCACAACCGTAGCAGCTCCCGAATCGCCACCGACCAACAGGCTGGGGCGCCGGTCTAGCCGCAGCCCGGCTTCTTGTTCGACTTCCCCATGACAGTGGAGGCAACGATTCTCGAAAATCGGCGCGATTTGCGTTTCAAAGTCGACTTCGGCGGCCGCGAGTGCACTTCCTAAGAGTGTGCAGAGCGCAATCGCGAAAAGAGTTGCGGGCAAGAATCGCATCGAGGGCACCTGGGAGGCGGGAGAGCAGGGCGCGACTTCAAAATAACCGAAGCCGTTACCGCTTTCCAACGCCGGAGACGCGTCGGGCGTCCCAGCGTGGACCAGGAGCCTATTCGAATTCGCCGTAGGACCACTCAACGGTGGTCGGTGGAGAGAGCGTCGTTTTGCCGATCCCCTGAGTGGCGAATTCGCCATCCACCTTGAAAGTCCAACCCTTACTGCCTTCATTGCCGACACCGTCGATCGATTGCAGAAAAGCGGTTGTGCCGGCGCCCGAAATTTCGATCTGGCGATCCTCGATCTTCCGCATCACGGACTCGAGGGTCTCACCAACGGCGACGTCGGGAACTTGCACTTCGAGAGGTTCGCTACCGTCCGTCACAAACTGCACGGTGACAGTTCCGACGCCACGATCGACGGTGACGTCGGTTGAATTTTGACAACCCAGCACGAGCAGCGCGAGGAGGACGCCGAAGAGAGGCGTGTTGAGTTTGGATTGTCGTCGCATTGCCTAGTTGAAACTCGGCTTGGAGCCTGATCCCTTGAGCTTCGCAAAGAAGTCGGGCAGCTTGCCCACATAGGTGTGGCAATGTTTGCAAACGCTAGCGTTCGCAGAGATTTCGACGCCGCATTTGCTGCACGGCCGAGTCTCCATCTTTGGCTCCGTCGGAACCGGCGGTGGCGGCGGCGCGTCACCGAGAATCCGCATGACCGCGGTGTCGGTCACGTTTTGTCGCACCATGTATCCGAAGACGAATTTTTCGTTGCACCGTGGGCAGCGGATCGATTTCCCGATCAGGTCCACGCTGCCGCGAAGCTTGTGCCCCTTGGGACACTGACACGTCATTTTTTCAGCATTCTCTTCCATTGTTTTCCCCTATCGTTTCCGCCTCTCCGTCCCCTTTGAACCCATGCCAACGAGGCATGTTCCGATTCAATCTTGGGCGCGGCTCGTTTTCGCTCGGCGGGTGTTTCGCACGTGGCTTCTGTTTCTTGGCAAGACGTTTGTTTCTTGTCACTGGTTCTCGCTTTTCTCTTGTTTTATCGGCGCTCGGCAAGCCCTCTCTTTTCGGTGTTAAACTGGAGGTGTGGATTCAGCCCTTCACGTCCCCGGAACCCGTGATGACCGCCCGAACGAAAAGACGCATTTCAGTCATTTTTCTTTGCCTGTTTTTTGCCATTTCTCTGCAGGCGGAAGAGAAGCGCGCCAAACCGCCGAAGTTTTCCGGCACAGAAACGAAGGGAATTTTTTTCGACTCCGTTGGACAGGCGATCCGTGGCACACGCCCAACCCTGGCAGAGCTACAGTCCAAACGTCCAGGCGGGGCATCGACGGTTGCACAGTCCAAGCCCGAGGCGGGCGACGACGCCGGTGGTGTTTGGGACAAGCTGATTTCGGCGACCTCGATTGAGGACGAAATCAAGCGCGTGAAACTGCATTACGACTCGGTGGTCACTCAGCCGGGCCCGTTTAAGAGCGGCGGCTACCAAGACGCCCGGCTCGACCTGATGGTCCTTTCAAGCCTGTTCGCGATCATCACCGAGTACGGAGGTGACGTCCGCTGGAAGAAGGATGCGGCCATCGCCCGCGACCTGCTCGGGCGAACCGCGTTCAACTGCAACGAAGGCACGACGCAAGTCTTCAACGAAGCGCGGGCACGCAAAGACGATCTTCAAGACTTAATGTCGGGAAGCGGCCTCCGTAGCGGCAAAGCAGCTGAGACGAACGACTGGGCTTCCATCGCCGACCGCAGCCCGATGATGGAGTACCTCGAGAACCTTCGCGAGTCGCTCCGCGAAGCGACGAATGACGAAGCGGATGTGAAAGCCGACCCCGACGCGGTACGGCGGTCTGCAGAATTGATCGCCGTGCTCGGGAAGGTACTTACATCGGAAGGCATGGACGACTGGGACGACGAAGACTACACCGCGTACAGCAAACAAATGACCGAGGCCGCACGTGATGTCACGCGCGGCCTCGAGCTGAATGACTACGATGCGATTCGCAAAGCTGTCGGCGCCGTGAGTCAGTCTTGCGACGCTTGTCACGGCGATTATCGCTGATCGCCGAACACTACCCCTTGGCGAGCTTTGCTGCGACGCGTTCCAGCAATGCCTTGGTGAGTTTGATGCCTTCGTACTCCGACACTTTACCGCCTTCGTATTCGATCCCGACGTAGCCGTGGTAGCCATGCGCGAGCACGATGCCCATCATCTTTTCGTAGTCGGTGTGCGTTTCGTTTCCTTCGTCGTCGAAGTCATGTGACTTTGCACTGACCGCTTTGGCGAACGGCATCAACTCTTCGACGCCTTTGTAGCGATCGTAGATTTCCGGATTCTTTCCGCGACTGATGTAGAAGTTTCCGAAGTCGGGGAGCGTGCCGCAGTTATCCATCTCCGTTTTCTTGATCGTGCCCGCCAACCAAGCACCGTTGCTGCTCAGCCCGCCATGGTTTTCGACAATCACATTCAAACCGTGCGGCTTCGCGTACTCGCTCAAACGTCGTAGTCCGTCGGCAGCGAGTTTCATCTGCTCTTCGTAAGAACCCTGGCTGCCCGCGTTGACTCGGATGCTGTGACAACCGAGGAACTTCGCAGCATCGACCCACTTGTAGTGGTTCTCGACGGCCTGAGTCCGTTTCGCGTCGTTGGGGTCGCCGAGCCGTCCCTCGCCGTCGCACATGATCAACAGACTCTTCACGCCCAGGTCATCGCATCGCTTCTTTAGCTCGGTGAGGTACTTCTCGTCCTTCGCTTTGTCTTTAAAGAACTGATTGACGTATTCAATCGCATCGATACCGAACTCCTCCTTGGAGAGACGCGGGAAGTCCAAGTTCGTCAAGCCTTTGGATTTATCGCGCAGCGTTCGGTGCAACGACCACTCCGCCAGTGAAATCTTGAACGGTGTCTTACCGTCGCCATGATGGTCCGCGTGCAGCGGCGTTTGAAAAGCCGTGAGGGCGGCGAACGATGCCGCGGAACTTTGTAAGAACTGACGTCGGTTCGACATGGTGTTTCGAGTTGTTGGGAGAGGAGGGAGTGGTTATCGATTTCGTTGCCCGATAATGTAATCCAACCCGCCACAATCGTGGCCCCTTCATCTCATTTCCGACGCCGTGAATCTTTATCGCTCGATCCTACGACCGCTCCTGTTTCGCTTGAGTGCCGAGACCGCGCATCGAATGGTCAACGGTATTTGCGCGTTTCCCGCAATCGATCGTCTCAACGCGATCGTTCACAGAGGGATCGACGACCCAACTCTAAGAGTTCAGCTCGGACACCTTGAACTGCCCAACCCCGTCGGTTTGGCTGCCGGGTGGGACAAGAACGCCCATTGCATGCGGACGTTGGAAACGCTCGGTTTCGGTGCCCTTGAGATCGGCTCAGTGTCCGCACGAGCCTCCATCGGCAACCCCAAACCGCGGCTCTTTCGATTGCCCGTCGATAAAGCCATCGTGGTGAACTACGGGCTCCCGAACGAGGGCGCGGACGTAATCGCCCACAGGATTCGTGTTCACACACCGCGAGTTCCGTTGGGTGTCAACATCGTGAAAACAAACGATGGTCCTGAGGCGTCCGCAACCGCCGATGAAATCTATGACGACTATCTGCAAAGCATCCTCCGCTTGCACGAACATGCGAGCTACCTGGTCCTCAATTTGAGTTGCCCGAACTCAAAAGGGGATGCGGACTTCTTCGCAGCCGCCGACTCGCTCACTCCGCTGCTAGAACGAATGTCGGATCTCGACCTTCGCGCCCCCGTGTTTCTGAAGGTTGCGCCCGACCCAAGCCCGCGAGCCATTGAAAGGTGGATCGAAGAAGCGGATCCACATCCATTCGTTCATGGGTTTCTGTTCAATCTTCCCGGCGGCAAACCCCATTCTCTTCAAACACTGACGCCGCGTTCCGAGCTCGAACGCTTGCCCGGCGCGGTTTCGGGAAGGCCCGTCGCGAACCTACTGGAGGAATGCCTCGGCGAGATGTACCGTCGAATGCCCCGAGAAAGGTTCATTCTGATTGGCGGTGGTGGGATCTTTACAGCCGACGACGCGTATCAGCGAATTCGCCACGGCGCGTCATTCGTCCAGCTTTACAGTGCGTTGATCTACGAGGGTCCCGGAGTTGTCCGGAAGATCATTCGTGGCCTGTCAGAACGACTTCGGCGCGACGGCCTCGATTCCATCCGTGATGCCGTCGGCCTGCATTGGCGATCGGCATGACGTTAATGACCGCGCCACAAGGTTGGCGTTGGAGCCGACGGGGAATAGACTTGGCGGTTCCACCCCTCGCGTCACACGAACGGAGCCTCCCATGCCACGTCCAATTTTCCTCAGTGTTCTTTCGGTCCTTGTGTTCGTGGCTGCCACGGCAACGAGCGGTGAAGTGGATCCCGCTCAGAGTGAGTGGTACAAGAAATACAAAAAGCAGGCCAATGCGCCGAAGCCCGGCGACATGCTTCTCAACACAGACCCCGAACCCGATCTCAGCGAAGGCTTCTCACCGCTGTTCGACGGTAAGAGCCTCGACGGATGGACGCCCAAAGGCGGCACCTGCAAATTCGAAATCGAAGGCGATTCCATTATTGGGACGTGTGTCCAAGGCTCCAACAGCACGTATCTCTGCACCGATGCAGAGTTCGGCGACTTTGTGTTTAGCTGTGAACTGAAATGGGATGTGGATTGCAACTCCGGCGTCATGTTCCGCGCGAAGACCAAGCCTGGAAAGAACGACAGCGTGACCGTTTACGGTCCACAGGGTGAAATGGAAGGATTCGCTCGAAAAGATCGCGGCTGGTCCGGCGGCATCTACGGCCAGAGCTGCGGCGGCTATTTCTATCCACTGTGGTTGGTGGCGCATCAAGACGCCCGCACCGCGCTCAAGCAAGATGGATGGAACCGATTGACGATTTCAGCCAAAGGCAACGTCGTCAAGACTTGGGTCAATGGAGTTCCGGCGGCTCACTGGATCGACGACGGCACCTATTCGAAAGGATTTTTTGGACTCCAGATTCACAAAGGGGATAAGGGCAAGGTCCGCTTTCGCAATCTGATCGTCAAAGAGGAATCCTGAGCCTCAGCGTTGGCGTGGCGGCATCTGTTCGTTGAAGCGTCGCATAAACGCCTCGAGGTGGGCATCCATCATCGCGGCGACACCGCCGGCATCCGTGTCGACAAGACAGTCCCCCGGCGCGATCGAAGCGTCTTCGCGAACGGCGAGGTCGCCATGCGGAGATTGCTCGATCCAACTGCGAACGCTTGCGGCGCAGGAGGGATGCACCACCACCGCATCCGGGCGGACGTTCGGAATCTCGTCCAGCGCCGCCGCGACGTATTGGCAAACACGTTCTTGAACGAAGTCCTCGTCGAATCGAACGATCGAGCGTGCGACTTGCGTCGCAATATGGATCACTTGGTTGTTGAATTGAGTCAGCCGCTGCTGGGTGACTCTCTCAATCTCGGCGATCTTGATCAACACGTTGTCGACGGTTTGGATCGCTGCTGATGCATCGATCGTTTCGCTCGGCTCTGCTGTCGTCGATGACTCGGTCGGTGCGATCTTGCCCACGGGCGTCGTGACCGAAGCCGGTGTGGTGTCAAACTGAACTCTAAATTCAACCATCGAAAAATCGGTTCTCCTTCCGTGTTGGCCATCGAATCGAGCTTGCCCGCTCCGCGGTGGTGCCGGTGGTTTACTCAAGCGACACGGCTCCCGATTCGACGAGTTCCGAAAGGAGCGTCACGACTTCTGCGCGTCCGGCGTCGATCTCGTCTTGTTTGGCGTTCGTTTTGAACTCCATTTCTTCAGTGAGCGCTTCCTTGGCTCGCTTAGACATGTTGCCGAGGATGCGTTCGAGCAAGTCCTCATCAACGCCCTGAAGCGCGACAACGAGGCAATCGGAACTGCACTGTCCAAGAAATTTCTGTAGGTCGCGATCCTCGAGACGTTTGAGATCTTCGAAGCGATACAACAGTTTTTTGACGGCGCCGGCGAGATCCTCGTCTTTGTTCGCCAGTTCCGTCATCATCGCTTGCCGGATCGATCGCGGCAGAGATCGCATCAACGAGGCGAGTTTGACCGACGATTCCGTTTCGAGTTCGCGCTCTTCGACTTCCAGTGCCCGTTCCAACACCGTCGCCATAATGCGATCCGCAACGACCGGACGAATGGAGGAGGGTTCCGCGAGCGTCAGAAAGACTCCGGCACGCGTGGTTTCCGGTAGGAACTCGAGCGTCTTTGCGGCATGGTCGTTGTGCAGAGTGCCGATGACGAGTGACATCACTGCGGGAGACTCTGCAGCGAGTGCTTGGGCGACCTGATAGGGGTGCACCCGGTTGAGGTCGATACCAGTGTCACCTGTAAGCTTCGGAGCCTCGAACTTTTTCTGGGGCTCAAAATCGACGTCGAAGTTCTCCTCGGCAATCTGGAGAATTTTCGGTCCCTCATCGTCATCGAACTCGCCCTCACCCTCGCCGCCTCCACCGCCACCGCTATTGCCGGACTTCTTCGGCTTCGACTCGCTGGTATCGAGGATCATTTTGAAATAGGTCTCGAAGTCGTCGAGAACGAGATCGACCTCGAGCTTGCTTGGCGGGTATTCCTCAAAGTCCTTGAGTGCAGCCTCAAGATCATCGAGTTGTTCCCCTTTGAGCCCCTCCCGCGCCATCGTGGCGGCGTCGTCTCCGAGGATGTTCAACAACAGCGCCAAGCGTTCTGTTCGCGTCAGCATGTCTCACTCCGTCTAAGCGGCTTCAGCGGTCTTTTCATTCTCGGGTTGATCCACACCCGACCAAGACTGCACGATTCGTGCAAAGACTTCGGGGTTCTCTTTGATCAAGTCCGAAAGTTGGCTGACGTTCTCCAAACGTTCGCGATCGAGTTGGGGACCGCCACCCGTGCCAACCGGTTCCGCGAGCGGACGGACTTTGCGGAGCAGCAGGAGTCCCATCACGAACGCCAGGGCCGCCGCGATCGCGAGCGATGCGTTCTCAATGATTTTTGTGATGTTGCTCCAGTTGAATGGTGCGGCCGCAGGCTCGGCAGCATCGAGGCTCGGGAAGGGAAGCAGCTGCACCGAAATGGTGTCGGTGTCTTCCTGGAACCCGACAGCGTTCTTCACAATCGCTTCCACATTCTTGTCGAGCCCAGCTAAAAGCGTTCCGTCTTCCTGTTTGACCGAGTCTGCGGCGGAGTTCACGAGCACACTCACGGTCATGAAGTTGCGAACCGGGGTCGTGTCGTTTTGGACCTCTTCCGTTTTCGGAACAAGGTAACTGGTCTTGATGTTTTCGGTTTTGCTCTCGCTGTCGCCTCCTCCTCCTCCTCGTCTCCGCGATTGAAGGTTCTCAGCGACACCGGCCGCGCCGGTCGGGTCCGACTCGGTGTTGGTTTCACTTGTGGTTTGGAGGTCCTCCTCGCTCGCCACCTTGCCGTCGTTGTCATACTTGGTGATGGTTCGTGACCCGTTGGTGAACGTGTAATCCAAACTGACTTCGACGCTTGCGTTGCCGAGTCCGAGAAACTGAACCAATTGAGTCTCTGCTTTTCGCGACAACTTGTCTTCGGCGTGCGCGACGTACTCGATTTGATTCGTGATCTGGTGCGTTTCCTCGTCAGGGATGTTGTAACTCCGCCCGTCGCGATCGGTGACTTGCACCGCCTCCGGCTTGAGGTCTTCGACCGCATTGGCGACAAATGCCGCGATCGAAGTGGCTTGGCGTTCGGTCAATGACTCGTCGGGACGCAAGGTGAGCAAGACACTCGCCGACGGCGGCGATTTCTTTCGCTCGAACGGTCCTTTGTCGGGAACGTTGAGGAGCACTTCCACGTCATCGATCACATTCATCGACTTGATCGAGGCCGCGATGTGGTTCTGGAGTTGAACTTTGAGTTGGTGGCGTCGCGTCGTCGGGTTCGGAAACATGCCGCCGATACCCGAGGAACCGCCGCTCGCTTCGGCCTCGGCGACTCCATGGTTTCGGGCAATCAATTTCGCTCGCGCGAAGTCCCGTTTGTCGACGAGCAAGTTACCGCCGGCGCCGGAGATTTGGTACTCGATGTTCTCTTTCGCCAACGCGTCGACAACTTTGTCGACCTTGGTGCTATCGGTATCGCTCAACAGAACGACATAACTCGGCTGGACGGACCAGAGTCCGACGGCGGTAATCGCAACGATGCACAATGCCGCGAGGAACAAGATTCCGATCCGGGCGGCCGGCGAGTTTTCTCGCCAGATCGTGATCAGGACATCGATATAGGGTTTGATCGTCTTCATAGTGCCGAGGGAGGTTGCTGATGAAAGGTTGATCACGGGCACCGCTCGAGATGGTTCGGTGCCCGGGCAAATCGCATCCGACTAGAACTGCATCCGCATGAGTTCGTTGTAAGATTCGATGACCTTGTTGCGGACTTCTAGGAACAACTGGAACGACATGTCCGCTTTGACAACCTGCATCACGACTTGCTGGATGTCATCGTTCTGTCCGGTGACGAGTTCTTGGACCGCCACATCACTCAGGTTCTGATCCTGGTTGGCGGACGCGAGCAGTTGCTCAAACGACGGCGTTGATTTGGCGTCGGTTGCTTGCGGCTTCGCGATTTCAGTCGTCGGCAGCGCCGTCGAACCGGGTTGAATTGGTTGAATGGGACCCATCTCACTGACCTCCTTGCAACAACGAAAGTGTTTGTTCGACCATCTCGCGGAACAATGTGATCGCCCGCGCATTTGCTTCGTAGGAACGACTCGCCGTGATCAGGTCCACCATTTCGTCGGGGATCTTGACGTTCGACAGCTTGACGAATCCTTTCTCATCGGCATGCGGGTGCCCGGGGTTGTAGACCACCGGAAACTCCGTCATGTCGCTTTCGATTCCGACGACCTCGACGCCTCGATTCTCGCCGGCTTGGGAGTTGCTGGAGACGCGATCCATCACTGCCGAGAAAACAACAGCCTGACGGCGGTAGGGCTCACCGTCCTCTGTTCTCGTGGTGGATGCGTTGGCAATATTGTTGGCGGTGATCTCCATGCGAAGGCGCTCCGCGGAGAGTCCGGAAGCGCTAATGTCCATCGCGGAAAAGTGACCCGACATAATTTCATCCCTGAAACGCGTTGGAATTCACTACTAACCCGAGATAGCTCGCCGCATGGTGGCCAACTTCGACGCCATCAATTGCGCGTAGGCTTGTGCGACCAGTGCGTTTTTCTTGATCTCGGAGACTTCGGTTTCGATGTCAACGTTGTTTCCGTCAACTCGTTCGGCGAGTCCCTCAAGTTCGGAGACCTCACCGACCTGCAATGCTTCTCGAGAAGCGTCGCCATCCTCGACGCCTTGCAGCAGCGTGTCAAATTCCAGCCGATGGGTCTTGTAGCCCGGCGTGTTTACGTTGGCCAGGTTCTCACTCAACACGCGATGGTTCTGTTCGCTGTAACGCAGCGCGTTTCCCAAGACATTGATCTGCGAAAAGAGTCCGTTCATTTGTTTGCCCCTTCGTCGGAACTCGGTCTCGCATGTTAAACACTAAGTGCGAACGAGACTCTGAGGTTAGCTCCGATCGTGGTTAGTTTATCGGTTGGGTAAAACTTGATCTTGAGGGTCGATCAGCGGGTCAGACCGACAAACGCCGGTGATCAACGTTTCTGGGGCGAGGGTTCTCCCTCAATCAGCTCAATGTCTTGATCTAAGTTCACTTGTTCGCGAGGCCCGAGCGGGCGTGACCTAGTTTTCGATGCTCGCATCTCGACGCGGGCGATCCAATTCCACTGGTGATCAATCTGAAACACATCAAGCACGGCACCCGGGGCACGATTAACAACCATGGATATCGCAACGATCATCGGACTGATTCTCGGGGCCGGTTTGATCCTGGCATCCATCGCGATGGGTGGCGGCGGCCTGGGCCCATTTATTGACATCCCCTCGGGGATGATCGTCTTTGGTGGAGCCATCGCGGCGACGCTCATTAACTTTCCCCTCGGGACTTGCCTGGGCACTTTCAAGGTCATCCTGAAGTGTTTCCTGTTCAAGCTTCCTGAACCGATCCAGACCATTCAGCAATTCAAGTCGTTCGCCGAAACGGTGCGTAAGGACGGACTCCTCGCGCTGGAAGACAAAGCCGCCGAGTTGACCGACGACTTTATGAAACGCGGTATCGAGTCCCTGATCAGTGGTGCTTCGGCGGACGAGATCACGTCCATGCTCGAAGCGGAACTGGGCTACATCCAAGCACGTCACGTCAACGGAAAGAAGATCATCGATTCCGCCGGTGCAGCCGCTCCCGCTTTCGGCATGATCGGGACACTGATCGGACTCGTCCAGATGCTTCGAAACCTCTCGGACCCGAGCAAGATTGGTGGCGGTATGGCGACCGCACTTTTGACCACGCTCTACGGCGCACTTGTCGCGAACGTCGCCTGTATCCCGCTTGCCGGTAAGCTCGAGGCACGCAACATGGAAGAAACGACCATTCGCGAGCTGATCATCCGCGGCATCGCGTTGCTGGGCGAAGGCGCGACGCCTCGCGCGGTCGAAGAACAACTGATGACGTTCTTGGCCCCCGGCAAACGCAAGAAGGCTGAGTAACCATGGCGGAACCACCATCCGATCCGCCGGAAGATATTCCGGCGTGGTTCATGACGTACAGCGACGTCATCACGCTATTGATGACGTTCTTTATCCTGCTCCTGACGTTTTCAACCACCGAGCCAGAACGGTTTGAAAAGGTCGTCAATACGTTTGCCGGCGATGCAGGTGCGACTGGCATTGCGGGACACCCACACGAGGGCGTGGACCGCGACTCCTGGAGCAAACGGGTCCGTCCCCGAGCCGCACGAATTGCCATGCATGGCAGTGAGATGCCCTCGATAGTCAATGACCCACTTTCAAAAGCTGTCGGTGAGGGCCTGAAGGCGGTCGACGACGAGGATGCCAAGAAGGACGTGATGAACACGTATTCTTTTCAGGCCAAGATGTCGGACCTCGTCGACGAGCATCAAAAGCTAACACAGCGGGGTGAGCAAGTTGCCGGCAAGCTCGCGTCGCAGCTACGCCACCTGCCGATTCACCTCGCCATTGAGCTGTCGGATCGCAAGATGATCGGCCGTGCGACGGCTTTCGCGCATCACCTTTACCACAGCGAAAACGTGCGTCCCGGACAAGTCGCAGTGGGACTGATGGATAAGGTCGAGACCAACGCCGTGCTCTTCACCGTCGAGAGGTACGAACCTTAGATGGCGAAAAAAAAGAAGCTCGAGCCGAGTGTTCCAAGTAAGGCTTATCTCGTGTCATTTGGTGACACGATGACTGCGCTGTTGGCGTTCTTTATCGTGCTCAACTCGCTCGCGAAAGAGCAGACCGGCGCGAATATGTATTCCGGCACAGGCTCCTTTGTGAGCGCGTTCTCCAATTCCGGTCTGCCCGGAACCTATTCCGGCAACCGTTCCCAAGACATGTTGCAACAGGAAGCCCAATTGCCGGTCTACGCGCTCGCCGAAAACCTGGACAAGAACCCCGATCAGACCGGAAATGTTGGACCGGATGACACCGACGCCAAGGATCGAGTCAAAGATCGTCAGAAACAGCAGTTCCAAAAGTTCCTGGCGGAGATCGAGTCTTCATTTGGCCTTGCGGACCAGTCCCCAGTCGAAGGTCAAACCGTTGTCGACGCGTTCGGCCCGATCATCGACCTGGACGGAGAGCCGAGCCGTCAAACGATCCAACTTCTTTCCGATGCGATTGCGAAACTTCGTCAACCGGGAACCAACCTCGAGGTCATCGTGTGGGCGAACATGCCTTCGCAGCAAGCGCTCGAGCGGAAACTGAAAACATCCGAACGACTACGTGGCGAGGTCGAGAAAGCATTCTGGCTCAGCCCGGTAGAAAGGACACGGATCCGATACCGCGTGAAGCCTTGGCTGTTCTCGGATGCAAAACGCCCCACCGTCTCCGTCGTCTACTCAAAATCAGGCCGTAGTGATGCAAACTGAATCTGCGAAAGAATTCGAGTTCCAACTACCGCCGTTTCCCGTGACAGCCACCCAATTGGTCACGGAGATCAATCGTGGTCAGGTCGAGGTTCCCAAGGTGAC
>JBCBOT010000087.1:0-25155 GCA_039821165.1 Planctomycetota bacterium | reverse complement strand
CGAGTAAAGCCGCAATGAGTAGAGGAATTGAGGTTAATAGTCGATTCATTGCATCGCTCCAAAACTAAGGTTTCGTTTCAGTTTCAATCGACCACTGGGAACGCAACAATCATGCCAACACGTGAAGCCGGAAAAAGAGCAACGGCTCGTCCCAAGGCGCTATCAGCACGACATCGGAGTGTGTCAAAGTGAGATTCAGTTGGACTTCGCGTCACGCAAACCGCAGCTTTGTACATCTTTGTCCAATGCGGTCGAGCAGAGACTCCGAAGTTGGGGCAGAATCCCAAACCTGAGAGCATCGTCGAGCCCAAGAAGATCATCGACTTCCTGTTCGTGTAAATCTCGGCCCAACTGATTCGCTTCGCGATAGGTCGCCCCGAGAAAACAGAAAATGTCAACGTTTTGGGCGTTGTTTCGAGTCCTGTCGGGGGAGCTTTTTGAAAAACTACGGAACTACCGACCGTACAGTTAACGCCCGGAAGCCGAGATCAGGCCCCCGGGCGTTTTTTCGTTTGGCCCTAGTCTTCTGGGCTTTTTCCTAGACCTCCCTGCTTGGCGAAAGTTCTCTCTTCCGCACCCGTCTCGTTCGAGAGACCCGTGAGACCCCCATGTTCTCACTCGCACCCCGAGAGAAATCTACGGAACCTCTCAACCTCTCTGATTAACAGAGACAAATGGTTAACAGGCAGTTCTCGTTCGTCGCCCCGGTCGTGAACCCTGGGGACGCTGGGGCAGTACATTTACACAAGTGGATTCCCGTGGACGCTGTCTGCGAGGGTAAGGCCGAGTTGCTTTTCGGCAGTCGTCCGTCACATTCACCCGCAATTGGCGAGCAAGAGAGACACCCATGCGAAAAGAAGCTTCACTAGCCTGCCTCATTTTCCTTCTGAGTTTCGACACTGTTTACACGCAAGAGCCCTCGGAGAAAACTGCAGAGAGCAACCTCGCTTCCAACGTACGAGCGGGGAACGACAGACTGAGGTTCACCACTGGAGTTCGCACCATTGTCCAGAGTCGCAATGGCGACTATTGGTTCGGCAGTCAGAGCGAGGGCTTGTGCCGTTACGATGGGAAGAACTTCGAATATTTTGGCGTCAAGCAGGGGCTGCCGAGTGATCAAATTGTTTCAATCCAAGAAGATCAGCAAGGCACTGTTTGGATCGGTACCTTGCACGGCGTCAGTCGTTTCGACGGAAAGCGGTTTGAGCAGTTACAACAACCAAATGGCAGATTCGCTTATCTTCGATTGCCGAGTACTGTGCAGAACGAGTGGCAGAAGAAGGAAGATGACTTATGGTTCAATGCGGGCGTTAAACAAGGCGTCTATAGATACGATGGGCGGCAACTTCGATACCTGCCCTTTCCCAATTCCATCCCCGCAGTCAACGGCAACATCTTTTCTGTAACCGGATTTTCCAGAGGCAAGAAAGGCGTGCTTTGGATTGCAACTTATGCAGGTGTCTTTGGTTTCGACGGCAACAACTTCACCACAATCAATGATGAAACGCTAGGGCTTGCTGAGAGCGATGCACGTATCCATGTGAGGAGTATCCTAGAAGATAGCAAGGGCCGTCTCTGGATCGGAAACAACGGCATCGGAGTATTACTTAAGCAAGGTGAATCCATCTCCAACTTTTCCAGGCAGCAAGGCAAGCTTATGACCATGGATGAGTTCCACTCGAACACTCTAGCCGGAAGATTTACTGCTAACGTGGGACTCCAATCCGTTTTCGCGATAGCGGAAGACAGCGACGGAAACATGTGGTTTGGAGATCGAGACACAGGGGCATGGCGATACGATGGTGTCTCCTTGGTGAACTACTCAATCGATCCAGAACTCGAGTCACAGATGATTTGGGACATCTACGAAGACAGCGAGCAACGGTTGCTTTTCGCGATGGCCAGCGGCGGCGTCTATGAATTCAAAGGAAAGTCCTTCGAAAGAAGGTTCTGAGTTGATCCTTCTAGGCTCCCAGCATCTTTAGGCAACTGGCCAGCGATCTGTATCATCATGCCAAGTCGAGTTTCGAGACCGTTCTCGTTCGTCGCCCCGGACGTGAACCAGGTAGGTAAGTCTCACTGGCTTAACTTCCTCTCCGTTGGCTTCGGCTGAGCAAGCATCGCAGGCACGTGGCACGGGACGTCTCTTCATTGGAGCGATCTGTGGCTGCGAAATATGATCCCAACGAACTCACCCCCGAAAAACGATTCCAACGAATCGCGTCCATCTTAGGTGCCGGCCTTGTCCGACTTAGCAAGCGAAAGCGATTGTTGAAAGACTCGGAACAGCAATCCGAGAAATCTCCGCCAATCACTGGCGACTCGGCCGACGGTCGGCTTGAGTCTTCTTCCGAATCCGGGCTGACTGTCCAAGACGGTTAACACGTTCGAGATTCCCGAGAAGGAGAACCCACCCATGGCTTTAAACGTACCAAGGAGGTTCGCGAGATGCACAAACGCACCGTTCGCGAACTTCGCAAACAGTACGCCGATGTCTTCGGCGAAGCGACGAACGCATCCAATAAGGACTGGCTGACCCTCGCGCCGCCACCAATCCACACGTGGCCGCGACTGCCGCCCGACCACCCGCACCACGTGCCGCCCGGTTATTCCGCGCCGGACAATTTGCCGCCCGGTCATCCCGGCGAGTACTACCCAGACATGCCGCCCGATCCGGTCGTCAATCCAGTGGACGAAGATACGGGTTCCATTGGCGACGAGAGTCAAGCCTGATTGCTTTCACTCTTGCCAAAACTGAGGTTTGTCTAGAGCGGTGCAGCAGCGAACAGTTCCTTCGTTGCTTTCGATCGCTCCCGTTTGCAGTTCCTTGACCATCCATGCGTCCGAATTCTTGGGCAAGATGGGATATGGAGCGTCGAAGCCCTGCGCTCCGGCCGGTGCAAAGCCGACTCGCGAATAGTAGTCGGGGTAGCCAAGGACAAACACCAAGGCGACGCCGTGCGATTCGAGTTGGGTTAGTGCTTCGTTGACTAGCCTCGTGCCGAGTCCGCTCTTTTGATGTTCGGACGCGACCGCAAGTGGAGCGAGTATCTGTGCGGACACTTCCCGTGGTTCGATCCGCACTGCTGTGAAGAGCACGTGTGCAACAATCGCATCGCCGTGCTCGGCAACGAATGAATGAACTGGTTCAGCCGTTGGATCGTCGAGCATCTCGGCTACGAGCGAGGAGATGATCTCGCCTTCTTTACCAAAAGCATCACGGTGGACGGAGAGGATCTGGTCGCGGTCTTCCGGCGTGGCCAAACGAAAGGCCGTTTCACTTGGATCCATGTTCATCGAGTTGGTCAAAAGATTTCGTCTTCGCCTGGTTCTTCGTCATAGCATTGTACGACCTTTGACCTTTCTGAAATCATGCGAGTACAAATGCGGCGACAGATTCGTTTGACTCCTGTGCGGGACGTGGCAAAGTTTTTCCTGAGCAGATGAAATAAACTCGCCGTCAAACGCATCTAGGTATGCACTGGTTCAAAGAAAAGAGATTTTTCGTGAACCAATCGGAATGAAGAGCGTCTATTACCTCCGACGCAACAAGTCACATCCAGTTTTGAATTAGCAAAGCGAGTAAGAGCTTTCTGATGTTTACCAAACAGCAACAAACGCGAATCGAACGGATACACGAAGGGCATACCTTCGGCGGTAGCATTGTGGCCAGTGAAAACGCTCACTTAGCCAATACGCTTCAGCCCGGTAATAGTCCGGAAATGTATTCGATGGGTACGAGATTGCTCACGTGACACTCGCTTTAAGCGAATTGCTTTCTACATGAAGGCTCGGTGTCACGCAGGCATCGAGCCTTTTTTCGTGTCCAAATCGGGACAACCCCAACAAACCAACATGGGCTGGTAGCTGAGACGGTCTAGCGGCGGTCTGAAGAACCGCAGACGAGGATTCGAGCGCCTCCCGGCCCACTGACAAGGAAGACATGCGCCGACGGAATGGTGGTCGGCGTCACGAAACACATGGTAGTCGAGGGCTGGTTGTCCAGGCCTTGCTGATAACGAGGTTGTGCCGAGTTCGATCCTCGGGGCTACCACTGACAACAACGAACACGAAGGAGAACCCAACATGCTTCAGCGATTGAAACGCATACCCCAGATCATTCTTGGGGTTGTGGTGTAACTGGCAGCATGACGGACTTTTAATCCGTTCGGCGAGAGTTCGAATCTCTCCGGCCCCACTTGCTACGCATCGGCGTGTAGCTCAGGGGTAAGAGCGGCGTACTTATAAGGCGACGGTCGCGGGTTCGATTCCCGCCGCCTCCATTTTGAATCGCCGTAACCGGTTTCCGCTTAACGCCTTACGTCAAGCGGGGACACGGGTTACGTTGCGGGTCGCTCTGCGACACTCATTGTCAGGTCTTGCCGATCCAAGACGCAATCGCTTGTTCGCCGACACGAATGCAGCGCATTCGCAGCGCAATGCTCCTGCTCTGGCGACGACTTCGGTCGATGTGACCGAAGCACTTTGGAGCATGGCCGAAATTTCGAGGCGTGCGTCGATGTGACGAGGCCTCATTGTGCACGCCTCGCCGCTCACCAACTGCAGTGCGCGATCCCATTGACTTCGAATTGGTGCGCCGTAACATCGAAACAGGCCAGATCCTGATCCACCATCGGAGCCGCGGGACCGCTTGAGTCACCGCCCGATCAAAACTTCTGGCCAATGGCCTGTCTCGTCGCAAGTTTGATCGTTCTCTTCTGCTCACGCTAATGGTGTTGCGCGATCACAACTTCCGACTTGTGGAGTTGTTACATGAAATCGCATTTCAACACGGTGGTACTGGTGATCGCGGCCAGTGCTACGTTCAGTCCACCTGCCTTCGGGGCGTTACTCTTTGGTTCGCCGGCAAAAGTGCCCGCCGTCCAGGAGCAAGTTCGAAACGCAACAAAGGGCAACGCAGAATCTGACGAACAGGAAGCCCGAAAGGCAAAGACGAAGCAGGCTCGAAGCGAACTCCGGAAAGTTCAGCGGGAAATGACAGCGGCGTTCAGGAACTGGCTGAGTGCACGAGGTAAGGCGGACACGAAACAGAAGCAAGCCAGCATCGCGGAGGAACGCGACAACGCGCAGGTTGAACTCGCAAAGAGGGCAATCGCCATCTATCGCGAGAGCGGTGATGAGGCTCTCAATCTCAGTTCAATACGCAAACTGGATGCCGTCACACATTCAGCCGCACGAGCCGAACTTTTGGCCGCGGCTGTGGAATTGCACGGAGGTTCCGAGAAGATCCTGGGACTCGTCCATCACTTCGGACGAAACATGGGAGGCATCGACGTTCACGCTTTCATGGAAGCGGTTTCGCGGAAGAGCAAGCATCGAGACGTCAAGGCGTGGAGCACGCTCTATCAGGCGGAGATCGTTCAGCAGCATCGCGAGGCTTCGCCTGATGAGAAGAAGTACATCGCGGCCAACTTCACCGACGACACGTTTCGGAAATACGATGTGAAGTGGTCTGGCAAAGCGGGCGGAACCAGACTCGAAAAGCTCATCAAGCTGTGCGAGACCGAGTTCGCCGACGTCAAGATGGTGCGAAAACGCGGGCTGCTCGACAGTCTGCTTGGCGGCGATGACGAACCGCTGACCGTTGGGCAAGCCATCAAACCACTGCGGATCAGGATGAGCCTCGTCGTTGGCAGCGTCGCACCGGACATCGTTGGCGAAGACCTGGACGGCGTTTCGTTCAAGCTGAGCGACTATCGCGGCAAGGTGGTCCTGCTTGATTTCTGGGGCGACTGGTGCGGCCCCTGCCAGGCAATGTACCCACACGAGCGGTCGCTCGTGAAGCAATTGGCAGACAAACCCTTCGCCCTTATCGGCGTGAACAGCGACGAGGACCTTGCAGACATTCGCAGGATCGTCGCGAAGAAAAACCTGAGGTGGCGCAGCTTCCAAAACGAAAGTTCGACAGGCACGATCTCTGACAAATGGGCCGTGCAAGCGTGGCCCACCATTTTCGTCCTTGATGCCAAAGGCGTCATCCGTTTCCGCGGTCACGAAGAGGGGCTGGACGAGATCATTGAGGAACTTCTGGCGGAGATGGGACACAAAGTTGAGATTGCTATGGACGATCCGGGCGAGAGCCAGGACAAGCCGAAGAAGAAGCCATCAAGGAAGATGGACAAGGACGAATCAAAGTCGCCGAACGAATACGGCGCGGCGTTCGGTCAGTACGCAAAGCCAACGGATTCGAGGCTGGGCGGGAGGCTTGGACAGGCTCTCGATCAGAACGGGGATGGGAAGCTCGATCCCTACGAAGCGCTTGACACCTTGCTGACGCTGCAGCGCGAGCAAGGTGGGCGGCTCGACGCTATGACTCTTCGTCAGGCGATTGCTGAACGCGAGCAGAATCAGGCAGAAGAAATCGACGAACTGCTGGACAACTCAGATGCCAACAACGATGGCAAGGTAACAGCCCGTGAGCTTGAGGCAGTTGTTGGTGACTTCGCGGAGGTACTGGACGGAAACGGTGATGGTGTCGTCATGCCGGAGGAAGTTCGCAACGGGGACATTGGCGAAGCGATGTTCATGAGCAAGGAGGACATCGCCGACGAAGTCCGCGACGTCTTTCGTGAGTTCGACACGAACAAAGACAAAGCGATCGTGCAGTCGGAAGTCGACGACGACGAAATATGGGCGGAGCTTCGGGAGGGCGATCGTGACAACAACGGCCGGCTGACCGCGGCTGAAATGACCGCCAGTCTAAGCGCCGACAATCGGCCAGCCAGCTTTCGAGTTAAGGGCGGCACGGCGTATATGTCGGGCGTCATCAACTCGGAAACGCCGGTGGCGGTTTTGCGTTTGATCTTCGAGCATCCGAAAGTTCGCACGATCGAGATGGAGCAGGTCCCTGGATCCGTTGACGACTCAGCTAATCTGCGTGCAGCTCGGTACGTTCGAGAGTGTGGATTCACGACCGTGCTCCGAAGCGACGCCATGGTGGCTTCCGGCGGGACCGACTTTTTCCTGGCTGGAACCAAACGAGTCGTCGAGAAGGGGGCGAAGGTTGGCATTCACTCGTGGGGTGGACCGGTTCAGGGCAGCGATATTCCGAAAGATCATCCGCAGCACCAATTGTATCTCAAGTACTACAAGGAAATGGGCACGCCCGCGGAGTTCTACTGGCGAACTCTTGAGGCGGCTCCCGCCGACCGCATTTACTGGATGGCGGAGAAAGAACTCAAGCAGTTCAAGTTTCGCTCGGATGGTTCTGGCGTGAAAAAAGGAGAACCCAAACCGCATGGCGATGATGCTGCGGACGAGCGGCACGATGAGGCAGACGAGATCGAGGTTATGTTCAAGGAGCTCGACCGCAACGGTGATGGCAGGATTCAGCGCAGCGAGGTTCCTGAAGAGAATCGCGATGACTTTGATGAAGCGGACCAGAATTCAGACGGAGTCGTCACGCTGCGAGAGCTCGAAGCCGCGATGGAGGCCGAAGCGGATGACGATGTCGATGAGCAGGAGCTTCGAGACAAAGACCGAATGGCTCGCGACGACCCGGGCGTGCTCCGATTCAAGGCTTCGCCGAAGCAACTGGCCAAACTGAATTCCAAAGCCGCAGTGGCATCGAACACGAAATGGAATCTCGATCAGATGGCAAAGCGTGGCGGCAAGATTGCCCAAAACGCACAGGGACACTACGAAGCGACGTTTCCGGACGGTCACGTGCTGGTGTTCGTTCCGCAGGGTTCATTCGCGATGGGCACCGATTCGCTGAAGCGGCTCGACCGTCCGGTTCACAAAGTCGGTTTGCGCGGCTATTGGATCGGGAAGTATCTGGTTACAAACGCGCAGTTCGAACAGTTTGTTGACGACACGAGTTTCAAGACGGACGCCGAACAACCAAAGGCCGAAGGTCCTTACGTTTACAACTTCAAGGAACGCTACTTCAAACCGACTCCGGGTCGAACGTGGCGAGACGCCTTCAAAAATCACGTGGCCAGCCACCCAGTTACTGCGGTGAGTTGGCACGACAGCCAGGCGTTCAGCAAATGGCTGGGCAAGAAGCTGGACCTTCAATTGCGGCTCCCGACAGAAGCCGAATGGGAGAAGGCCGCACGCGGAACCGATGGTCGGCGATTTCCGTGGGGCAACGCGGCTCCCGACGGGACACAGTGCAACTTCTGCGACTCGCAGTTCGCCAAAGTCTACCCGCAGGCTAAGCAAGGCCATCCAGATCAGAAAGCCGATGATGGATACGCCGGCTTGTCACCCGTAGATGCGTTTCCAAAAGGAGCTTCGCCGTACGGCGTGTTCGACATGGGCGGCAACGTTTCGAATTGGGTCGCCGACTGGATGGGCGAGTATCCAGACTTCGATGTGATCGAACCAAAAGGTCCGTCGCGAGGAAACGACCGCGGCATGCGCGGCGGCTTTTGGGTCGCCGATGCAGGACTGACGAAAGCCAGCATTCGTGAACAGCACAATTGCCGCAGTGAATGTCGCAGTGCCGACGACCCGCGTAGCAGTGACGATCATCTCGGTTTCCGATTCGCAATGCAGTTTGAATCGACGTCAGCTGATGCCGTCGGAAACACTACCCGTTCGCCAATCAAAGCAGTTCAAATTTCCGTCGCGGAACTCCAGCGTGAAGGTCCATCTGAAATCGACCTGCGCCTGATGGTCGAGGTTGCAGACAGCCGCCAGCAGGATGTGAAATCCGTGGAGGTCGTCTTTCCATCGAAGAAGAAAATCACGATCACCCGCGACCAGAAAAAGTTGCCAGGCGAAGAACACTTCTCGGGCGCGATGCGGGAAGATGGTGATGGGCCGTTCGTCTTCACCTACCAAAACATCGGCATCCGTTCGCTTGAGTCGTATGGCCTCAACGCTGGCGGCAATGTTGAATTCAGAATCGAAACGTCTGACGGGGCGGTCGACGTAAAGGTGCCGTTCCACGATCGCCGAGGGAAGCTACTTGCTTCGCCGGGGTTTCCGAACCTGAAGCGACCGATTCCGGACAGTGCACTCTCGCCAATCAAGATGGAAATCGATCCTGTTTCGTCCGACGTGCACGTGTTCATGGGCAAGGTTGACGAATCGAGCGAGGACTTCGTCGAGGAACGGACCGCCATGATTCGCTCAGGCCTCAGTTCGACATCATCGATCAAGCTATCGCCAGGCACGTGGGGCGGTGATATTGGGACAGCCAACGAACACTCGGGGACTTCCAATGGAATTGCCTGGACCGTGTCGCGGTCAGCCGCTGTCGAGTTCGACTTCCGCGTTACGGGTAGTCAACCTGAGAGCCAGAACCGTTCGATCAAGGCGACTCGCATCACGAACGTCCCGGCAGATTTTCCCGCCAGGTATCGCAGCGCATTCGATCGTTACGTTCAGGTCATTGCGCCGAATGGCAAGCCCATCAACATCTTCGCTCAGAAGGAGATCACCGACGGGCAGTTGCGGCATGTGCGAGATGTCATGCTGCATTATCTGACTGATCTGCCGGGTTCGGAATTCGGAACCAACAAGGGAGCGATCGCAGATCGAATGGCCGACAACCGAGCCATTATGATGATCTGCAAAGGACACGACGGACAGTTCCGCGAGCCACGGATTAACGCCCAGCCGTTGTACGCTGACGAAACAATCGTCGAAGGAACCTCAGCGTACATCAACAACGAATTCGAGGAACATCGTGACGCGTCGCTGGAGGAGATTCTGCATTGTGTTCACGACAACGGAATCGGTATCGACTTTCGTGGCGCACCAAAAGGAGTCGCGCCAGAGTTCCAACGAGAAATTCGTGCTGCGACAACACACGCGATGAAGAATGGAATCTGGCCCACGCGAAACTCCGATGGCGAAACTGCCGAGTGGATTGACGAACTGCGAGACGAAGGCAGCCTGACTCAGGAGTATCTCGCGTCAGTAATCGACAGCTACTACGGGCTGTGGGGCCCGTTCGACAAGGACTTCGGAATGTGGGGCATTTACATCGCGCGAACTCGTAAGGACATCGAGCGAAAGGATCCGCAGGGATACGCGATCGTGCGTAAGTTCTTCCATCCTTACCTGACCTACAACGCGGAGGTCGATGCTTCTTTCAAGGGCACGTTTTCGATGGCGTTTGACAAGAAACGGCCCTACACCCACAAATCGCAACACCTGCTGCACGCGCATCTCACCGGTGCCAACAATTCCAACCTGACGGGCAACGACCAGGACAACACGCTTGGCGGAAATGCCGGCAACAACGTCATCGATGGAGCGGACGGGAAAGACACTGTCGTCTTCCCGAAGCCTAAGTCAGCGTACAAAGTCACGCGCCACTCCGATGGATCGATCACAGTGGTCGGCGACGGGACCGACAAACTGATCAACGTCGAACGCCTCGAATTCGACGGTGCGAAGAAGAACGCTGCAAGATTCGTCGCGCCCGTTGCCCCGAATTTGCGATGACGAACGCGGTGTTCGCCTTTCGCTCGGCATGCTTCCCAATTCTTAGCGACACAATTGATGCCCGGACCGAAGCACACACGTATCGCAATTCACCATCCTCCCGGGATTGCCATTTGGGAGGACATTCTGCGCGGTGTGTTTGATTTCGCTCGGCCCGACTTGCCGTGGATCATCTGCGCCAACTTCGACCGCGCCCCCGAGCGACTGGCGGCGTGGGAACCGGACGCAGTGATCGCGCAATGTGATTCGGCCGCAACAACGCTGCAGTTGCAGCAACTGAATGTGCCCGTGGTTAGTGTGGCTCGAGAAAAAGAAGCCGCGACTTTCCCCACTGTGCAGATTGACGATGTGGCCGTTGGTCGAATGGCGGCTGACTACTTTCTGAATCGCGGCTTCACATCCTTCGCCTGCTACACGGCTGCCGGGCGAGACTTCATGGACGCGCGACGGCAGGGCTTTGAAGAAGGCTGCGACGCCGCTCACTCCTTCGACGCTCTTGTTACGAACGAAACCGAAATGCGTTTCGGGATCACTCCCACAGATCCGGTTCTGACCGATTGGCTGAAGTCACTTCCGCCTTCAACGGCCGTCTTCGCAACGACCGACGCACTTGGTGTTTGTGTCTCGATGGCTTGCCGTGAGGCCGAGATTCCAGTGCCCGATTCGATCGCGTTGCTCGCGGCCAGTAACAACGAACTGCTGTGCAATCTTGACCATCCACCGCTGTCCAGTATTCGATTGCCTGGCCGTCGGCTCGGTTTTGAGGCCGCTCGAATGTTGCAGCAGATGTTGAACGGTTTCGAACCGAAGGAACGCCTTATCCGCCTGAGTCCGGTCGAGGTTGTGGGGCGGCACTCCTCTGACGTGTACTGCATTCAGGATGAAGATGTCGCCGCGGCGATGAACTTCATTCGCGATCGCGCGGGCTCGCGAATCAACGTTGCGGACGTCGTTCAACATGTTGCCATAAGTCGTTCGGCACTTGAACGACGATTTCGCAAACTGCTGGGCCGCACGATGCTCGACGAAATCCTGGCCCAACGCGTTCGGATAGCGAAGACATTGCTCGTCACACATGAGCTATCGCTGGCGGAAGTCGCGAGGCAATCGGGCTTCGGTGACGCGCGACAGTTCTCAAACAGCTTTCGGAAGCTGGTCGGTGAGACTCCGTCGGCATTCCGGCAGCGGATCTCCGGGGGCGAGTGATCTGGGTAAATGCCGCATTCTCGTAAGAGTTCTACGCAGATCCTCAGTTGGCCCGCGTGGATGCGTTTGTAGACTTGGGATGTCTCGAACAAACTCACGAAGGACCAACCATGTCGCAGAACAAATCCGTCTCAGCCGTACCTCGTCGTCGGTTCCTGAAAACACTGGCCGCCGGAGCGACACTGTCGATCCCCGGTTGGTCGGCCGCCAGCGGTTCGTTGTATCTCCCGGAAGAACTGCCACTCACTCCGCGACAAACCGAGGGGCCGTTCTACCCCGAAACATCCATTGAGAAGCAGCTTCACAACGACACGAACCTGGTCCGCAAGGTATCAGACCATGTGGCCGCACAGGGGCAGCAGATTGTTGTTTCCGGAACCGTCCGTGATCGTCGCGGCGCTCCCATCAAAGGGGCCATCGTCGAAATCTGGCAGGCGTGTGCCGACGGACGTTACAACCACTCGCGGGACGACAGCGGCCAATTGCTCGACAACAACTTCCAGTTCTGGGGGCGATCGCTAACCGGAAAAGACGGCAAGTATCAGTTCCTCACCATCATCCCCGGTCGTTATCCAGGCCGACACGGACGCCACATTCACTACCGGGTCGATGCTCCGGGACATCGTCGCCTGACCACACAGTGCTACTTCGATCCGTTCGGCGAAGACAACGCCCGCGACGGAATCTACATGGACTTGTCCCGAAAAGAACGCGAACTCCTGACGGTCAAAGTCGACAAATCCGGCGTTCGCGCGGCCCTCAAGAAGGCAGAGAACAAAGAAAGGCAGTCATCGAAGGACAGCAGGAAGACACAGCAATCGCCGGCAAAGAATGTTGCGGCGAAGCCGGTCGTGTGGAAAGGCACTTTCGACGTGGTCCTGGCAAAGGCCTGATGCGAAGTGGGCGACTCGTGCCTTCAATTAACGTTGCGGACAGGTGAAGACTCAGGCCTGTCCGCAACGAAGACTTAGTGATCTTGTTCGCTCGGTGCGTCGCGCAAGTTCTCTTCCTTCTTCGTTTCAAGACGGGCGGTTTCGTGGATTACGTCCAAAAGCGAGCTTGGTCGGCGAGCATCCTGCGCCAGTTCCCAAACCATCACGCCGGCAAGCTTCGAGTCAATCGCGAGCTTGACCTTGCGGCGGATCGTGTCCGGCCCATTGAAGTACATCGTGCCGACCTGATCCTGGTTGGGTTTGGGGCGAAGCGTTGTGGCAATTTCGCTGTATGTCATTGCCTTTCGAGTCTCAACGTCGCGACCGTAGAACGGCAGGCCGAGTATGACTTTGTTCGCTGGCAAACCGGCATCGATCATCTTCGCGAGGTCTTTGCTCACTTGCTCCGCCGTCGAGTGCTTGCCTCCGTAGTCGTACGCCATGAACTGAACCCAGTCCACTGCCTTAACGGCCGACGCCGGAAGTCGCTGCCACGGACCGATTGTCGCCGACAGCATCAGGCCGTGTGGAGTGAACGCTGTGCGAAGCTCACGAAGCAACTTGCCGTATGCCTCTTCCTCGCTGGCCCCCTTCGGCTGTTCCCAATCAAGGTCGATGCCGTCGAGACGTTTATCGAGGCAAAGTCGCACAAGCGAGTCAACACTCTGCCGACGTTTCTCCGGCGAGGCTGCGACAGCGGCGAAATGTTTTGATCGCTCCCATCCGCCGATCGTCAGCAGTAATCGGACGCGGTGGCGAGTCTTGAACTCGAGCAGTCTTGGCCACGGACAATCTTTCAGTCGAGTCAGATCGATCGACCCATCCGCTGCGAGTTCGGCGGAGCAAATGATGAGGTCCGTCAACTGGTCAGCCGACTCCAGATCGAATTCCGCAATGCGATAGTCAGGTAAGTAACCCGCAACACGAAAGCTCGACAACGAATGTGGTTCCTCAGCGCAAACTGCGGTTCCCCCAACAATCCCGACTGAACACAACAACAAGAAGAACACCGACGACTTCGTTCCCATCACAGCTCCCGCTTTTCCACTCTGCATCAAGGATGGCCCTGACACGACCACGATAACAGCAACTACGAGGGACCGCTCCTAGAGGGGGTGGACTTCTAGTGTGAGTAAGCAACTCGCCCTTGAAGTAGAGTTGATCAATCCGTCTGTTGCCGCGGTAGGCATCGGTGAATCCAGCCTCCAGGAGTTTTTGAGATGCGGGACTTGGCCGCCATCCGTGTGAATGCCTCCGGGCATGGCGTCGCTCGCCGACTCGTCGCCCCGGCATCACCGCGTGAAAATAGAGCCAGATTGAATTCGACTTGGGCAATGCTGAAGTCTCCCGCCGCCTCCATAAGTCACCGTCTTTGTCAGGCGGTGGCTTTTTTTGTCGATCGTCGCCAGCGCTAGCGGGGTCGACTTCGTCGCCGATGGTGTCGTAGAAGTAGGTTCGCCGTTGAGTATCGCTTCACTTGTCCAACTTCAGATCCGAAGCGGGAACCGATTCGACGATAAGCACCCAGTCGTTGTTCTCTCCGGTCGTGGGGGCCTGGATTGTCGAGGTCGTTTGGGCGGGTGCGTCGTTGGTTGGCGTCGAGTTGCCTGTTCGAGGGTCGAACCATTTGGCCTTGAGCGGCCCTTTGAACTTGCTGAGGTCAACTTGAGTGGCTCCGCCGGTGGGGAAGTAGATCAGCGCCGACTGGTTGTTCTTTGCTCGGATGGCGACGATGGGGTGGTCGCCGTCGGCTGATGATTTGGGGACGAGCGATTGGTCGGGGATCCACGTCTTTGCGGAGCGTGATTGCATCAGGCGACGAAGGTGGAGCATGTCGAAGGCACCTTCTGCGTCGAGGGCCTTCCAGAAGTCGCCGCTGCCTCCCCAGTCTTTGCCGCCCGGTTGCCAGCAGTCGTTGTGACCATACGTGTGGCCGAATGAACCGGAGAATACGGACCAGTACGCGGCGTTGCGAACGTCGTGGGGCTTGATGCGATCGGGACCTTTGCCGAGACCCACGAAGATCGTTTCGTAGCGAGGTTCGCCATCGATGACGGGGCGTTTGGTCGCCTTGAGAGTTCGCTCGACGATCTTTGTGTTTGGTTTCAGAGCGTGACCGCTTTGCAACATGGCGATGGAGAGCCACGTTTCCTTTTCGTCGAACCAATCGACTGTCGACGATGGGCCGATCGGGTGGAAGGCGATGATTCCCTTGTAACCGCCAGCTCGCAGACCACCGGCACCGGCGCGCCAGACTTTGCGGCTCTTGTCGTTCACCTGGACATCGCCGCCAAGGATGAAGATGACGTTGGGGAACTCTTTCAGTGTTCCCGCGAGCCGCTTGCAGTAGTCGGCGTATTCCTTTTCTGACCACTCGCGGCCGCGATTGCCCCACGTCGGCAGCCAGCCCATGTAGATGCCTTTCTCCAACGCGAGCTTTGTGACGCGAGCCATCTTTTTGAAGCCGTAACTGCCGACCATCTGGATGACGGTGAAGCCCTTGCTGCGCCGATTTTCCAGGTAGCGTTCGATGTCCTGCTCTTTCCATTTGAGCAGAAACCAAACGGTATCACCCCGCCACCAGAACGGTGTGCCATCCTCGTGCACAACCGCTCGACCTTCGATCTGAAGCGTGCCATGTTGGATGTTGCACGCGGGTCCGTTCCACGCCTTGACATCTTCAGCACGCGATGGCGATGTGATGCAAGTCAGCAGGAAGCTGGCGAAGGTCAGTGCCGTGAGCGAGCGAGTGGGTGACTGCATGTTGTCTTCTCCCGTTTGGCAGAGTTGCAAGTACCAATCGATGGGTCCCCGTCGGAAAGAGATCGCTGCGTGGCTTTGGCTTGTCCTTTCGCATACAGAGACTGGACTGAATTCCGAGCTATCGTACGACGTCGCTTCAGGGTTGTGAATAATTGCATCGAATCATTCTACTTGTCGTCATCGCCGAAGAGATCGATTTCGCTACCTGCGCCGTCCAGCATCCGGAAGTCGCTGATGGCACTTTAGAAGTAGTACTCCAGGCGATCATCTTTTCGACCTGGCTCGCGGATTCAACATCGGGCGTAAAGCCGTCTGGAGTGAAACCGGCGCAAGATCGCTACTCAGGACTTGGTTCGTCGCAAGCGCGTCGAGCCCCACCTCCGCAATGCTGAAAGAAATGCCGGCAGGTTGATTCCAACAATGGATCGATTTCGTTGTGATCTGGCATTGTATTCACGAGTAATGAAGTTGTCGGTGTTGAACGTCACGCGCGAGACTGACTAGGGCGGTCGCAGTGCCGGCATCGGAGATAGAGCCGATGAGTTCCGGCGAGCCGATCTGTTCTGCGGCTTTGGGAAGGTTGTTGTAGTACTGAATCTGCGTCTCGACATACTGCGCGAGGACTCTTTGTTCGTTGGACAATCCCGACTGAACACAACAATAGGAAGAACACCGAAGACTTCGTTCCCATCACAACTCCTGCTTTCCAGTCTGCATCAAGGACGGCCCTCACACGAGTACGATACCAGCAACTACCACGGACCGCTCCTGGTCACCTCCCTGTGGCGCGAAGTTGATAGACGGTTTGGTTGGAGCCGTCGGCTGGAATCGAATCGCTTCGCTTCTTGATCCGGCCTGTTTCTTACCCTCGGGTTTATTGTTGAATGATCGTTCCACAATGCATACCATTCGCTCATGGCTGGACGACCGCGAGATTTTGATGAAGTTGCCGTCTTGGATTCGGCAATGCAGACGTTTTGGACTCAGGGCTACGATGCCACGAGTTACGGCGATCTGGTGGAAGCCACGGGGCTCGGGCGACAAAGCCTCTATCAGGCGTTCGGGGACAAACAGGCGCTGTTCACGACAGTCCTCAGGCATTACGGCCAACGAGTGACGCAGCAGTCGCTGGAGGTTCTCAGTGGCGATGGTTCACCGATTGAACGCATTCGCCAATGGCTGAACCGTCTGCGAACGCGTTCAGAGGTGCATCGAAACGGATGCCTGTTCACGAATACGGCCGTGGAGATCGTCCCACACGACCCAGATGTGGCCGCAATCGTTCAACGTGAACTTAAGCGAGTTGAATCCGCGCTATGTCGAACTCTTCAGCAGGCGATCGAAGCCGGCGAACTGTCAGGCGAAGAGTACGTGGGCGAACTCGCCACGTACTTCTTTGGGATTGCTCAGGGACTGATGGTCATGGGCCGACTCGGGATGAGTCGCAGCAAACTCAAACGATACACCGACGCCGCTTTGACGATGCTTGAAACTTGACGATCACAATTTGTCGTAGCGAAAGTCGCCGGGACTTTCGGCATGGTCGATTCGGCATCGCGATCCACAACATCATTCGGCCAGTTCGTTCCTTGATTTCATGCTCAATTTTGGCAGGAAGATGCGGCTCATTTTCTTGCCCCCATTTTCCTGCCAAAGAATCATGCCAATGAACAACACCGCGTCTCCGAGAGCCTTGACGACTTCCGCTACGACGACACGTCGTCACCCGAAACACACACACACACACCGCGAATTCAAAGGCAACCGCACCAATGCAGAACCACACGATTTCCGCTGTCATCGCAACGCTGTTCATGTTGATGAGCAGTACCGCTGCGTCGGCCAATGAGTCCGAAACCAGCGACACCTCGAAAGTCTCCTGGCGGCAATTAGGAGCACACAGCGGACACGCGATCGGAGACAAGTCGTTGCCGTCGGAATGGTCGGACACGAAGAATGTCGCGTGGAAAACGCCGATTCCCGGTTCCGGCTGGTCGTCACCGATCGTCGACGGAAACGAAATCTGGCTGACAACCTCCATCGATCAACAACGATCACTGCGACTGCTGTGCCTCGACGCGTCATCCGGAAAAATTCGGCTCAACGTCGAAGTCTTCAGTCCGGACAAGCTTGTCGCGAAGCACGCTCGCAACGGACACGCCACGCCGACACCGGTGCTCGATGACAGCAACGTTTACGTTCACTTCGGCAGCTACGGCACGGCGGCGCTCGATCGCCGCACGGCGGAAATCTTGTGGACGAACAAGGACACCGTCATCAACCACCAGTGGGGCCCGGGAAGTTCGCCCGTGCTGCTGGACGATATGGTGGTCTTCAACTGCGACGGCATGGAACAGCGTTACGTCATCGCGCTGAACAAGAAGGCCGGCAAGCAGGTCTGGAAAACGACGCGTTCGGAAAAGATCACCAAAGGTGGCTTCTTCAGCAAAGCGTTTTCGACGCCCAGCATCGTGCAGGTCAATGGACAAACCAAACTGCTCTCCGGCGGAGCGAATCAGGTCACCACGTTTGATCCGCGGACCGGGAAAGAAGGCTGGAGCGTCAAGTACTTCGGCTACGCGGGAGTGACCAAGCCCATCATCGCCGACGGCCGGGCGTTCGTGACCAGTGGTTATGGCGACGGCTCGCTGATGGCGATTCAACTGAGCGACGCCCACGGTCACAAGTCCGGCGAGTTACTCTGGAAGACCAACAAAGGCGCGCCGATTATTCCTTCACCGATCGTGGTCGGCAGTGAGTTGTACATGGTCAGCGACAACGGCGTGTTGTCGTGTGTCGACGCGGCTACGGGCGACGTTCACTGGCGAGAACGACTGAGCGGCAACTACGCGGCGTCGATCACCTATGGCGACGGCAAGCTCTTCGTTCACAACGACAAAGGCATGACGACCGTGTTCGCACCATCAGCGGACGGCTTCCGCAAACTGTCTACCAACCAACTCGACAGCAACATTCAGGCGTCCCCAGCGCTGGTCGATGGTGTGATCTTTCTGCGAACCAAGAAGAGTCTCTACCGCATCGAAGAAAGCTAGCCCCGACAATCCAGCAATGTGATCACTCCCAAGGACCGCGCCTAAGGGGCAGACTTCTCAGACGCGGCACTGTTTTGGTTCAGGTCGAACTGAGTTCTGATGAGGTAGTGGTCTGACGGGAACCCGGATGGCCACTTCGAGATAACGGTTGTTCCGCGGTGACTGAGCAACTTGCCCTTGAAGTAAAGTTGATCAATCCGTCTGTTGCTGCGGTGCGTATAGCCCGGATGAGACTTAACAGTCCGGTGCTGGCTGCGGTAGGCGTCGGTGAATCCAGCCTCCAGGAGTTTCCGAGATGCGGGACTTGTGCCGCCATCCGTGTGAGGGACCGCGTTGAAGTCGCCTGCGAAGAGAACGGGCACGCGGTCCGATTCTGCGAAGCGCTGTTTGTTGAACGCGAAGACGTCGTCGAAGTTCCGCATGCCGAACCAGTTTGACATCACGTAGATGTCCTGGTTGTTGCTCAAGGCGACCGTGGCTGTCACGTTCATGAAGGTGGATTTCGGCGGAACCGCGATCTCTTTGATCGGGTACCGACTAAGCACCGAGATGTTGGCACCCTGAAACATGTTGTCCCAGTCGATCGTCGTGGCGTAGTAGAAACCCAGCTCTGCGGCGATGTGGTCGCCGGAGGAATACGTTTCCTGCATCATCACGACGTCAACCTTCTCGCGCTTCAGCAATTCAACAATCACATCACGCGAATCGACTCCGTGTTCGTCGATCGATTGGTGAAGACCGCCGTGGTAAATGTTCCAGGAACCTGCAGTCAAAGCAGTCGGGCATTCGGCTCGAACCACTTCCTGCAAAGGAAAGAACTCGTTGTACGCAGCATGGAATTCCCTCGGCGCGACCACGCGATTCCAGATCTTCAGGTCGTCCATGTCGAATTCCGGACGCCTCAGCACGTCGCGTTTCGCGAGACGTTCGGCCGTCGGTTGGTGAATCACGACCTTGCCGTCCTCAATCCGGTACAGTTTGAACAACAGAGCGACTTCGTTGTAGTACGAACTCTGGTGAACCGTATAAGGGCTGCGCATCAGCTGTCTTGAAAGCGTTTCGATCTGCTTGAGGTCCGCATCTTTGACTCGCTCCACGAGCTTGAGCGACTGTTCGCTTCCGTCGTCTCGGAGTTTCTGAACACGTTCCGCGAGCAGTCTGGCTGGGCGGCTGACAAACGTCTTGAACTCACCCTGTGTGACCGGCTCGAGCCCGAGGGCCGTGAATGCGTCCAACATTCTCTGAAGCTGCTCCGCGCCGCGCGTAAACGCTGGCAGTTCCGTGGCGATGTGAGTCTGTTCGGTTTCTGTCCAGCCGATCGTGAGCCCACCGTCGGTACCGAAATCGAAGCTGCCGGAATCACGGACGTTGTAGGTCACCTTGTTCCTGCCATCGAAGTACAGCCGAACCAGATGTGTCGCGGCGTCGTAGGTCATCCCCAACTGATGCCAGCGGCCATCGTTCGCTGGCATGAACTGCCCATTCGTGCGGTCGTAGCTGATTCTTCTTCGACCGGACCCCATGTTCCACCACCAGGTGCCGTTTGCGACGCCCATCATCCAGCCACGTTTTCGCTGCGAGGACAGCCCGTTATCAGAAACCGACTTCGTCGAAAGGAGCACGATTCGTTGATCGGAACCAACTGTCGTTCGGAACCAGGTCGCAACGGAAAAGCTCTTTGACGGATTGAAGTCAGCTTTCTGCGGCGCGAAGTTGATAGAAGGTTTGGAGCCGTCGGCCTGGAATCGAATCGCCTTGTTCGTCAGACCGCGAACGAATTTGATGTTGCCGTTGGTGACGGCTTCACCGCGGCCCGTCTTCTCGGTCGTGTTCGCGTCGAAGGTTAGATGAGCGGCGGGACCTCTTTCTTGGCAGTGCGATGGGCACGCATGAGCTTCGCATGCGATCGCAATTCCCAACGTCATTGCGAAGACTGCGAATTTGCCGGGCTGGAATCGTGCGAAATCGTAATGCTGCATTACTTCTTTCCCTGCCATTTCAGAATCGTCAGGACAGGATCGTGATCTGACACTACAGGTTCGTCGACAATGATTGTCTCAACAACTTTCCACGGGTCTTTCTTCCGGAGTAGGATGTAGTCGATTCGAGACTTTGGCGCAACGGTATCAATCCAGTCTTTCTCCAGCAGTACCTTCATCGCCGCGCTACTCGGGCGAGCATTTAGATCGCCAGCCATGATGACGGGCATGGTCTTCACACCGGTGAACAGCTTCTTCAATTCCCGTGTTTGCTCTACGCGGGTTTCACCGTTTTGATGGCAGAGGTGCGTTCCGACGAAAAGGAACTCGGGCAAGCCGTTGTCCGGAACGACGTGAACTGCGAGCGCGGTGCGAGGTTCGTTGCCGAATCGATACGGCAAGTGGTGCGCCTTCGATTCTTTGATCGGGAACCGCGACAGGACGCCTTCTCCGTACTGACCGCCCCTGTAATACAGTGCGTTGCCAAAGACATAGTTCATCTTAAGACGCTTGCCAAGTTCTGCCGCCTGATCGACTCCACTAGAACGCCCGGTCTTGTTGTCCACTTCCTGAAGAGCGACCACATCGGGTTTCAGCTTGGCGATGGTCGCCGCCAGACGTTCGTAGTCGAACTTACCATCCATCGCGCGGCCGTGGTGAATGTTGTAGGTCAGAACTCTGAGCGTCGTGTCGCTCGGACTGACATCCGACCGCAACGGCTTGTCGTCCTGCGCCGAACTCACGGCCGCCACGTTCAGGATGAGACCCAGTATGAGCGCCAATTTTCCAATCATGATTCTCCCCGCGTGCATTTCGATTTCCTGACGGTCACAGTGACGTCAAACTCAACGTGTTCTGTAATTCAACTCGAACACCGTCTTGATCAGGAAGTGATCAGACGGAAACTTTGTCGGCCACGTGGAAAAGACTTCGGTCGATTTGTTCCGAAGTCCCTTGCCTTTGTAGTAGAGCTGATCGATTCGGCTGCCGCTCCGATGGGAATACCCGGGGTGCGTCTTGCTATCCGGGTGCAGTTCACGAAACGCGTCGCGAAATCCTGAGTCCAGCAACTTGCGAGATGCCGGACTGTTGCCGCCATCGGTGTGAGGTACCGCGTTGAAATCTCCGGCGAACAGTGTCGGAATTCGATCCGAATCCGCGAAGCGATCTGCGTTGAACTCGTACACGTCTTTGAAGTTTCGCATACCGTACCAGTTGGACATCACATGGATGTCCTGCGTCTGACTGATCGCAACTCGTGCCGCGACATTCATGAACGACGATTTCGGCGACACAAAGATTTCTTCGATTGGATAGCGACTCAGGATGGAAATGTTTGCTCCCTGATTCAGGTAATCCCAATCTACAGTCGTCGCAAAGTAGTAGCCCAGTTCTGCCGCGATGAAGTCGCCTGACGAGTACGTTTCCTGCATCATGACGACGTCGATCTTCTCTCGCTCAATGAGTTTTGCGATAGCGATCCGAGAATCCCAACCGTCTTCTTCGATCGTTTCGTGCTTGCCGCCGTGGTGGATATTGAACGCGGCCGCAGTGAGCTTCTTCAATTCCAGCGGAGCTGTTTTAGTCTTCGTCATGAACCGAGTTGCGTACGCGTCGGCGACCTCCTTCGTCGAAATCGCGCGATCCCAGATTGCGAGTTCATCAATATCGAACTCGGGAGCAGCGAGCGTTTCTTCTTGCGTGAACTCGCGAGCTTTTGATTCGTTGATGGTGATGGTCCCGTCATCATCGAGCTGGTAGACCTTCAGCAGCGGAGCGACCAACATGAAGTCAGCGACCTGGTGTACGGGTTCCGCATCAACTGACTAGCCAAACGATCGAGCGCTGCAAGTTGGTCGTCGCTGATCTCGGATTCGGTGTCTTTCGCTTTCGCCGCAGCGAACCGTTCGGGTTCGATGACGATCTGCATCAGTTCGTCCGGCTTCAGGTCAGGCAAATCGAGTTCGTTGAACGCGTTGACCAGCTTCTGCAATTGCTGGGCGCCATCTTTGATTTCCGGGGAGATATCGAGCTCCGAGTTCTCCGCCACATTCCCACCAATCGTCAGCAGTTCGTCGCTGGAGAAATCGAATCCAGTCGAATCGACGACGTTGTAAGTCGCGACGTTGACGCCATCGAAGAACAATCGCACGACCGACTGAAAATGATCGAAGGACATTGCCAGTTGATGCCAGCGGCCATCGTTGGCTCGCATGCGACTTCCATTGTCTCGCGAATACAGCAAACGACGTTTGCCGGATCCGATGTTCCACATCCACGTTCCGTGACTCAGCCCAAACATCCAGCCGGACTTCTTCTGAGACTGCAAATTCAGATTCGGAACTGACTTGTTGCCAATAACCAGCATGTTGGCGTCGTCGGTCGCGTTCATACGAATCCAGAACGAAACCGAGAAGTCCGCGGACGGCGCAAACTTCATACGCTCACCGCTGACTCGCACCGCAGTGACGGAGCCACTCCCAACGTGCAGACATTTGCCGCTCAACCCTTTCCCAAACCCCGCCGAACCGTCCGCATCAACCGTCGCTGTCCCGAAAGTGGCCTCAACCGAGTCACCAAACCCAAATCGCGCGACAGGCTCCTTTGACGGACCTCGCGCGAACGCGTGCTGAGCGAAGAGGGCGACGACGAGAACTGTCGCCAGACGAACACAGCTACATGAAATCATGACGGTGCTCCGCAGATTGGAGGTGGACGGGCAGGGGGCGACGATTGTGACGCTCTATCGATGTCGTAGTCTTCTGACTTTGCAATCGCAGCTGCGGTCGCTGAGTCGAGACCGCCGCTTAGCAAGACAACGGCTTTTCGTTTCGCATTCATCCTTGTGCCTCCGTGGCGACTGTTGGAAATGGGCGGACCTAATCTCTCGACTGTTGTTCGTCTATTGGTTCAAGTTTGTGAGCGAACTCGCGGATCTGCTCACGTTCCTGGTGGGTGAAAAGTATCTGTCGGTCTCGATAACGATGACCTTTGGGGATCTTTCCCTTCTGCCTCCATCGCCAAAGTGTTTGGCGCACAACGCCAACATCATCAGCGATCTCGGTCGCGGTGAAGAACTCTTGTTCGTTTACCAACACGGACACAGGTATCCCCCCATGGGTACGTTACAGCTGTTGCTTGTGTCTCAGCTGTTGCTTGTGTCTCACTTTGTCAAATGCTATCGTTTTGCTTTTCGCCAGTCAACGAGGCGGTTCTTGGCTTGTTAAGAGGGGCAATTTATGAGCTGAGTAACGAAGAGATCCGGAAGATCGCCGAGACAACGTTCAGTGACGCTGGAGTTACCGAACGAGGAGACTTGCAGCGCTTACTGCGGAAGCAGGTCGACGTAATTGCACCGGATTCGTTAGTCGTGAGCGAAGAGTTTGGCGAGTGTCTCGTCGAAGGATCGATCTTCTGGCTGTTGACCGCGACGCCAACTTGGTCGTTATCGAGCTCAAGCGAACTGAAGCTGGCGGCCACATGGAGCTCCAGGCCATTCGATATGCAGCAATGGTGTCTACGCTTACGTTTGGCAAGGTAGTGGAGATCTATGGCCGCTACCTTCAAAGGATCAATGAAACAATCGATCCTAGGTCGAGCCTTTTAGAATTCCTGGGATGGGAATCCGATGACGAAGATGACTTTGCCCAAGATGTGAGAATCGTTCTGGCTTCAGCGGAATTCTCGAAAGAGCTTACGACGGCCGTGATGTGGCTGAACGATCGCGGCATCGACATTCGTTCTGTTCGCATGCGACCATATCAAGATGGCGAGCGATTGCAATTGGATGTGCAGCAGGTTATTGCGTTGCCAGAGGCAGCAGAGTATCAGGTTCAAGTTCGTGACAAGGAGCAACGCGGTCGTCAAGAAAGGGCCGAGCGTTACGGTATCCGGCTCAAGTTCTGGCAGCAATTGCTTCGGCATGCATCAAGTCGAACACAACTTCATTCAAACATATCGCCCGGTGAATATCACTGGATCGGAGCGGGCTCAGGGATTCGGGGCCTCGGGTTCAACTATGTCATCCGAAAAGATGACTCGACCGCAGAACTCTACATTGATCGCGGAACGGGACAAAACGAAGCAAACAAACAGATCTTTGACTGGCTTCATGAACGAAAGGAAGCGATCGAACAGCAATTCGGCGGCCCGCTTTCCTGGCAGCGATTGGATGACAAACGCAGCTGCCGAATTGCATCCAACATGACAGGCGGTGGCTACCGAAGCGATGAGGCAACCTGGCCAGCCATCCAGGAACAAATGGTTGATCACATGATCAAGCTTGAGTCAGCTCTTCGGCCACATTTGGATGTGTGCAGAACAGAAATTCCTGCAATTGGGGCTTCTTAACGCTGCGGCCGGCTAGCCGATTCTGCAGACTCAGCAGAGGGATGTTAATCAGCGTGATCGAAATTGGAACATTGACAGTCGGGGCGACAGCTGCAAAACCAGTAGTTGTGAGCGGAGGATTAACTGCCTTTGGAGCTGGAGACCAACATGCGAAGTCTACTTCTGTCGGTCCTGTTTTCGTCATTACTTTCTCCGATTGCAGCGCAGGAGCCTGAGCTCGGTGGAGCTCTCAAACGATTCTTAGAGGGCAGACTGGGTGCTGGGCAGCCCACTTTGTTGTTAGAAAGACCAATCGTCCTGCCCTCGGTAGTGAGTTCCGAATTCTTGACTTCAGAAGAAGTGCAGCCACTCTTGAAGGTTCCGATGAGCTCTAGCAGCGTGTTGATTTTCGCGAGTTCGCGCTATCCTATAGCCTCACCACTTGGAGGCTGTTGGCATGGGATTGGG
>JBCBOT010000086.1:0-25169 GCA_039821165.1 Planctomycetota bacterium | reverse complement strand
TCCACTGGCCTGTTGTAGCCCGCGAAGCGATGTCAAAACGGGATTGAAGAGCCACATCAGTACGAGAACACCGTACTGATCCATCGTAAGATCGCGTTGATTTGCTTTATCGCGTTCGGTGCCAATGTGCGCAAGCGTATCCAATAGCGGCCGGACTTTCTTGAAGAATTTCAAGCCGGTCAAGTCTCGAGGGTCGATCTTCGATTCTGACGAGCGCTGAGCAGGCTCGTTTGCATTTGTCGAAGGGCGTTTGCGTCGCCGGGTTTTCGTTGACGTTGGCATTTCACCAACAACCATCCCGCGTCACCAACGCAAGTGGAGACCATCAGAAACCCGTTTTGCGCGATGCGATGGAGTTCCACAGGCTGATGTACACAGCGTCACGCAAAACAGCGCGAGCGCCAAGTTTCACGGTTGTTCGAAGTAATGAATCACCCAAATCACGCACACCGGACACTCTTGCACGACCGCATCTGCTAGCATTCGAAGCTTGCAAAACGAACCGAACGTTGCACCCAGCAAATGGCGGGCCGAACACTATTGTGTCAGGACTCTTTTTCCCTGACGTTGCTGAATGCCGGCTTTGCTCATCCACCCTGTGGAGGCGACGGAAGCGAAGGTGATCACGCGAAGTCTCGGAGACGCGGAGAGCTTGCCCGACTTCCCCGAGACCTTCGCGGCTTTGCGTCTTCGCGTGAGACTCGACGGTCGCACGCAATCCTCAGCGAAATCGTTGCCGAAACGCCGGCTTTGCTCATCCGACTTCGGTATCCTTGACCTACCGTGACGGGTGGACGATGGTTTGATCGTCCACCCACTTTTTTGTTGGCTCGGTCCGAATGTCGTCGTCTTTCACCAAGATCCGTCGAGGCGCTCTGGCGCTAGCAGTGATCGTCATCCTGTCCGTCATTGGCTACCGTTTCGTAGCCGGTTACGACTGGATCGAATCGTTCTGGATGGTGGTGATCACCATTTCCACGGTCGGTTACAGCGAACACAGTGGGGGCGACTGGGCGATGCAGTTGCTTTCGATCTTCGTCATCTTGATGGGGACGACTGCCGGGGCATACACCTTCACAGGGCTGATTCAACTCGTCCTTCAAGGCGAAATCGATCGAGCATTCGGATTGCGACGGATGGAAAAAGAACTCACGAAACTACAAGGCCACACGATCATCTGTGGTTTTGGAAAAAGCGGCCCGGTACTCGCCGAATTGCTCGCCGCACAAAACCGACAGTTCGTCATCATCGAACTGGACGAGACGAATCATCGCCTCGCCGTCAGCCAGGGTTACCTCGCGATTCAAGCCGATGCGACCGACGAAGACACGCTGATCCGGGCCGGCATTCAAAACGCCAGCAGCATCGTTGTCGCGTTGCCAACAGATGCTGAAAATGTATTCATCACACTGTCGGCGCGAAACCTCTGCCCCTCGGTGAGAATTGTCGCCCAAGCCGAACAGGAAAGCACCTCTCGCAAGTTACGCCAAGCGGGTGCGGATGAAGTCGTCATGGCTCACATGATGGTGGCGAACTACATGTCGCGGCTCGTGACGCGACCTTCGACCGCCGAGTTTTTCGCATCACTCGCAAAACCAGAGTTCGAAGACCTGATCCTCGAGGAACTCATTATCCCTGATGGAAGCGAAATTGTGGGTCGGTCGATTGTTCAACTCCGCATTCGCGACCAACACGAATTGCTGGTCGTCGCCGTGAAATCCGCGAACGAAGTCTTGGACTTTAACCCAGGTGGGGATCGAGTTTTCGCAACGGGCGAAACGATTCTCGTGATGGGCAAGCAAGCGGACGTGGACGCGTTTGAAAAACGGTATGGCCTCACGCAAACCTGACACGAGGCCACCGTATGCATCAAGCTACAGTGACTTGATTTTCAGGTTTCGCCAACGGACCTCAAAGGGACCGCTGCCGGATTTGATGCCGTGGACTTGTAATCCGATGACGCCTTTGGGGTGCGTCTTGAAGATTTCTTCGTCGCTCAGGTCCGCGATCAGTTCTCCGTTGATGTAGGTCTTGATGTTCGCGCCCTTTGCAACAACACGATACTCGTTCCACGCATCATTCTTGAAATGTTCGTGTTGGTTGACGGCTTTGTCTTTGGATTTCGGCTCGGGCGATAACCATCCACGTCCGGTGGCTTCACCATAGATCCAACCCGACTGACCGGGCCCACTTTCAATCTCAACCTGAGGCCCAAAGACTCGCCCGCCGTACTTGTCGGCAAACTTGTCTTGCTTGAACTTCGAACGTATCTGGACGCCGGAATTCAGTCCGTTGTCGACTTTGACTTCGAAGGTAAGTTCGAAATCGCCATACTCCTCGACCGTGCAAAGGAACGTGTTCTTGCTGCCTTCGGCAGTCTTGCCGAGAATCACACCGTCTTCGACCTCGTAGGTGGCGTACCCACTTTTGATGGCCCAGCCATCGAGTGACTCTCCATCGAACAGTGACTTCCAACCGTCTTGGGCCAACGCACAGCTGGAGTACAGGAAAAGGACGAGACCGGTTAAGACAAAGCGTTTCATCTTTTTGAGACTTCGTTACGAGGGAGGAAATCGGAGTCGCGAGTTTATACCAACTTCGACATTGCAGACCGGGATTCACGTTTTGAGCGTAACAGTTTTACTGCGGATCTTCGGGAAGCGCGAACGCGTAAAACGCATCGCCGGCTCGTGTCCCTTGTTTCCCAGCACCACCGGCCGCAATGATCACGAACTGTCGTCCACCGGCTCGGTACGTCGATGGCGTTGCGTAGGCACCGGCGTCTAACTGCGTCTCCCAGAGAACTTCGCCGGTTCGTTTGTCGAACGCACGGAATCGCTCATCCTTGGTGCCTCCGATGAAAACAAGACCGCCTGCCGTCACGATTGCGCCGCCGAAACTCTCGGTGCCTGTCTGGGGAATGCCGCGATTGGTCAATTCGGGATACTCGCCCAAGATTGAACGCCAGGCGAATTCGCCTTTGTTCAAATCGATTGCATTGAGCTGACCCCAGGGCGGGGCAATCCCGGGGTAGCCCTCCTGATCATAGAATCGCGTGTAGCCCATGTGACCGTAGCGATAACGGCTTCCGGTTTTTGCAGGCTTGAGCTGCATGATATTGGGACTGTTCGTCGAGTTGACGTAGAGGATTCCCGTGGTCGGATCGAAGCAAGCCCCCGACCAATTCGCGCCGCCATGAAATCCCGGCACAACCACGCTGCCTTTCAGACTTGGTGGCAAGAAGGCCTTGCCCCCACGTACCTCCGACAGCTTCTTGAGTACGAACTCACGGTTGGCGGGCGCGATATTCGTGACATTCGATTCGTCGAAGGATTGAACCGAGAACGGAGGTGGCTTGACGGGAATCGGCTGCGTCTCAGCCGCCTTTTCTCCTGGGACATCTGAAGCTGGCACCGGTGTTTGAATGATCGGAAACAGCGACTCGCCGGTCTCGCGATCGAGAAGATAGACAAACCCTGTTTTCGTCACCTGCGCGACTGCGTCGATCTGTTCACCATCGTGAACCACAGTTACCAAATTCGGATAGACCGGTAAATCGTGATCCCAAAGATCATGACGCAAGGTTTGAAAATGCCATCGTCGTTGGCCGTTCTTTGCGTCCAGCGCTAAAACGCAATTGGCAAACAAGTTGTCACCGTGCCGGTCGCCACCGTAAAAGTCAAATGCAGCTGACCCGAGTCCGACAAACACCAAACCGCGCTTCGTATCAACGCTCGCTCCACCCCACGCGTTCGCCCCGCCTCGGTTCTTCCAGGAGTCGCCCGCCCAAGTTTCATTTCCGTGTTCGCCGGGGCGAGGAACCGTGTGGAATCGCCACAACTGTTTGCCGGTTCGAACATCAAAGCCCCGCACGTCGCCAGGTGCGGCGATACCGGGGCCTTCGCCGTTTGAGACCCCGAGAACAACCACATCGCCGCAAATCGCGGGAGCCGATGTCGGACCATAACCAAGCTTCGCGATGTCGCGCTGGATGTCGTCACGCAAATCCTTTGCACCTCGGTCACCGAAATTCGGGTCGAGCCGTCCCGTCCTCGCATCAATCGAGTAAAGACGACCATCCGAAGTGCCGTGCAAGATGCGTCTTTCACCCTCCGGCTGTCCGTCAGACCAATAGGCTGCTCCGCGATTGACGCCCCCGGATGCGAGTGGCCCCGCAAGAGGGCCGTAGTCTTTCGGATCAAACTCCCACAGCGACTCACCCGTGGCGGCGTTGAGCGCAATCACGCGCCGGTTTGCCGTGGTGATGTATGCAACACCCTTAACGACGATTGGGGTGCATTCGATGGTTCGGCCTTTGCCGCCGACGAGCTCGCCTGTCCGAAAGGTCCACGCGACGCGAAGTTGTTTCACGTTGTCGTGGTTGATTTCCGTGAGCGTCGAATACCGAGAACATCCTCGGTCACCTCCGACGCAGATCCAATCGTCACCGGACTGTGCACGGAGGTTCGACAGAAACAGTGATACCGCGCCGAGGCTGACGAACAGACAGGCGGTAGCGAAACGTAGATTCACGACGGAACACCAGAGCGGGAAGAAGTCTTACCCGCCCCAGTTTAACGTCGACGCCCGGCGGCATCCTAAAGCTCGAGCCCGCTCTTAAAGCAATTGGCGGGGCGAGTTCGTGGCGGCCTCGGGAAGTGCTTCGGCGGTTCGAACGACACCGGAAAGCAACCGGTCCGCATCGACGGGTCCGAGCTTCTGGCAAAGCCAAACGTAGATCGCGTGGATCACCGTTCGATAGTCCTCGACCGTTCCTTGGATTTCGAGCGTGCCTTGCGGCGACTGCGTCCAATCCTGGATCGCTTTCGCAACGCGTGGTGGCAACTTTTCGATCTCCGGAGACTGAAGCAATGCTTCGAGCAAGTGACGGTCACTGCCGTTGCCCAGGTTTCGCAAGTGTGCCACGAAGGTTTCCACCATTGTGGCGAACACGTGGTGCAAACCGACACGTCGAGTCGCGGCCCCGGGCGAGGGTCCACGTTCGGAAGGGCTGCGAGGCTGGATCGCAACACCGTTGCGCGGATCCGGACCGAGTTCCTCGGCAGGCTTTTGACGCAACGTCATGACCTTGCCGAGCACCGCATTGAGGTTCGCTTCCGTTGCATCCAGAGTTTGCTGGAACCGACGGATGACTTGGTTGAAGCGAATCTCTTCGACATCGCCAAACTCATTATCGAGTGTGTCGATGGCTTTCTCGATCGCCGTTGGCGTCGCGTTTCCGTTCATCGCCGCAAAAATCAGGCGGCGGCGAACGCTTCGTTCTTGTTCGTTCACAGGCATGTTTCGATTTCCACGTAGGGAGGAGTTTCGTTTCCAAATCAGGCGTGCAGTTGTCCCTGGAACTCGGGATAACCCACCTCGTGGTGTTCGGTAAAGTCGAGGCCGCGTTGCTCGTCCATGCTTGAGCAACGAAGGTCGACGATGGCGCTGATGATCTTGAACGTGACCCACGAAGTCGGGAACGCCCACAGGAAGGCTGCCGTGATGCCGAGCAACTGAGTTTGAACGCGAGCCATGTTCATCAAGTCACCCTCGTAGAACATGCCGGCCGCGAGCGTCCCCCAGACACCACAGACACCGTGCACCGCGATTGCACCGACCGCATCGTCGAGTTGCAGCGGTTCGCACAAGCTCATCGCGATCACACAAACGAAACCGGCGGCGAGGCCCGTTGCGACGGCGTAGGCGGGATCCATGGTCGCACAGCCGGCGGTGATGCCGACCAATCCGGCGAGTCCGCCATTGACCGTCTGAGTCATCAACAGCTTTCCACCGAAGATGACACGAGCCATGATGAATCCGACCACACCCGCGGCACCCGCCAAGTGAGTGTTTAAACAGATCTTCCCGATCGACTGATCCGCGGTCAGTGTGGATCCACCGTTGAAGCCGAACCAACCGAACCAAAGGATCAGACCGCCAAATGCAACCAGGGGAAGGTTGTGGCCGCCGATCTCCCGCGACTGCCCGTCTTGTGCATACTTACCCAAACGTGGTCCGAGCACCATGACGCCCGCCAAGGCACACCAACCGCCCACGGAGTGGACGACCGTGCTACCCGCAAAGTCGACGAAGCCTCGCGTTGCGAGCCATCCATCAGCATTCCAGACCCATGAGCCGTAAATGGGATAGATCACCCCAGTGATGGTCATGGCGGCGAACAGGTACGGGACGAATCGAATCCGCTCCGCTAAGGCACCCGAAACGATCGTTGCCGCGGTGGCCGCAAACATCATCTGGAAAAAGAGAATGGCAAGCTCGCTTCCCTCTCCCTCACCGAGCATAAAATGGTCGGTTCCGAAGTAGCCCGACGAACTGCCGAACATCAACCCGTATCCGAGTGCCCAGAACACGATCGCGCCGAAGCACATGTCCGTGTAGTTTTTCATGATCACGTTGATGGAGTTCTTTGAACGAACCATCCCGCTTTCGAGCATGGCAAATCCTGCCTGCATAAAGAAAACGAGCACCGCCGCAACGACGATCCAAGCCGTGTCCAGGTTGTTTTGTATGTCTTCGGGTGTCATGGTGTCTTCCGCTATGTCGAGGGTGAGTCTTGATCGTTAGAGGTTCTCTTGGAGCATCATCTGAGCCGTTTCAGGGGTGACACGGAGCAGTTGATCGAAATCTGGAACAGCGACGGGTCCGTCGGCCGTGAGAAATGAACCGAGCAATAGATCGGCATTCAAATCGTGGTCGAAATAGGCACCGGTGGTCTGTGGCGTGCGTTGCGTTCTCATCTGAGAATGAGTCAGGCACGCGATCACCTGATCATTCGGAGTCCGAACGAGCAGCATTCGGACGGAAGGGTCCGAAGTACCGTTCGTTAGTGACCGCTCGTGATCATGGAGAGAAAGAGCCTGGCCGAGGCGAATCACTGGCACGGGGAATCCATTCCAAAGAACCACGCCGGCCAAGTGAGGAATTCGAGTCGGCACCTCGAGTACGGTAAAGTCTGCAAGAACCGCGAGCACGAGCGACATCGGGACCGCGATGGCGCAGCGCATCTTGGATTGCAACAACTCCGCCGGCGCAAACACCAGCACACCTCGTCCCTGCACGGGCGAGGCTCCGAAGTCTTGGTCGATCATCGCTTCCTGGGCTTCCTGGGTAGCGGGCCCGTTGCTCTCCGAGCCGTCTCGGTCTCGAAATCGATCGACGTCGATAACATGCCGCACCTTGGTGTCTTGGTTCGTTTGAATCGCCCAGTAGTTCATCGGGATCGGCGCCGCGCTTGCGACCCAACTTGGGATTCGATGCAGCTCGTGGTGACGCACCGTTCGTGGACGCCCGACGTCGTCGACGAATAGTCCCAGCGTTTCATGCGAGTGGATACTCCTCACGGCGACCAACTGGGAGTTTTGGACGTCGGGCGGCCCACCCAGCCACTGTGCGAGATGGATCGCCGCGATCGGCCCGGACGAACACTGGACGACATATCCGGCTTGCGGTGTGCTCTCTTCGAGAATCTTCCAATCGTCGCGCACTCCAAGGAGTGTTTCCGCCGGCAGCGCAAGACGGTGCTGCCCGACATCGATCGGAACGATTCGAAATCGCTCGTCGCTTTGGCTGAATGTCGTTGAGCCGATCATTACACTGTCTCCGCCATGGCAGTCGAATGATCCGCGAGTCGAGACGCGAGTGCGAGAAGCTGATCCTCACGGAACGGCTTGACGATATATTCCGTTGCCCCCGCTTCCATGGCACGCTCGCGGTGTTTCGCACCGGCTCGACTTGTCACCATCACAACAGGAATCGCCGAATACTCCTCGCTAGCGCGAAGATTCACCAACAACTCGAGTCCATTCATGCGGGGCATTTCCATGTCCAACAAAATGACGCTTGGAAGCTGTTCCGCGACGTCGAGTTGCTCAATCGCATCGACACCATCTTTCGCGGTGGTCACCGACCATCCGCCAGAACGCATCACGCTGGAGGTGATTCGCCGAACCGAAACGGAGTCGTCTACGACAAGGACATGCCGACGTTGCTCAATGCCCACACGCTTCGCGGCGACGCGATCTAACGAGACGGGTGTCGCTTCACGGCAGAATCCGACGAGGTCGGCGGGATCGAGAATCGGAATCACGCTACCGTCACCTCGAACGGTTGCACCGATGACCCCGGGAACTGTTCGAAGATGATCGCCGAGCGACTTAACGACGATATCGTGCCCACCATGAATGTCGTCGACAGTGACAGCCACGGATCGGTCGCCCGACTCGATGACTAACATCGGAGAGGGATTGCTGTGGTCTGGGCCCGGACCGAGTCCCAATTTTTCGCTGAGGTTGGCAAGTCGCAGCGTTCGACCTGCCACTTCGATCATCGGGTCTTCACCAATGAAACTAGTCTTGGACGGTTCCGACCGCGAGATCTGCTTCACCGCTTGCATCGGTAGCGCGAACAACGCTCCGGCACTCTCCACGAACAAGGCGCGCGTGACGGCGAGGCTGGTGGGGAGAATGATCGTGAAGCGTGTGCCACGACCGACCTCGCTTTCGATTCGAATGATCCCTTTGAGCCGAGCGACGGTTTCACGAACGACGTCCATACCGACGCCGCGACCGGAAACATCAGACACCGATTCCGCCGTCGAAAATCCGGGAGCGAAGATCAACTGCTGGATTTCACGTTCTGAAAGCGATTGCTCCGCGGAGATCAAACCTCTTTCGATTGCGCGGGCACGAATGCGTTGCGTATCAAGTCCGCCACCATCATCCTCGACTCGAATGGTGAGCTGCGTTCCTTGGTTGACCGCGTGAATCGTCAGTGTTCCGGTCTCAGGCTTACCCAGAGCCGCCCGCTGCTCAGTCGATTCGATACCGTGGTCCACTGAGTTCCGTACCAGATGAAGCAGCGGATCCGCAATTTCCTCGAGTACCGTCTTATCCAATTCGGTGTGATCGCCGCGAACCACGAAGTTCACCAACTTTTGGCATTGCGCGGCGGTGCTTCGAACAGATCGACCCAAGCGAGGAACGATCGTCCGCAGCGGTACCATCCGAATGTGCATCAAACGAGATTGCGCATCCCGTGTCACGCGCTGCCATCGATTCAAAAGCGTGTCGAAGTCACCCGAAAGGGCTCGGCACTCATGTGAAATCGACGCGATATCACCCGTCGCCTCACTGAGTGTCCGTGCCAACAGGTGAAAATCGTTGTATCGATCGAATTCGAGTGAATCGAAGTCCGAGTCGTGTATCGAAGAGCGCTGCCAGCGGCTGGAAACAAATCGGTCGCGGCGAAATGTCCCCGAACCGTCCATTTGGTTCAGGGCCTCAACGCTGTACTTTGTCTCCACCTCATCCGTCACGCCGCGCAAGCGGTGCAGAGCCATCTGCATGTCGTCGATCTGGTCGGTGAAATCAGCCAGTCGCTGGGCGAACTCACTGCGATTGATGATCATCTCACCAACCAAACGAACAAGCTCGTCGAGTCGGCTGAGAGGCACGCGGATGTGTGCCTCGGACTTGGATGCTCTCTCCTGTACCTCGCTGGATTCCGTCCTCTCGGCGGCCGGTTCAGACGCACTTTCCGTGCTCAACGCGGTCGTCGCGGATTGAACGTTCGCCTGCTCCTCATCCACCATGGTTTCGGCAAGTTCATCGTCCAAATCGCCTCCGAAGTTGGCAAGCGCGGCTGCGAGCTCCGCGTCGTCCTCATCGAAATCGTCTTCGAACTCACTCGGAACAGCCCCGTCATCCATCGATGCCGGTGCGTCCTGGCCGGCCGAAGGGCAGAGCACTTGATATTGCTCGTACAGTTCGATGATCTGACCTGCCATCTTCGTGACATCGAAATCATCGCCCGTCAGCTCCTGGATACGATCCGCCGTGGAGAGCAACAAGAGAGTGATCTCACTTGTTGCGGGCCGGCCGTTGTCCGCAAGGTCGTCGAGCAGATCTTCCATCCGATGCGCAAGGCGAGTGACTGCCGAGACACCGACGGCACCCGCCGCACCCTTGAGCGTGTGCGAGGCTCTTCGGATCTCGGCGATCGCCGCCTGATTGGAGACGTCGGTCTGCAATTGATCCAAACCATCGTAGATGGATCGCAAGTGATCCTCGGCTTCTTCGCCGAAAATCTCCTGCAGCTCCGGCGCGACACAGCGTCCTTCCTGGATCAGCTGCGAAATCGCGTCGAGACTGGGTATCGAATTCTCGTCAATGGATGACATCAGAACTACTTACTTGTTGGGAATGGAATGCTTGCCGGTTTGATCGCCTTCGAAGGAAGGCGTGAATCAAACGGCCGGTTGGCCGCTTCCCTGAGTCGGGAATCCATGGTCACCGAATAGCACCGGCGTTCCACCCACTTGGTCATCGGCTTGGTTTTCGTCAGAGACCTGAACCAACTCGACCGGCTCAAACTCGGTCACCTGAGATACCGAACTGACCGACTCCACCTGGAATCGTGAGACCGAATCACGGAGTTCTGCAGCGAGGTCCGTGAGTAACTGAACTCGACTCGCAGCGGTTTGACTGCGTTCGGCGGCAAGGCCGGTGTTGCTGGAAATCTCGGCCATCGTCTCGGCAATCTGTCGGGCGGCTCCGGTTTGACCATCGGTCGCCTTGGACACATCCGAAATGAGTTCCGCGAGCTGAGTGGAGACGTTGTCGATTTCGTAGAGCGTGGAACCCGCCTGGGTCGCGAGTTGCGATCCTTCGACCACTTCACGTGTCGACTCCTCCATGTCGGTGATTGCTTCGCTAGTCTCGGTTTGAATCGCTTTGATCAGTGTCGCGATTTGCTTCGTCGCATCATTACTTCGTTCCGCAAGCCGCTCGACCTCTTCTGCAACCACGGCGAAACCCTGTCCAGCGTCACCCGCCATCGCCGCTTGGATCGATGCATTCAGTGCGAGAATACTGGTTCGGTCCGCAATCTCAGCAATCAACTGAACGATCTCACCGATTTCCTGAGACGACTCACCGAGACGCTTAATTCGTTTCGAAGTCTCCTGCACCTGATTACGAATCCGCTGCATGCCGTCGACCGTATCGGACACGGCTTGCAAACCATTCGCGGCCGATTCCTTGGCTTTCTCTGCAACCTCGGCACTGATCTGTGACTTTTTCGCCACCGACTGAATGGACTCGGTGATCTCACGAATTTGGGTGTTGGTTTCAACGATGCGTTCGGCCTGTTGCGAAGAGTTATCCGACAAGGCAACGGAGATCGCACGGACCTCATCCGCGGATTCACCCAGGTGTGAAGTCGCGGACTTCACGCGTTTCACCAATTCGCGAAGTTGTCCGATCATGAAGTTAACCGTGCCGGCGATGGGACCGGTGATGTCTTCACGAACGTCAGCCGTGACCGTCAAATCCCCCTCCGCAATCTCCTCCATCTCTTGGACAAGCTCGAAGATGGACTGTTCGATCTGCTCGCGTTCTTCCCGCGATTGAATCAGCGACAGCGTGTTGTCACACATCGCGTTCAACGCGACCGCGACGTCACCCAGCTCATCATTGGTGACCACTTCGGCACGGGCATCAAAGTCACCGATACCGATCTGCATCAGCATGTCATTGATGGATTCGGCCTGTTGCGTGATTCCTTTTGCAAACTGGAAGGCGAAGAAGATACCGATGATCAAACCGACGAAGACGATCAAACCTGCGTTACGAGCGAGACCCGACGCCGTGATGGGCGTGGTGACTTCTTCGTAGTCGATTTCGGAAAGAAGCGCCCAACGAATCGGCTCGCTCTCCCCCTCAACGCCGTTGTAAATCGTGATGGGTGCCCAGGAAGAGAGAACCTTTTTTCCGCGGTAGTCGTCGATGATTCCGGTACCACTTTCACCTCGCAGCGCGAGCGTGGCCGCGGTCGTGGTCACTGGAAGACGATCGTTGATGATCGTCGACCCGACGTTCAGCTCTTCGAGGAAGCGGCTTTCGGATCGGAACAGGCTGTCAGGACCGATCGCGTAGGTCTCACCGGTTTGCCCAAGGCCAGTCCGTTCCGCCATGATCTGGTTGATCTTTGCGATCGGCATCTGGAAGATCGCCACGCCGATCTTTTCACCGTCGTCGAAAATCGGAGCCGCAATAAAACTCGCGGCGTTTTCGTAGGAAGGCAGATACGGCTCGTAGTCAACGAGGAAAATGTCGTCCGGGTTATCAGCGGCGGCAGCCATTCGGAATGCACGTCCGAAATTCGTCTCGCTGTAAGGACCGTCGATGAGTGAGGTGGTGAAGTCGAGCTCTTTGTAGACCGAGTAGACGATGTCTCCGGTGTGAAGATCGCAGAGGAAGATGTCGTAGTAGCCGAATTCGCGAAGGTAGTTCCGAACGATCGGGTGAAACTCCGCATGGAGTTTGTCGTAAGACGTCTTGCCTTCCGAATTGTCCAAGTCCTCTTTGCTACCCAGCGGATTCACGTTCGCAGCGATGTACTGGTGTTGCAGGTAAAGCGAATCGGCGTCGAGACCAGCAAGCTGGGCCTCGATGGGCGGCTCGGCACCGGTTTGACGACGATATTCATCAGCGAAATCACCGGCGTAGTATTCCTTGAGCGTGGCAGCCAAGTCCGTCAGCGCTTCGTCGCCAATACCGGCTTCCGCACGCGAGTTTGCGAGAGCCTCGGGAAACGACTGCATCGCCTCAACGACCATTCGGTTTTCGCTGAACGTCCCGATCTGCTTTTGGATGGTTTCAAAGTAGCTCTCAACCTGATTGGCCTTAATCGATCGGACCGACTCCAGTTGCCGATTGGCCTGATCCAGGATGCCATCGGACGCGGAGTTGTACATGACCGCACCGAGAACGAGCAAAGGCAAGAGCGAGACACCGAACAGTGTCAGCAAGAGCTTGGCGCGGATTTTCGTTGAGATGGCTTCGATGGGCGCCCACGTACGAAAACGTTCAGCGATCGAGTTGGATTTCATGGCAGGTTTCCGAGGATGGTTCGAGGTGGGATGTCGTGCGTGGAAATTAGGAGTTCATGAATGGTTGCATTTCAGGATGCTCAAGGATTCGATCCGCATTGAGAATCAAAATCTGTTCGCCGTTCGCGTTGGCGATTTGATCAGCGAAGGCGGCGAGCGGCGCCGATAGCTCTTCCGGGCTCTGTATCAACTTGTTTTGGAAGCTGCGGATACCGATGACGCGATCGATGACCACTGCGGTGTGTGCGTCGGCTCTTCGCCCGTGAACGATCACGACTTTCGGATCGCTTTGATCCTTCTCCTGCGTCGCGTTTGCGAGAGCGGCGAGGTCCGTAATCGAAACGATTTGCCCTCGCATGTTCGCAACACCCAGGCACCAGGCGGGGGTGCGAGGCAAGATCGTGTAATTGGGCAGACGCTCGATTTCCGTGATCGACGCCAGGGGAAAGGCCGCCAATTGGCCCGCACACTCGATGACAACGCATCGAGTCTCGTTAGCAACGGTGTCCGGCGACTCCGGCAAGTTGGCTTGCTGCACGGCGCCGAGTTGATTCATCGCCGCATCCAAGCGGCTCACGAGATCGCTCAGACTCGCTCTTGAACCCTTCTTTTCTTTATCGATCTCCGTGAAGGATTGGATGCCGTCCGCCCCAAACGCTGCGGTGAGCGCTGCGGCGAGCTCCGGATCTTCATGGAGTTCAGTGTCAGTTAAATCAGGATGGTCGGTCATCGGCGGGTTCCAAGGGCGCGCACCGGTAGCGCAAACGCTCTCGAGGGATGTTCAGGTGGGCACACTCGAGGACTCGAATGTGATTCGGTTCTGCGATACGTCGCTACGTGCTGGATGCTAAGAGTCGTCTTAAAGACTCAAGCAATTCGTCAGCTCGAAATGGCTTGACCAAGTAGTCATCAGCTCCTTGGCGGCGACCCCATTCCTGGTCGCTTTCCGCTGACTTGCTCGTCAGCATGAGGATCTTAGGTTCGTTGATGCTCTGCGCTTTCAGGTTTCGACAAACTTGAAATCCGTTCTTCTTTGGCAGAACAACATCCAGAACAACCGCGTCTGGATGGTAACAATCGAAGAGACGAATGGCGTCGTCACCATCATCCGCCGTGATCACCTCGTATCCGGCTTCTTCCAGTGTCCCTCCCGTGACGCGGCGTGCCGTCGGGCTGTCATCGACAACGAGAATGCGGTGTGATGCATCCATTACCACTTCCCCCGCAATTCAGCGAGCATCGGCTTTAGACTGTCATTGATGTCTTCGGTCATGCGTGCTTCGCCGAGAATCTGGACGGCGCTGTTGAGCGCGACCGAAAGCGCGTTCGCGATGGCTGTCCCGAGGGATCGGTGAGCGTCGGCGACTTCGACATCCGTTGCCGGGCGTCGACCGAAGACACGTTTCACCGCCCCAAAACTTTGGGACGATGACAGCTTGATCCCGGCGTCGGCCAACGCGCAACCTTCGGTGAGCAAATCGACGGCGTTTCGTAGCTTCTCGGCTTCGAGGTAGCCGTCCACAAACTCGACCAACGTCAAGAGCATCTTCTTGCCGAGGAGCATGGATTCGCCGAGGAAACCAGCTTCTCGCTCGGATCGTGCGGCTTCGAGCATCTGCTCAAATTCGCCAATCAAGTCGACGCACGCTGACTCGAGCAAAATTCGGCTCTCGTCCGAAAGCGGCCCAGATTTCAGGCTCGTATCGGTGCTGTTGGAGTGATGGTCTGAGGAAATCATGATTGTCAGTGGGTGGAATGAGTTGCTTGGCGACAACGCCCTATTCGTCAGTGCTATTGGCTGAAACGAGGGCGTAGCGGCGAACCTTGTCAATCAAATCATGAGACTCGAACGGCTTGGTGATGTAGTCAGCACACCCAACCATCTGACCTCGCACTTTGTCAAAGACGCCGTTCTTGCCCGACAGCATCACGACGGGAATGTGATTGGTTCGGTGGTGCTTCTTCACCAGCTTGCAAAGCTTGTATCCAGTGATGCGAGGCATGTTGATGTCCGAGAGGATCAGCACCGGCAAACGCTCTGCGAGGAGGTTGAGTGCCGCCACACCGTCGGCGGCGGTCACCACTTCGTAGCCGACACGCTCCAGTGTCATCGCGACGAGCTTGCGGACCGTCGGACTGTCATCAACCGCGAGGACCATCGGCCGCTCCTCGCTATCGCCGGACAATACCTCACTGGATTCATCATTCGATTCAGGAGTTGTCTCGAAGACAGCTTCAGGATCCACGTCGGAGTGCGACTCCGAAATCGGGTCTGCTTCGGGTTCGATGACGGACTCTGGCTCCGGCTCTTCGGAAGGCTGTTCTTGAACGAGCGACTGCACCTCTTCGAGAAGCTGATCCTCCAACTCCGGAACCGACTCATCGGCACAAGACTCAGCTTCGATGGGCTCTTCTGCGAGTCCTTCCTCATCCGCTTGTGATGCTTCGATCACACAGTCTTCGCTCGGCGGTTCTTCGCTCACCGACTCTAAGATCACACATTCTTCGGTGACAATGAGCGATTCATCCGACTCTGTTTCAGCTTGCTCGTTCTCTTCCGAATCGAGTTCGGCGACAATCAGCTGGCCAGCAGCAATCTCATCCGATGGAATCTCATCCGTGGAAGGCGACTCCAGTTCTGGGACGGTGGCTGTGTCTTGTTCTAGATCGAATTCATTTCCATTTCCGTCGTTTGGCAGAGCATCGTCGGCTGCTTCGTGCTCATCCAATGCGTTGCCTGATGCGAGAGCAATTTCTTCAGGTGCTGCGTCTTCGATAATTGCAGCCGCGATCGGCTCGTCGCTCTCGGCTTGCTCTTCGATCCGGACCTCTTCGAAACGCGGATCGTTTTCGCAGATCAGCTCTGCTTCGATCGACGTTTCATCGTTCGGTTGTTCAAATTCTTCGAACGACGCTTCATTCTCAACGACCGCGGCGGGTTCCGTTTCAGCGATGCTCGACCAATCCTTCAACGACTCGGCCCAGATCAGACCCGAAAGTGCGATTTCATTGTCGGGATCGATCTCCAATGCGCGTTCCAGCGATGCGATCATCGCGGTCGGCGAATCGGATAGCCAAGCTTGCCAAATCCAAGCCGAAGGCTGATCGGAAACGGCGGGGAGAAGTGCTTCAAGATCAACGCGTGCCATCACGCGGTTGCCCGTCTTCGCGTTTTCGATGATGGTGTTCAGGCGCTGGTTCGGATCGTGAGTGGTCATAGGACGTCAAGGTGGTTGGGGCTATCAGGATGGTTCAGCAAGTTTCGTGACGAAGACGCACTACTTCTTTTGGTACTCGTCGATGCCCTCTTCTTTCCAGACGTTGAGAGTCTTGGTGTCCTTGTCCGTGATCTTCACACCAATTGCGTTGACGGGATATTCGTAACGCTTTTGAATCTCGATCCAGTTCTTCCGAATATGTTCAGGGATAGCCATTGCCATCTCTCCACTAGGCGAGGGGGTTTTCCCTAAAAACTAGGTGTTGATTCGGGCCTGGTTGGCGAATTTGAACTGCTTATGCACTTTCGGTTGCCATTTCGGCAAAACAATCGCGCAAAGCCGCAAGTTCCTCTCGGGCTTGGTCTTCGCTACCAGGGATGCGACCCGCAATCCCGATTGAAAGTGAACCCAAACCGGGTCCGACGATGTCGCGTGCGACTTGAGAGAGCGAAACCATGTCCACTGCATCAATGTCTTCCAAGAGTCTTGGAACCCCGAGGGGTGATCCGAGATAGATCTGCTGCGTCGCAAGTCTTCCCACGCGGGTCGGAATGGAGTCACTTGCCAAATAGGCTTGTCCACGGACTTGAAGTTTGGCTTGCCAGAGTTCTTCCTCGGTGATCGCATCTCCCGACGCCAAACGAATCAGCTGCTCCACACTTTCGATGATGCATTGGATGGCGTGCTCCGGGTTTGTCGCGAATTCGATCGCAAGCACACCCCCTCGTGCGTACGCGTTGATCGAAGAGTTCACTGAATAGACGTGCCCCAAACGATCGCGGAGTTGTGTATAGAGACGACTACTCATGCCGCATCCGAGCACCGCATTCATCACATGCAGTGCGTAGCGATTGGGATCGTTGTAAACGGGGATTGGAATCATCAGGGACACAAGCGTGCCCTTTTGTTCCCGTGGTTCCACGACGACACCTCCCACTGGCACGGCCGGCGTCCGTGTGCGCTGGGCAGCCGAGGGCGTCAGTGACCAGAATGCATCGTTCACCTGTTCGGCGAATTCGTCGTGGGTAATCGGCCCGGCTCCCGCAACGATCAAGCGATCTGATGCGTAGTGTTCCTGAATAAATCCCGACACGCTCGTCGCATCAAGACTCGCAAGGCTGTCACGGGTACCGAGAATGGAGCCACCCAACCGATCACCTCGCCACATCACCTGCTTGAGTCTCGCATCCAGCCACACATCGGCCTGGTCGTGATGCCTTTCGATTTCATGGCCGATCACGTCGATTTCGCGGCAGATTCGATCCTGTGTTGGCGCCGTGCCGGTGACCATGTCGCCCAACAAATCGATGGCATAGGTGACACAGTCCGCAGAAATCGTGGCGTGAAGACACGTATAGTCACGCGTCGTGAACCCGCCCAGCTGTCCACCTGCCGAATCGATGATCGAGGCTATCTCGCGTTCGTTGCGGTTGCGTGTCCCAAGAAATAAGGAGTGTTCACACAGGTGAGCCAATCCGAAATCGCCTTGTTTCTCATCCTGCGGACCCGCGTCCACCACAACGGAGATTCCGACACCGTTTGCCTGTGGAACGTGATCGGACAGCACCACGATGCCGTTTGAGAGCGTGCTTGATTCCGGCATGGAGAGACCTTAACAACAGAGACGGCGCTATACATGTCTGATAGCACGTACCTTGTTCCAGGATGTCGGGCCCGGGCGTGGTTCGGATTTTTCTGATCGTTTGGGATCGAGTCTCCGTGACGCATTTTGCCCCCCGCAACAATCCGTGGTCTACGTTTTGGTGTCACGTTGCTCGGAGAGCATCTCTCTCAATGTCATCGCAACGGATGCATGCCCCACAGAATACGCAATCATCATGTCGCCACAGAAACATGCCGACGCTGGCAATCGACTTGCTGGCCGGGTCGTCGCTCTCCTGCTCCTCATTTGCGCTGCGTACATCGCGCGGCATGCCAATGAGATACCAACGGCGACCTCCGTTTATGAAACCGTCGAATCACCCGTCGTCGATCGTTCCGAAGGATTCACTGGGGACGTGCAGCCAGTCCGCCTCTCGGCCGCGACGATCCGCTTGCGCGAACAGTTCCCCCCGACCGCTGACGAACTCGACAGCGTTCCGCTCTCCGGAAACGACGTAGCCGACCAGAGCAGTGACAGCACGAGCGATGCCTTCCAATCCACACCCGAAACCGTATCTCTCGACCCGTTCCTAGTGGAAGGTTGGTTGTTAGAACACGAGGCTCCGTTCGAGAGCCGAGACGAGATCGAAAAGTTCACGACGCAACAGCCAACACCGACGGAGCCCTCCAACGCGATTGAGGAGACCCCGAGTGATTTGCCGGCGGAGACATCGATTGAGGCTCAGCAGTCACCCGCAGCCGACGAGACGAACGACGCTGACGAACCGTCAGCTGAAACCGAAAGCGAGCGAGCCAAGCAGCCTAATGATCGTCGAAACGAGGCAACTGAAAATGAAGTCGCCGATCCGCAGGGGCTCACGATTCGCAACCCAGAACCGACGGTCGGGGAAGTCCGACTGACCATCAACGGCGTCCCGACAACACTCAAGTCGGGTTTTATGCTCCAGTACCCCGGACGCGGTCCATGGCAGATTCGAATTCAACGCGGGCAGTACGCTGGTCCGCCGACCATGACCAAGCCGGGCAACTACACGATTAAAGAATCGAACGGGCGACCGGAACTACGAACGATCGAAGACTGAGGACGGAACCAGCGACCCGCCGCTTTTGCCCGGCGGGTCGCTTCTTCCGATGCGTCAAACAATCACCTCGAAGTCGTAGCCACGCAGCCGAGAATCTCCGCTGGCGACGAGGACATCAAGTGTGGCGTTGCCATCGACCTGCATGCCGTCTTCGAGGACCAACGCGACTTGAAAGGCCCCCGTCTCGGTCAACGAATCGAATTCATAGTCGCCGTCTTGATCGGTGAGCGTGGTATCGACCACAACACCGTTTTCGTCGATGAGCTGAACGACCATCCCTTCCATCGGCTCCGTCTTGTCACCGCCGCCCCGACTCCGATCGGAACTTCCTTCACTCTGATCGAGGGCGACCACGGTGCCGCTGACCTCCGGCGCGAAAAAGAACACGTTGTCTTGCAGGGAAGTCACATTCGTGTTGCGTTCGATGATGTCTGCGAGACTTGTACGATTGATCATCCGAACTTGGCCGCGATCCATCGTGTTCTCGTACCAGAACCGGTCGCCATCACGAAGTCGTTCAAATTGGTCCACGATAATGGTGCTGGCTAGCTCCCCAAGCGATCCATCTCGAGCGTGATCCTCAGCCAACAGGCCGACCCACAGATCGATGTTGTTGACGTCGCCGTAGAGGGTCTCCAGATTCTGCTGCAACTCGACATCGCTCGTGAGTTCTTCGAACGATTCAAAGGCTTCCAAACCATACGCAACGCGTGTGCCGTTGTAGTCATCCAGGCCGTGATCGCGGCCACGCTGAATATTAAGCGAGACCAAATCAAGGCCACCCGCCCCCGGTGGTCCGAATAGGAAGTTACGCAAGCTGTCGACGACTTGAAGATCAATCTCTTGCGAGACGATTGATGATCCATACTTCAAAACGGAATCAATCCCGGTTTCCTCGAGCATCGACGGATTGAAAAATGCATCCGCAAGACTAACGGCCTCTTGAACGTCGAGCCCATCACTTCCCACGAATCCGATTTCGTCGGTCAGCGTGCTGTGACCAAAACGGAACGCCGCGGTCGAAAATTCATTGGCAATTCCCGGGTCGACCGTCGCGTCGTAGCCGTCGTAATCTGAAATCGCGCGGTCACCCAACAGCGCCGGAAGGAACTCGTTGTAAGTGATCGCTTGCAACTCGGCGATCACGATCTCCCGTGCCTGTTGATAGATCTCTTCATCGTTCAACTCGGGATTGCCGGCGGCAATCTCATCGGCAAGTCGATTGTGCTCGCGAACGAAAAGGGCGTGCATCGATGTCAGCGCAATGTTTTCAGCGGCCCGGATATCACCGGCGAGGAGGTTGCCGTCTTCGTCAGTCGGCAACAAGCCATCGTCCGTGATCAACATTCGACCCCCGGCGAACTCACGAAGCGCATCCGCCGTTTCTTGATCGCTGCCGTAAACTTGCGAACCGTCGATCCACGCGGTGATGATGTTGAGTTGCTCGGCGGGACTATCGGCAGATGTTCCCGTACCCTCCGCGAACTCCGATCTTGTCAGCGGGATCGTGACTTGCCCGGTACCGAAGGGATCGAAAAGCGGATCACCGGTTGGCACTTGGATGTCAAACGAGACCTGATCTGATTCCTCCGAAGGAGCTTCCGAAAGATCGATGTCGTGGTCGAGGAACTGTCCCCACATGAACACGAATGCCGAGAGGCCACGATCATTCGCGGTGCCTTCGGGGTCCGCGGCCGAAAGCAAATTGCTTATCTCTCGCGCGCTCGGCCGATCGGCACCCGCGGGTTCAGAAACTCCGCCGGCGTAGTCTGCTTCGCCGACCCGCAACAACTCCACGTGTGCTGAACCGAAGTCGGGATTCTCAACGTTGTTGCCCGTACCATCGATGGTTCGAACTTCATCGGTGGCCCCTGGTGGCGGGTCTTGCCGGCCTCGATTGATTCGATTGATCACCCTCAGCGCATCATTCGCGCTTCGATGACCATCGTTGTTCACATCGGTGAACATGGACTCATCGAAATTGCCTCGTCCCATCGCATTGATAATCATCAACGCATCACGAGCTGTGACCTCGCCACTATTGTCGACATCCTCTGGCATCGAGTGATTGTGAAAATAATCACCAGCCAGGAGTTGGCGTGATTCGAGAGGTTCGCTTCGCAGCCGGCGCCGGAGAGATTGACGTTTCGCCTTGTGCGATTGTTGACGTTTTTTTCGCCGCCCGGAATTGAAGAAGAGAGGCATGGCATCACCTTGAAGAGTAGAAAAGTCGGTGGGACTTGGTGGGCCCTACTCAAGCAGGACGAATTGGAATCCTTGCTGTCACGAACACCGAGACGACTTGCCTCCAGATTTTTTTCGGCGACTGTTGGCAGTGGACCGTCGATTTTCACTGGAAATTGGGGAGATAAATTTTCGGTGGATTTTTAAAGTCCCCACCGTTTGAAGTAGGGTGGACCCTCTTCTCCTGCCGACTCGCGACGGCGTTCAGTCGCATCGCGAGCGTGCAAATCCTTTTCTAAATGGTGCATTCAACAATGATTGCAACGCCCAAGCCGACGAAAGCGACAGCAAAACCTGTTGGCCAACTGATGGACGCGGCGCGTGAGGGAGACACCGAAACGCTCGGCCAGTTGCTTCAGATGTATCGCAACTACCTAAGTGTCCTGGCCAGTACACAGTTAGACGGACGCCTTCGACGACGATTGAATTCATCCGACGTGGTACAGGAAACCATGTTGGCCGCCCACCGAGACTTCGGCGCGTTTCGAGGCCAATCTGAAGGCGAGTTGCTGGCGTGGCTTCGTCAGATCTTAATCAATTGTGTACGTCACGCGGTCGAAGTCCACGTCAAGGCTAAGAAGCGCGATGTTCGTCGGGAAGTCGCTCTCGATGCAGCCTCCAAGCGCGCCAACGACAGCATGCTCCGCCTCGGGAATATTCTTGCCGATCGTGGTCGTTCACCCAGCGAGGAATGTGGACAACGCGAGTTGGCTGTCTCCGTCGCAGATCAGCTGGCGAAGCTCAAACCCGATTACCGAGACGTCATCGTCCTGAGAAATCTACAGGGACTTTCATTTGATGAAGTCGCCGACCAGATGGGACGAACGAAGGGCTCGGTTCGCATGTTGTGGCTGCGAGCCATGGAAAAGTTCAAGCAGACTTACGAATAGGAGACGGGACGTAAGCACACGACACTCATCAAGACCACGCTTGACCTCACATGATCGCTTCTCAATCCGACAGCAGCTTGCAGTGGCTCAGTAGCAGCCAGCTTTCCGATTCCAAACAAGAACGGCTCGCTGAATTACTGGACCTGTATCTGCGCGGGCTCGAACAGGGTCTCGCGCCCTCGGTCGAAGAGTTGGTCGAGGATGATGAACAGGACTTGATCGAGCCCTTGCGGGGCTATGTCGATCGACTTCAGGACCTGCATCGAATTGCGGTCGGTTTTGAACCGGCGGCGACGGATGAACCCGTCGCTGAACACGGCCGCCAGTTGGGCGACTTCGAATTGCTTGACGAAGTCGGACGAGGAGGAATGGGCGTCGTCTATCGAGCGAGACAAATCTCGCTCGGACGTGAGGTAGCCATCAAGTTGCTGCCGACGGCGACCGTACTCGACAGCCGCCAAATCGAACGATTTCGGAATGAGGCACAAGCCGCCGCTAGCCTGAACCACCCCAACATCGTTCCCGTGTACGCCGTCGGTTGCGAACGTGGCGTTCACTACTACGCGATGCAATTGATTGATGGCTGCTCATTGGAGGAGCGGATCGACCAGCTCAAACAGGCCGAGCGGCTCCCCGACTGGCGCTCGATGGTCGAACTCACGGTCCAAGCCGCGGAGGCTCTTGCCGCGGCACACAAGATGGGAGTGATTCATCGCGACATCAAACCATCCAACCTGATGATCGATCGCGACGGGCGGCTCTGGGTCACAGATTTTGGTTTGGCCCGCTATCGAACCGATGTCTCGTTGACCCAGACCGGTGACATCGTCGGGACGATGCGTTACATGAGTCCCGAACAGGCTTGCGGCGAGTCTGCACTTGTGGATGGGCGGACAGATGTGTTCTCGCTCGCCGTGACGCTCTATGAAATGCTCTGCCTGCGGCCTGCACATGATGCCGAAGACGCGCTCGGCGTGCTTCGTTGCCTTGACCGTGGCTTGACCGCGCCGCTTCGGACCGTGCGAACAGACCTCCCGCGCGATCTCGAAACCGTGGTGGACAAAGCCATGTCGGCCGAACGCGGCAAGCGCTATGCGAATGCCACCGAGTTCGCCGACGACTTGCGCCGAGTCCTCGACGGACGGCCGACCATCGCGCGACCACCCTCAACACTCGATCGTTTGGAATCACGAGTCGCAAAGCATCGCCGCGCGGTCGCCTTGACGCTGTTACTCAGCGTCTGCGGTCTCTTCGGACTGACAATCGGCATTGCCGCGATAGCAGCCGCAAAACGCGATTCCGACTCCCACGCCAGACGCTTGGGACAATTCAAGAATGTTTACAACGACTCCTTCGACCGCTTGGCTCACCAAATCGAGCGACTCGGCGAAGTACCAGGCACAGACAGCATGCGCCGCCAACTCATGCGCGAAATGCTGTTCGCGTATGAAGAACTTGCTGTCCGAGCGGACCGCGATCCGCTGCTGAAAGAAGACCTCGCAATGACATACGCCAAGATCGGCAATTTGCACGCTGAACTTGGTGACAACCTCAAGGCCGTCGAAAGTCTGGCGAGATCAGAATCGATGTACGCAGAACTCTCGGTGACGAATGATCACGTCATCAGCGAAGGTTGGGCCATTTGCCAAAACAGTCTCGCCCGAGCACACCATCGGATGGGGGACTTCGAGAGTTCGGCGCGGTGGTTCGGTCGATCCATTGATTCCCACGAACGCCTTCTCGACGACGCTCCTTCAAGTGAACGAGCGATCGCCCAACAGAATCTTGCTGCGGCACTCAGTAACCTTGGACTACTGCTCACTGACTGCGGTGCCGTCGACAAGGCCGAGACTGTTTTTCAACGTGCGATCGAGTTGGCGGAATCGGGGAATGCAACCGAAGAACAACTCGCGACCTATCACTCAAACCTATCGGGGCTATTCGCCACCATCGATGCGGCACGAAGCGCCGAACACGCGCAGCGGGCACTCGACATTCAGTTGCGTGCGCTTGACTCAAATGCGGACGACATTGGACTCACCACCAAAGTCATGGTCTCGCTGAACCACCTGGGAAAATCACTTGCCAAACGCGGCGAACACGCTGCCGCAGTCAAGACATTTGATCGGGCCATCGCAATTGGGCAACCGCTACATCTCCGCTGGCCGAATCAACCGAATCTGCGTCGGGACCTAGTGATTAGTCTGAACCAACGTGGTCTTTCACTCTCTGCCGAACGCGATCAAAAGAACGCAGCGACATCTTTTCGAAAAGCACTCGCCATTCAAACCGCGTTGGCAGAAACCTATTCAGACAACGCCGAGGTTCTCAGCATGACTGCCAACGTGCTCAACAATCTCGGCTTTGTGCAGCGGCAGCTCGGAGAGGATAACGAAGCGCAAAACTCCTTCGCCGAAGCCGTGCGATACCAAACCACCGCGACGCAATTGGCGCCACAAGTGGCACGCTATCGGGCTTTCCTTGCAAAACACCGCCAGAATCTCACTGAATTCGGAGGTCCACTGTGAACGAGCATGACGAACGCAGATCGCTTCGGTTGGAACGTTTGGAATCACTTGCATTGCTTGCAGCGGATGGTTTCGGTGAATTCACTCGTGACAACGATTTTGAAACCTCACGCGATGAACGGCCGAGCGAGACACGACAACACGATGATGGTGAGCGGGCGAACCCTAGCCGACAGACTCGAGATCGAAAGGACCTGCACGCGAATCGGCAAGCGAAAGAATCACGTCAAGAACGTGTGTCCTTTGCGAAAAAGGATCGGAGTGGCTTGGCGCAAAAACTGAGTGGTCGACGAACACAACTCCATACTCCCACCGAGTCACAGTCCACGCGATCGACAAGCACACTGGCGGCACCAATTCTGTTCGCCACATCATTCGCCGAAGGCGAGTCGGCAGATAACGGCACAACGCAGAGCGATTCACAAGGCACCGTTGCTCGCCCCATTGCGACACTCCAAGGCGTAGCCTCAGAATCAGTCTCAAGATCAAGCTCACCAACGAGAACCGGGTCCACGCCAGCCATTGTCGCTGAGGCCTCATCGTCAGCAGAAGCACCGCCTTCGGAATCGACGGGGCTGGTGTCGAACATTCTCGATTCGTCGCGGGCAAGCATGGCGGAGGAGGAAGTTGTCCTCGATGAACCGCCGCAATCAGCCTCTGCCGCGGTCAAT
>JBCBOT010000085.1:0-25592 GCA_039821165.1 Planctomycetota bacterium | reverse complement strand
TCATTTTTGAAAGCACACTACGGTTAAGGAAAGCCGGCTGGGCATCTCCAGGCGTCAAACTCGCCCACGCCACCTCGATCGGCGTGTGCGGAAGGATCCTCACGTCTGTAACGTCAACGTCCGACGAAATAAACGGTACGTACTGCCTCAACGCTCCCATGGATCGGGTCGTGACTCTGTCTTTCAAGCAATTCTCGATTGGCATCCTGGCGATTTGCGTCGCCGTCCCCGGCTGCGTTTCGCGGCGTCCGACACCGAAGGTGGCCCAATCGGACATCCTGGTCACTTCATCGCTCAGCGCAGAAGCCGCGCGCTCGACGGATTCCTTTGCTCTTTCTGAGAATCAAGGTCCGTCTGCAGAGCTGGTTTCGTTCCGCACGCAGGAGTCCAAACCAGCGGATGCCGCTGAATTGAACGCGCCGCTCGAGACGGCCGCTGCGAAAAAGCCAATCGAGCCAAGAGCGGCGACCGACCTCGCGCTACCGGAAACCGAAACGCCCGAACTCAAGGAACCAGACTCCAGGCAATCTGCCTCCCAACCAACAAAACCGGACGGCGACAAAGAGGCCATCAACGAAGAGTTGGGGGACCTGATTCAAGAACGAAGCGACACCGAGATCTCGGGGGTCTTGCTACCGGGCCCCCTCGAATCGGACGCCTCCCCGAGCGATCCGCTCGAAGTTCAAGAGGTCGTGGATTCCATTTACGAGACGTTTCCCCTCCTGTTCGCAGCCTACCAGGAGAACGAGATCGCATCGGGAAACCGACTTTCCGCGAGCGGCGCCTTTGACACCAAGTTCAAAGCGACGAGCGAAGCCAAACCGCTGGGCTTCTACGAAACGTACCGCAACAGCGTGGGCGTGACACGTCCGCTGTTCAGCGGCGGTGATGTGTTCGCGGGCTACAAACTCGGACGCGGTTTTTTTGAACCATGGTTCTTGGAACGGCAATCCAACGACGGCGGCGAATTGAGCGCGGGGCTCATCGTTCCGTTGATGCGTGACCGAACGATCGACGAGAGACGAGCGGAGCTTTTCAGGCGAAACTTCGATGTCCAACGTGCCCAACCCGAGATTCAAGCACAGTTGATTCTTTTTGTTCGCGACGGCACGATCGCTTACTGGAAATGGATCGCGGCGGGACAAAAAGTCCGTGTCGCGCAGCGTGCGCTCGAACTAGCACAAAGACGAAACGTCGGTATTCGACGTGAGGTCGAAGTCGAGGTCACCGCACGGCCAGTCCTGCAAGACAATTTGCGTTCGATCGCAAGCCGAGAAGCCAAACTCGTTGCGTTGGAGCGGTCTCTGGAACAGGCTGCGATCAAACTCTCGCTGTTTTACCGAACGGCAGACGGGCAACCGCTCTTACCAACCGACAACCAACTCGCGAACTTTCCGGACCCCGCCGAATTTGATCCGCAAGCGTTGGAGTTCGATATTCAAACCGCGCTTTCGTTACGCCCGGAGTTGGTTGCGCTCGACGCCGAGGCTCAGCGCGTCAGAGTCGACATCGCCGAGGCAACGAACAACCTCCTGCCATCCATCGATGCGACACTGATCGGTTCCCAAGATCTGGGCGAACCGACGAGTTCCAAACGGGATAAGTCTCGTTTCGAAATCGAAGCCGGCCTGTTCGTGGATGTCCCGATTCAACTCCGAAAAGCACGCGGTAAACTGCAGGCATCGCAGGGCAAACTTTCGCAGATCCTGGAGAAGCGTCGATTCACAGTCGATAAGGTGCGAGCGGACGTACAGGCGGCCTATGCCGCAATCGCCGCCGCCTTGGAGCGAATCGAAGATGCCCGCGAGAGCCGTCGACTCGCAAACGAATTGGCCCGGATCGAACAACGGAAGTTCGAACTTGAAAGCACCGGCTTGCTCACGGTGATCCTGCGTGAACAGTTCGCGATCGAAGCGGCCGAGCTGGAAGTCGAAACGTTGTTTGAGTACCACGCGGCGGTGGCAGAATACAATGCCGCACTAGCGCGAGACGGCCGCTAGGAAACGCTTTGTTCCAATTGAACATGAGGGCGACACTGGATGCCTCGCGCCGTTCCGCTAACAACTTTTAGCGGTAGAGGCGCAAACCCTCCGGTGCGTCGACAACGCAGCAACCAATTGAGCATGCTTGGGTAACCCGACGCGTCAGCGCGTCAGCGGGGCGATCTCGTGACAGAGCTATCTCGATAGTGAGCTAACTCATTCCTCACTTACGTTTCGGGTTACCAGCATCCAGCAAGCGCGACTTCGAAACTCACGCGTCCGGTTGCGATTGGCTCGTGCAGTCTTGCTTCGTTCCCACCGCAGTTGTTTCTCGGAGTGCTTCGTCGCCGTCACCTGTCGGTCGGCTTGCTACCGGCCGACTGAAAGACGCAGCGTCTCTACTTTGCGGCAAAGGGGAGTCCGTCCGTGAGCGGCAACAACGGGGCGTCGATGGGCGTTTTCGCTAACGAGTTCGTGTAGTTGCTCATCACCTTGGCGGCAACACACGCGACAACATCCAACGCTTGTGCCCGCGTGTAACCGGCGTCGAGGAACTGCTGAAAGTCGTTCGCGCCAACTTCTCCGCGTCTTGCGTAAACGAGGATTGCAAAGTTGCGTAGCGCATTCAACTTGGGCTCCTTCATCGCTTGACGCATGCGTACCTGCTGCATCACATCCATCGGCGTCTTGAAGAACATTTTGCCCGCCATCGTGTGACCGGCCGTGCAGTACTCGCATTTGTTCTCGACCGCGATCGCCATCTGAACGACGTTGATCTCGGCTTGAGTCAAGTTGCCCGACGCCTTGAGATTGTTTTGCGTGTCAACATAGCTCTTCAGTAGGGACGGAGAACTCGCCATCACCTTCGCCAAGTTCGGTACGAAGCCGAAAGTCGACCGGTAAAACTCGTAGACGTCGGCCGTGCCCTCGGGAGCCTGTTCGTGCACTTGAAACCCCGTTGGGGTTGCCGATGAGTCGGGAGCGGTGGGTGTTTCACCGATCACAGCACCGACACAAACGAACGACGCCAAAACAACACTGAAACTTCGAAACATGAGAATCTCCTAGGGGAGTGGAAACAGGGAACAGAAAGGTATTTTTTGAATCTCGATTCTAAATTGGCGCAAATAGATTCCGCCGTTTGCATTGCCCCAGCTCAACCACCCGCTTGAGAGTCAAACGGCGGTTCCTGATATCGCACGAACTCTCAGACCAAGGACGCTTGCCCGTTGTTTGCGTGACGATCGACCGAACCCGCCTCCGCGGCCGTATCAAGAAACATCAAATGGTGACGTGTGTGCCAAAGATGAAATCCAATGAGATGCGGAGTCAGCTCTTCGAGCCTCGCAAACGCTTCTTCGAGACGCTGGACACCCACCGCGTCCTCAACGGGCTTTCGTTGCGGCAGAACCGTCGGCATGCGCAAGCCCAACATGCGGCCGAATCGACCGACGAAGGCAAACCGCAAGAAGGCTGTCGCAAAGAACTGTTGTGCGATTCGGGGAACCCATCGCATCGCCCGTCCGGACATGAGGTCGATGGACTCCGCAAGGTGGTTGCAAATCTGTCCGAGAGACCAATTGCCGTTCACTTTGTAACCGGTGCTCTGCAGTTGCGTGACGTGATAAATCACCTCGTCGAACGAACGAAAGTCAGGAACTCGATTTTGCATTTCCTTGGTGCTCCGTGAAACGGCTTGTGTAACGAGAACACGCCAAGGTTAGGAATCGTCTCCTGCAAGGCCAAATCCTTATGAGGGAAGCGCCGTGAGATTTGAACTCTCACTTTCCGCATGCTCAGCCAACTCGTGAAAGAAGGACTTCGACTCGGCGTCCAGCGGGAACATCAACTTGACTCGCAATTCACTCAGGGTGACCTCCAACGCGGACTCAAAACACATCACCGTTGAAAACGTCTGAATGATTCGGTCGCCGAAACGAAAACGCATGATCATCATTTCAGAACTCGAAGCGTCACCGCTGATTTCTGGCCGCTCGACACCTTCGAGATGATCCATCGCGCGATGCACGAGCGCGGTGAGTTCTTGGTTGTTGGTGTTCGCGACGGTGATCAGTTGTTGGTCGACCCAAGCCCACGCCACTTCCGCCCAGTTCTCGACCACTTCCCTCATCCGACCGGGACCGAACATGACGTCCACCAATTCCTCCGGCGTCATGCTTTCACTACCGGGCATCATTCGCCGGTGTGCGTCGTTGCAGGTCAACACGCGTCCAAGCCCATCGTGCACGCACGCGGGATAAGGGTTATGGCTTTGGATGATCTGCTCCACCGCCATTCGGTACGGTTTGATTTCCTGATCGGTCAACTCGCGTTCGACGAACTGGGCAGGCAATCCAGCGGCGATCAGCAATTCATTTTGGTTGCGCACCGACAAATCGAGAGAGCGTGCCAAGCGCAACACCAGTTCTTTACCGGGCCGAGAGCGTCCCGATTCGACAAACGATAGGTGTCGCGGGGTGGTCGACGCCGTGGTCGCCAACTCGAGTTGACTCATCCCACGCTTCTGCCGCCAAATCTTCAGTTGTCGACCGAATGCGGTCGATCCACTGGGTTTTTCAGAGTTCATTCAATCACGGTATCCGAGCACGGGAGAGGTCGCGCTTCCCGATCAGGGAATCAACGCGAAAACAATCGATATTCTGGAATGCGTGTTCAAAAATGGACCAAATAGAGACATAAGGAGGTTCACAGCATCGCCAGTGTGGAGCGAATGATGCCGCGAAAAGTGGATTTGTCAGCCCCCGCGCGAGCCATGACGGTCATTCCCTGGGCGGTATTGACCAACATCGACGCCAAATCCTTCGGCGCAACAGCATCTCCCAGTTCGCCTGCGCGTTTCGCCGCACGCAGCTGTTTTTCGATCGCTAACCGAACCTGCTCCAAAAGCGTCTTTGCGCGCCGAGCAATCGGATCGTCGGAGTCGCCGAATTCGATCAACGTGTGGCTGACCAGGCAGCCTCGACACGCGCTCTCGGTCATGCCTTTTTCCCAGCATTTCACGAGGTTTCGAATGTTCTCCAGAGGCGATTTCTCGCCCTCGATGATCCCCGCCATTTTGGAAAACACTTCGCGGTGGTAAAGGTCGAATGCCTTTTCGAAGAGCGCCCGTTTGTCCCCGAATGTGGAGTACATGCTCCCGCAATTGATCCCCATCGCAGCCAGCAATTCGTCACACGAAGCGGCCTCGTAGCCACGACGCCAAAACACCAGCATCGCCGCGCGAAGCGCTTCTGTTTCGTCAAAACTCTTGGGGCGACCGACCATGCTGCAAGTATCACCAACGAGTCACCCCAATCAAGCCGATTTTCAAAAGGGGCGGTGGTCCCGCTGAGAGAGGTCACTCGTGCCGCGGGGATTACCTGGTGCTGCTTGGAGGTGTCAATTGGCTTCACTCGTCCATCGCAGCTTGGTTTTCGGGTTGACGCACCGGAGGGCTTGCGATCCGTCCGCTAACACTGCTAGCGGAACGGCGCGAGCCGTCCCTTGATACGATACATCCTCCGATGACACTGACCATCGTTGGTCTTCGGGGGAGCGGATCGAACCCACCTTCTCTATCCGCCAATTGAGCTGCGTCAGGCTACTAGCCGAAGTTGTAGATGCTCGGCATACCGAGTTCTCGACGAATCTGTGACAGCTGCCCCATGTGCATCGCAATGTGGGTGGTAAAGATGTGTCCAAGGAGATCTCCCACAGTGGGGAGTTCTTTGGCAAGAAACGGTGTGTTGTTGGGCGCTGCGAGTTGCTCTTCACTCACGTTTCGAACCGCCTCGCTTAATTGGTCGCCCGCCGTCTTCAGGTGTGAGATCAAATCGTCTCGAGTTCTCCCGTCATCCCCGACTTCACCACCCTCGCTGCCCGGTCCGTAGATCGGCATCAACTCCTCGACCTTCCCGGCAGAAACGCCGAGCAGATTCAGCCCAAAATCCATTCCGAGCGCGAGGTGTCCCGTGATCCACTTCGGACTATTGGAGCCACCGCGCGAGCGATCGAATTCCTCTTCCGGCAACTCCTCGGCCATCCGCGCCGCCATCGATCGCGTGAGGTCGAACAGTCGCGACACTGTTTCCCATTGTGCCATTTCGATGACTCGTTTGTTTGCATTGCTGGGTTGAATTTCACGGGGTTGGAAGTCGTTCGGGTTGGATCATGATCCGATCACCCGATGGAACGACTCCGTTCCCATTACCGACTGGATGATCGCGCGGGCAATCTTTCCGCCGCCACTGGCCGAAGGTTCAATCGGCGACGTCTCCGAATAGTCTGATTTCTCAGCACAAATCGTTCGAAGGTCGATCAACGTCGCGCCAACAGAAATCGCCGTTCGCGAAATGGTATCGTTGAACACGCACAGCCCCGCGACCTCCGAAAGGTCTAAGCCTGGGACAGAGTCGTAGACGGTGCAGAGCGTCAACGGCAAGCCGAACTCGCGGAGTTCGTCGACGAGTCGTCGATACTCCTTTGCGAACTCGGTGACTGACTCGTCCACACGTTGAAGCGACGACCGGATGTCGGTCGACTCTTCGGAGAAGATATTGCCTGCCGTCCAGAGGGCGTCATTCCCACCGGCACTCAAAATCAAATGTGTCGCATCGTCTGGAACGCGTTCGATTTGCCGGAACACAGACGACACCGTCGCCCCGTCGACCGCGACCAAGGATGCTCGGTCACCGGGCGACAACAACCGCCCGACGTGCTCCGTCACCGAAGGGCCACCCGGCACGTAGAGTGCGTTATCAAAAATCGAATCCCCGACAAGAACGACGTGCCTACTCAACGTTTGCTCCGGCTCTGAGACCAGGTGACTGACCCTATTTCAGCTTATAGCAGAACAAGCGGTCCCAATCATGGAGGTACAGTTTGCCATCGGCGACGACAGGATGCGGCCACGCGGGTTGGCCACTTCGCTCACTTTGGTCGAAGCGTCCCTTTTCGCGGTATTCGTCCGGCGTGGCTTCCACCAACGCCACCGCGCCGCCTTCGCCACGAACGTACAAGTGGCCGTCTGCAAAACAAACCGAGCCCTTCCCGACGCTACGGTTCTGCCACTTGATTCGACCGCTTCGCCAATCCATGCACAAGAGCGACGAGTCGTTTGTTCCATAGAGGTGACCGTCGACCAAGACGTAACCACCGTGGTGATTTTGGAATCGACGTTCGAAGTACGTTTCGTTGACAGACCAATTCGCGCCACGTCCGCTGACACGAGCTTGCCCGCCACCGGTACCGTACCCGCTTGCGGCGAACACCAAGTCCCCATCGACAATCGGCGTGCTGCAATTGGCGGTGCCGTTGGCGGGTGAATCGTAGTGCCAAAGCGGCCGCCCCGACCGGGCCTCGAACCCGACCACTCCGCCGTGGATAAAAGCGACATACTGTCTTGTTCCAGCGATCGTTGCCACGATCGGCGAGGCGTAACCGGCGCCGGTGTATTCCGCACCGAGCTGTCCCGCGCTGCCTTTCCACAGCACCGAACCATTCGCTTTTCGCAACGCCATCACGGTGGCCTGAACGCCGCCGGGCGTGCAAATCAGCTTCTCTCCATCGATCAGTGGCGATTCGGCATATGCCCAGTGCCCATCGCTGCCACCATGATTTTGTTTGAGATTGGTCTTCCAAGCGATCGATCCGTCCGCCACGCTCGCCGAGACAAGCGTTCCATCACTGCCGATCGCGTAGGCCCGGTCTCCATCGATCGTCGGCGCGCCGCGTGGTCCTTTGTATCCACCTCCATCGGCGATCCCACCGAGCGGAGCGCGCCAAACCGTCGTGCCGCTGTTGGCATCAAGCGCGAACAGTTTCTCGCCGCCGCCACTGGTCCCAAGGATGTAAACGCGGTCCCCGACGACGGATGGCGTCGAAAATCCCTCGCCGAGACCGGTTGCCGTCCACATCAACTCGGGCCCGCCGCTCGGCCACGTGTCCGCCAATCCACTTTCACGCGACTTGCCGTCACGATTGGTTCCGCGCCACTGCGGCCAATCGGCTCCTCCGCTCGAGCCGCTGCCAGGTGCGCTACCGGACGGCGCTGTCGCTTGAAGCTCGCTGAGGTAATCACGGTCCGCCTTGCTCAAGCGAGAGACGTGCATGGTCACGACTCCGCCATTGTCCATTCGTTTGAGTCTCACCGTGCGGCCATCTTGCTCCACGAGTTGTAGTTTCACGCCGGAGCGCGTGCCGTCTGCGGTCGTCCAATGCCTCGGCTCGGCTTCCTGAGCAACCGTTCTGGGAACCAGCAGCAGTACGAACAAACAAGACGTGAGCGCGGTGAACTTGAACATCGTTGCGTCGAGGAGAGAGAGGAGCGGGAACCTCGCATCAGTATATTCGATACGACCGTCGCACTTTCGTTGTGTTTCCGCATCGTCCGAGGCGACAACAACACGCCCAACCCCCAATCAGCGTGCTAGGTTTCCTTGGGGCGAGGTCTACCCTCGCCGGATCATTGCACGGGAACCAAAGCTGATGACGCGGTACGCCGCAAAAACGAAACTCGAAAACGTCTCCCCGAACGGGGTGGCGACGATCGGTTCGTGGCGAATGCGGTGGGTTCTCGTTTCACTCACCATGCTCTGTATGGTTCATTCCGTCGGCTGTTCGCGATTGCGATTGCCGGCGATCGACCCGACGGGCCGCCGAATCTTTCAACCGCTCCCAACCACCACAACGCTCGCCCTTCCGGGCTCGGCGGGCGAAGGCAGGATCGGTAGTTGCTTGCAACGAGTCGGCGACCCACTCAACCTACGCCCGTTTCAAATACCCAACCCCGCCTTCCCCGAACCGGCGAACCCACCAAAGTGTTTGACGCCCCGGGGAATCGGTCCCAGGACCGGCTTGTCTGGTCAAGCCGCCGAACCATGCGTCCCAAGCGCTACCTGTGGTCCCGAATGCAAAGACGGTCCGCCGGCGGTGCTGCTCGGGAACGAAACCAAAATGCGCAAGCTGTGTCGATTGCCGAAGAAGGGCAAACGCGGCTGCATTCTGCTTTCACCTCAGAAGATTGTGGCACCGGTCGGCGGCGAAGTCGTTCTGTTGTCGGGCATCTGCGGCACTGACGGTTACCTTCAAGTCGCCGAACCGCTTGAGTGGATGCTCACGCCAGAAAGCGTCGGGACATTCATTCAAGTCGGAGACGATGATCCCGGATTGCTGCATCGGCTAGCCAGGGTTCAACGCGCCGACAAAGAAGATCCGTCTTACGCCAAAGGTGTTACCAGCACCAAACGGACATTGATCACGCGCGGGAACCTCAACCCGAACGACGATGTTCAACTCGAGAAAGGACAGACCTGGATCACGGTCAGCAGCCCCAGTGAGGGCACCAGCAAAGTCACGGTGCTTGCACCGGAAAGCGATTGCTGGGATCAGCGCAAGGCGACCGCAACGATCTACTGGGTCGACGCGCGGTGGCAATTCCCTGGGACACAAATCGTACCGGCGGGAACTCCCGTCGACTTGAATACCCGTGTCACACGCTCCGAAGGCGCGTTGCCGGCGGCCGGCTGGAAAGTCCGCTACGAAATCCTCAATCCCGATCTCGCACTGTTTTCCAACGGTTCGACCATCTACGAAGCCACCGTCGATGACGGGGGCAACGCGGTCGCTCAACTCGTCCCGATTCCCGGGACTTCGGGAACAGCGACGGTCAACATGCAAATCGTGCGTCCCGGTGGCGTCACGGACAACATCCCGACGCTACCGATCAGCAGCGGCCAAACGTTTGTCACCTGGAGCGCTCCACAATTGGCGATCCGCGCCGGGGCCCCACAAGTCGCGTCGTTCGGCGTTCCCGTCCAGGCCGTCGTGAACGTGTCCAACCCGGGCAACCAACCGGCCGAGAACGTGCGCGTCGTGGTGCAGATTCCACAGGGCGTTAGCGCGGATAGCCCGGACGCGTTCGCGCAGAACCTGACGAACGCGGTCGTTTGGGACATCGGTACGATTCCCGCACGAAGCGAGTTGGACCTGTTCCTCAATCTGAGTTCCGAATCACCGCTTCGGTTGACGTTTGAAGCCCGGGGAGAAGGCGAATTGTTCGCTTCGGATACGCTCGCTATTGACGTCTATCGTCCGTCTCTGGCGCTGAGCGCGTACCCGCTCGTGGAACGTCACGAGGTGGGCGACGAGGTCACCTATCACATTGATGTGCGAAACACCGGCACGCGACCGCTCGAGAATCTTCGCGTCGAAGTCACTGGCGATTCCGGCATGCTGCATGTTTCGAATCAGCGAAGCGTTGAACAAACGCGCGAGAGTGGTCCGCTTCAACCCGGCGAGACCTGGGAGCTCGAAATCGACTTCATTCCCACCGATCCGGGACGACGTTGCATCGAAATCGAGGCGTTCGCCGACGCGGGACAACGTGGCAAAACGACCTCATGCGTGACGGTGATCAACAAGCCACCGCCGACACCCGCACTGACACTTACGCTCAACGGTCGCGAACGGGTGATCGTTGGGGACCGTAACTTCTTCCGAGGCGTGGTCGCCAACACGGGTCGTGTCCCAATTGAGAATGTCGAGGTCACGATGGTCTACGACCCGCAACTCACGCCCCTCGGTGCGACCGAAAAGAACTTTGTCGAACAGCGGGCAGGGCAATACTTATTGAAATGGAACATCCCACGCCTCGACCCGCAGACCAGCGAAACCATCGAAGCAGAGTTCCAAGCGATCGGCACCAATCCCCGTAGCAACCTCGTGATGACAACGAGTTCAGCACAGGGTGCCCGCGACAGCAAGCGATTGACCTTTGAAATCTTGCCAAACGCGTCGCAGCCTGGGACGTCTGATGCGCCGCGAACACCGCCGACACTTCCCCCGGCAACGGCACAACCGACCGTCCCGACACTGCCCCCGATTCAGAACGAACCGCGTCCCTCAACGGCTCCGCGCGCGCCGCGAGTGCTTCCCGCGCCGACGCAACTCGGACTTCAATTGGTCGGCCCCAATGTTCCGGTCCAGGTCAACGACCCGATCGACTACACGCTCCGCGTGACGAATCCGGCCTCGACGGCCGACAGCAATGTCGTCATTCGTTTCAATGAGCCCGAAGGCGTCGAGGTCGTTCGCGTCTCACAAACGCTCAATCCCCAGCAGTCCTCACCCGTCGAGCCTCGTGGTGGTTGGATCTATCTTCAAGAGATCCGATCGATGCGTCCCGGTGAGACGATCGAATACAAGATCGTTTTGCGATGCAACCAACCGACGACGTTTCAGATTCGCGCCGAAGCCGTTAGCTTGAATAAGCGTGATGGTGCCGCTTCGGAAGTGACCACCATCGTTGTGCCGCGTCAGTAATTGCAACGCGTCGATACATGCCTCATCAGGAAGGCCAGTGTTCGGCAGGATGGACGGGCGACGACAACGGAACGGTTGAAACACTGAGCCGCGGACGACGCAGAGAGTCACTGCGGTCTCGCTAGATGTCCGAGACGGCGCGAACGGGCGAGCGAAAGTGTGGCTTGGGGACAGCACGTTCGCCGGGATGCGGTCGTTGCGTTGGCGGCGGATCGCTCTTATCACCGTCGAGATCACCGAGGTATTCCTCGCGCACCTTGGGATGCTGCTTCACCTCCTCCGGCGTTCCATCAATCAAGACTTGGCCTTGGTAGATGACGTAACACCGATCCACCGTCCCGAGAATCTCGCGTGCGGCGTGATCCGTGATCAAAACACTGATGCCGGAATCGCGCAACTGCGTGATCACACCTTGGATCGATTGGACCGTGACCGGATCGATTCCGGCGAATGGTTCGTCGAGCATGATAATCCTTGGATTTGACACCAGGCACCGCGCGATTTCGAGTCGCCGACGTTCGCCACCGCTCAACCCCGCCGCTTTGCTTTTGCGGATGTGGGTGATGTTGAACTCCTCCAACAATTCGTTGGTCCTCGCTTTGCGGCGTTTCCGGTCGACGCCAAGCAGTTCCAACAGAGCCGAGATGTTTTGCTCCACCGTCAGCTTTTTGAACACGCTCGGTTCTTGCGGAAGGTACCCCATGTGGCCATCCCGCGCGCGTCGGAACATCGGCCAATCGGTGACATCGCGACCGTCAAGATAAACGCGGCCACGGTCGGGCTGCACCATGCCGCAGATCATGCGAAAGCTGGTGGATTTGCCGGCCCCGTTGGGACCAAGCAACCCGACGATTTCAGCGTGATCGACGCGCAAATCCACGCCATCGACGACACGGCGCCGGCCATAGGTCTTTTGCAGCTCGCAGGCTTCCAAGACCGGTGTGTCGGCATTCTGTTCTTGGCGTCCAAACATCGATTCGAAATCCGTTTCGTGAGAGTGATGTCTCGGGAACCGTTCAAAGCCCCTATCGAATCAGCCTGATTCGGCTGATGTTGGGATGGGGAACAGGCGACCGCCAGTGGTGCGGCCAGAACACCAGCAACGCTTTACCAACCAGTAAGTCTCTCGGCACATAGGAAGCGTCGGCATACTGGTACGCGCGTTCTTCGAAACGCTCTGGAAGCGGCATGAACCGACGTTTGGCTCCCGCCCAACAGCGAGCATCCAGACTTTCAGGACTGTTATCGCCCATCGGAAAGAACTGATCTTCGCCCATGTCGAACGAGACTTTACGGCGACTTTCCCAGGGCACATTCTGTTCCCAAGCGCTGGGCGTACCGATCGCATAACTGACCCGCTGGCGATCTCTCGGACTTCGGTAGTCGGAGATTCCGTTCATGCTATCGTCCGTCGCGCAGTAGTACTTATCGCGATAGAGTCTGAACCCATCGATCGATGCGGTCCCACGGACGCCGATACCGACCGGTGCTCCATCGAGCGGATGCAGGCCGTCTCTGTAGTGCGGATGATTGTCAGCGGCGGTGCGGAAGTTGTGCGTATTGAAGGTCGTCTCGGCATCGAACGTGATCAGTTCATCGTCGACCCAGAGCAACAATTGGTCGTCACAGTTGCTGAATCGGATCTCGAAGGAACCGCCGGCCGTGAGAGGCGTTTGGGCGGTGGGCGATTTGCCGTTGGAGCCCGTAAAGGATTGAGTCGACTCGCCGTCGACGATCACGAGTTTTGCTTCGCCCGTCTTGGTGTCGACTCGACACTGGTACTGCAGACCGCTTTCGACCAACTCCAGCGTCAACTCCGTGCAGTCTTTACCGATCTGGATGTCGGTTTCGACCATGAGATCGCCGACCCAGTGCAATCCTTCATTTGCATTGCCACGTTCGCCATACTGCCCGCCGCGGAATTGACTCAGCGGACCTCCTGACTCGTAGTCGGGTTCGAACGGTGGGTACCGTGTTCCTTGACGACGCTTTCGCCCGAACTGAGGCAAGCCCGCGTTGATGGGCTTGTCGACGTAGACCTCCCGACTTGGAACCGTGATGTAGCAGTCGTAGGCGTAGAAGTCAGTGATCAACCTGCATTGATAGGGATCGACGTTGTCAAGTTTTCCTCCATTGACCGCGACACCCCATTCGAGGTCTGTCGGGAAACGATGGAAGTAGCGGACCCAATCGGTTTGTTCCTGTCCGCCAGCGACGTTTGCGATCACGCCACCCTCTGAGCGTTTGATCTCCCAGGAGTCCGTCGGCGGAGAGGTCGCCCCCTCGCGCCAAGGCTGAAGCCGCGCTGGGTAGTTTGCAGCAATCAAGAGCGGTGATTGCTGGTCGGTGTCATAAACATGATGCCGCATCGCGATCAACTTGTCGGCCGGCTTGCGGAGGATTTCATCCTTCGCTTCCGCGGCTCCCAGCGGACGCACGTAAACGTCGCCGTACTGAATGCTGATGGTTTCATTCGGTAGGCCGACCAAACGCTTGATGTAGTTCTGTTTTGGATTGCCGGGGAACTTGAACACAATCACATCCCAGCGTTCCGGATCGCTCAGGACATAAGCCGACTTGCTGACCAAGATCCGATCGCCGTTGAATGTCCCGTGATTCCCATCGTTCACGAGATCGAGCGAATTCGGGAATCGACAGTTCGGACAAATGCCGCCGACGACGGTGTGGTCTTGGTAACGACCGCGGCGCTCCTTACTGGCACCGACTTGGAACGCGTGACCACATTGGCTGCAACAAATGTCTTTGTGGGCACCCATGAGCGTGGGTGCCATCGAACCGGTCGGGATCACAAACGCTTCGGCAACAAACGCTCGAAACAAGAGCGCCAAAACGAATGCGACGACGAACGCTTCCACGGTCTCGCGGCCGGCCGTGGTGCGGATCGCATCGGCACGGCGTTGTTCCGGAGTGCGTTCGTCTTTCGGCGGCGTCTTTTTCTTTGTGTCAGTCTTTTTGGCCATGGCAATCTCAAAAGTCGGCGTCGCTCAACGATTCACTGGCACGGCGGCCGCGACGCTTCCCAAGATGGTAGCTATTCCGCACATCGCATGGAACTTCGATTCATTGGCCGCATTCTTGGTCGAATGCAGGCCAAAACACGGGAAAGCCGCCGTGGTCGCGATTCGGCACTGGCCTCCGTTCCGTGAAACACGCAAAATAGTAGGGCAGCGGCTGCTCGATTTCCCAAATGGCGAAGCGATGAATCGAACCCTTTCGAACTCTCCGGTCGGATTTTTGGCCCTCCTCGTGGGGCTGACCGTGTGCCTTTCGGCCGCCCAGGTCCTGGCTCAGGCCGAACCACAGGCGAGCGAAAGTGCGTCCGAATCCCGGATTCGCGAGTTAATCGAGAAACTCGGGAGCGACAGCTACGCGACTCGCATCCGAGCCCGAAACCAGCTTCGGCGGTACGGCCTCGAGGCATTCGATGCATTAAGAGAAGCTCAGGACCACGAAGACAGCGAAATCCTGGCGGCGGCTCGCTACTTGATTAGCAGCCTCCAAGTGAGTTGGTCCAAGGAAAGCGATCCGCGCGAAGTCCGCGAATTGCTGTTCGAGTACGGCGCCCAATCGGATGCCGATCGACTCTCTCGCATCGAACTGCTCGGCCGGCTTCCGGGGAGAGCCGGTGCGGAAGCGCTCGCGCGGCTGGCGCGGTTTGAACCGACACCGATGCTCAGTCGCCAAGCCGCCCTGCTGTTGCTCAAGCAACCGCTCGAGGGCGATACCTCCCAGCTCAGTTTGCAAGCGGATCGTATCGAGTCGGTGCTGCACGGCAACCAACGCGATTCATCGACGTGGTTGTTGGCGTATGCCGCCGACCTCCGAGACGGTCAGTTCAACGTGGAGCGTTGGCTGGAGCTAGTTCGCAAGCAACGCTCGACCGTCGACTCGGGTTCGAATCACAACATTTCTTCCGAGTCGGTGTTGGAGCTGGTTCGAATCCTTGCGGGTCGCGCGATCGAGGAAGGCAATCGTGACGCGGCGCTGAAACTGGCAGCCGACAACGTCGACCTTGTCTCATCCGATACCAGCGATCTGGCAGATCATTGCCAATGGGCGATTCGGGGCGGGTTGTACTCGGTCGTCATCGCACTTTACGAACGCAACCTCCACCCGTTCGGTCGCAACGCGGGACTTTCGTATTCAGTGGCTCAAGCGTTTGCTGAGATGGGTGAGCAGAAGAAGGCTCAGGAGCGAGCAGACCACGCGTTCGGCCTCAATCCGTTTCCTCCGCGAGAAGATAAAGAGGAGGATGAGGACGAAGACTCCGTTGTCGATCGGAAACTCGTTGAAATCGGTGAAGCGCATCTCGACGTCGGACGGCAGCTCTATCAACGTGGATGTTTCGAGTGGTACGACCGAGAAATCCGAGAAGTCATCGACCACTGCGGAATCGAGTCCATGACGGGTGTTCGCGCTCGACGCGAGATCGCATTCTCACTCACCGAACGAATGATGTACGACAAGGTGACAGACGTACTGACACCGATCGTCGAACGCCTCGAAAAGGACGCGCAATACTCTCAGCGCTTGCTCGGAAATCGAATCTCCGTCGATCACATCTTGAGCACCTTCCACTTTGCCGACGCCATGGTCGAGCTCAAGCGGCCCGATCGGATCGCCATCGCCAAAGAACTCTTCCAGCAAGCGTATCGTGAAGACCCTCGAAACATCGACATCCTGATCAAGATGTTTCGAATCGATCCGGAAAACACGACTTGGATGAAAAGCATCCGCAACCTGATCGCTCAAGATTTGGCGCGGCGTGAGCGACGCATCGCGCAATACGAACTCGACTACAAACGTTCGCGGGACGGCCGCATCCTCGCCGAGGAACTGAACCAGTTTGCCTGGCTGGTGGCAAATACCGAAGGCGATTTTGAAAAGGCGCTCAAGTCGAGTTTGCGATCGCTCGAGCTGACCGACGACACGTACCCGGATGACGAGTCGGCACGCCTCGACACCTGCGGCCGATGCTACTTCGCACTCGGTAGATTCGAAGAGGCGATCAAAACGCAGCGCAAAGCCCTCAAGCTCGCGCCTCATTCGCCCCCCATGGTGCGACAACTGGCAGAATTCGAGGCGGCACAAAAAGCGGCTCAACAAGCGACAGACGAATCCTGATCTCGGACGCGATCAAGACGCGATTGTCTTGTCGTCCGCATGACGTCCCGCTTTCACTCGACTCGACACTCGGATGGTCTCATGGTCCACCCAACCATTCACGCAAGACCTTGGTGGCTCGCCGCGTTGGTCTTGTTCGCGCAAGCCGGCAGCGCCCAGCAATTACCCGAGGGACAAAGTGCCGATGAGGACAAACAAGTGCACCAGCACACCAACGCACTGATCGACGAGACCAGTCCGTACCTGCTTCAGCATGCTCACAATCCGGTCAACTGGCTGCCGTGGGGAGAAGCCGCACTGAAAAAGGCCAAAGCCGAAGGAAAACCGATCTTCGTCTCGGTCGGATACTCGACGTGCTATTGGTGCCACGTGATGGAACGCGAGTCGTTTGAAAAAGAGGACGTCGCCGCAATCTTGAACGAACACTACGTGTGCATCAAAGTCGATCGCGAAGAGCGTCCCGAGGTCGACCAACAGTACATGATGGCGACACAATTGTTGACCGGCAGAGGAGGTTGGCCGAACTCTGTCTGGCTCACACCCGACGGTCGCCCCTGGATGGCGGGAACCTATTTCCCACGTGAGCAGTTCAAGAAAGCACTGCTGTATTTGTCCGACGTTTGGAAGAATCGTCGTAAAGAAATCGAAGCCCAAGCGGACAACGTCACGGCTGCAATCAAGAGTGCCGGCAACGCGAAGGCCGAGTCACGCCCCATCGCGCAGGGGCTGATCGATGCGGCACTCCAAGCCGCCGCAGATCGCTTTGATGCGACGCACGGCGGATTCGGATCGAAACCCAAGTTTCCGCCACACGCTACGCTCGAGGTGTTGATCGACCAAGCACGGCGGCACGACGCGAAACCGACCAAGCAAATCATCGAAAAGACACTCGTCGAAATGGCGCGTGGCGGAGTCTACGATCACCTCGGAGGCGGATTCCACCGCTATTCGACGGACGAACGATGGTTGCTGCCGCACTTCGAAAAGATGCTCTACGATAACGGGCAACTGATGAAGGCCTACACGGACGGATATCGATTGAGCGGTAACATCGCTCATCGCGAGACGGTGGAAGGAATTTACCAGTGGGTCGCACGCGAAATGACATCGCCGGAAGGCGGCTTTTACTCGGCCGTTGACTCCGAGAGTGATGCCGAGGAGGGCAAGTTCTACGTTTGGTCACACTCTGAAGTCCTCAACGTGCTCGGCGATTCGGACGGCAAACGTTTCTGCGAAGTCTACGGTGTGCAACCGGGTGGCAACTTCAAGGAAGAAGCCAGCGGACACCAATCCACGAACAACGTTCTCCACCTCTCCGCACCGCTCGGCGACGATGATCGTGAACCACTCGCGGTAATGAGAGCGAAGTTACTCGACATTCGAGCGAAACGAGAGTATCCGCACCTTGACGACAAGGTCTTGGCGGCCTGGAATGGATTGATGATTGAGGGCCTCGCTTACGCCGGACGTCACCTGGAAGAACCGAAGTATGTTGAAGCCGCCGAGCGAGCTGCAAACTTCATCCTTGAAAAGATGGTCTTGGACGGAGAACTCCAGCGAACCTACCGGAGCGGCACCGCGAAACTCAGCGGCTATCTGAACGACTATGCGTTTTGCGCCGCGGCGTTCCTCGAGTTGTTTCGGGCAACAGGCAAGCAGTCTTACTTGGACACGGCACGCAAGCTGACCGACGACGCACTGGAAAGATTCTCAGATGCACAAGGCGGCGGATTCTACTTCACCGCGGCACCGCAATCGGGGAACGACGAGTTTGTGATCCGATCAAAGAACCTTGCCGGCGGCGGCAACCTTCCGTCGGGCAATGGAGTCCTCGCAAACGTGCTCTTCGAGTTGGATGCCATCCAGGCCAACCCGACTTACGCAAACGCCGCCGAGCAAACGCTGTCCGGTCTCAGCGGATTCCTTTGGCAATCTGCCGGTCAAGCGGACCAGCTGCTCGTCGCGGCCGCAGTCTCTCTCGAGCAAGACGCGGCAACCAACGCGAGTGGACTTCGATTTACCGCGCCGGCCGTAACGGGCGAGGTCAGCTTTCAGCCCGCCGAAGTGGCGCCGGGGCAAACCTTCGAAGCCACCGTTTCGATCAAAATCGAAGACGGCTATCACCTCTACGCGTCGAAGACCGAATTTGGAAAGCAAACCACGGTGGGTCTGGAGAAGCAGGATGGGATTGAACTGCTGACCCTCCAAAACCCCGGTTCCAAGCAGATCAAGGATGCCGTTTTTGACCAACAGCTGGACGTGTACGAAAGCGAGATCACCTTCGTGCTAAAGCTGAAAATCGGTGACAAATGGAAGTCGGGCGACACGGCCAAGTTCAAACTGAAGATTGCGACGCAGGCGTGCGATTCCATGAAGTGCCTGCCTCCCAATGAGATCGAAGTGGCTTGCGACATCGTTGTTCAGTAAGCAGGCCGAGGCTCAGTGAGCCGTCGGCAATCGAAACTCAAACCATTACTGATAAGCAAAGCGGAAACACAGTGAGGCCGACGTGGGACTTGAACTCGATCAATGCGTCGCGGTGATTCAGGGCTCCGAGTCGAGGGGCAAACTGCATGTTGACTCCAACGAACTGTGCTTTCGCTCCAAAGATCTGCGATGGTCCGTCAAAGTTGGAAAAGGGACGAGTGCGAAGGTCGTCGAGAATGACTTGGTGGTTCGTCGAGGCTCAAAGACGGCGAGTTTTCGAGTCGGCACCGGCGCCGAGAAGTGGGCCGACAAGGTCCTGAATCCACCTTCACGTGGTAAAAAACTTGGACTCAAACCCGATCATCGCTACTGGATTCGTGGCGACTTTGATCCATCGTTCCTCATCGAACTCGCCGATCACGGTCTCGTCAAAGCGGCCCGTTCCAAATCCTGCGACATTGCGTTCGTGCTGATTCTATCCCAGGCCGACTTAAAAGCATTCGACAAGATCGCAGCCACAAGTGCCGTGGGAACGCACCTCTGGGCGGTCTACCAAAAAGGGAAGGACGCCGCGATCGGGCAAACGGCGGTCATGGCCCAAGCGAAGGAAAACGGAATGGGGCCTGGTAAAGGCATCGCATTCGACGACGTCTACTCCGCGATGCGTTTCACAAAGAAATAGCGGTCCGTGAATCTCGCTCGCCGTTCGCATCTACGGCTTGAGACAGAAACCTGTCGAAGAGCGCCACCTGCAGTCGACTATTTGGTTCGAAACGTCTTCGACTCGATGATCGATGTCAACAGCGACCGAAACGTGTAGCCTTCCCTCGCCGACCGTTCGACAATGGCGTCGACAAGCAGTCGGTCATTCGGCTCGATGCTGCGAGCCAACGCATACGACAACAACTTCTCGGTGACGCCTCTCAGGAACCGTTCCCGCTGATCCATCATCGCGGACTTGAACTCGACGAAGTTGTTGAACTCGGTGCCGTTCATCAATTTGCCGCTCGGATCGATCGCTGGACGATCTTCTCCCCATTGCTGGATCGGTTTTTCACCGTCCTCCAATTCTCGCCAGCGACCGATCGTATTGAAGTTCTCCAGCGCGAGACCGTACGGGTCGATGCGTCGATGACAATGGTTGCACGTCGTTTGCTCACGATGCTTGCTCAAGCGTTCTCGAACCGACAGCTTCTGACCACGAAGATTGGGTTCGACTTCTCCTGCATTCGGAGGCGGAGGTGGCGGCGGATCGTTGAAAAAGACGTCCAGGATGTACTTGCCACGATCGACGGGTTTGGTGCGGTTGCCGTCGCTGCCCCAGCGGTGCAATCCCGCCATGCCAAGCATGCCGCCTCGGATCGCAGCGTCGCGTCCCGACAATGGAACCCGCCGAAACCAGTCTCCTTCCACGCCGTTGATCCCATAAAACTTCGCGAGACGCTCGTTCAACATCGTCCAGTCGGAATCGACGAGATCCAAAATCGATCCGTCGCTGGCAATCAATTCACGAACAATTTCCAACGGTTGGTTGACGAAATCCTGATCGAGTCCGCGAAATTCCGTCTCGTAGTACTTCGGAAAGATTCGCTCGTCGGGTGGGAATTGATTGAAGCCGTCGACCTTGAACCACTGACGCACGAACCCATCGAGGAATCCTTGACTGCGAGGATCCTCGAGCATGCGATTGATCTGCGTCCGGAGCCTTTCGCTATCCGAAAGCTTCTTCTCCACGGCAGCTCGAAAGAGTTCGTCGTCAGGTTGGCTGCTCCACAGCAAAAAGCTGATCCGCGTGGCGAACTCCAATTGCGTGAGACCACGGGTCGATGAAGTTGCAGCGTCGGCGGAACTCGACTCATGCAAGAACAGGAATTTCGGCGAGCAGAGGATTCCAACCAAAGTGGTCTCCAGCGTTTGCTCTAAATCGCTGCCGAGTTCCAACTCGGACCGTGCAAGCTCCATGAATTGCTTTGTTTCGCGTTCGCTCACCCGGCCGCGAAACGCACGCGGGAGAACGTAGCGCAGCATCGACTGCACCAGATCCAACTCCGCCGATCTCCGTTGCTCCGCGCGAACCTTTGAATCGATCACGACTCCTCCGGGGAACATGCGTTTCATTTTTGGCGGTGGGAACTCCGCCTGAAGGGGGCCGGTGACTTCGATGAAATCCAGATGGAGCTTGGGGAGTTTCGAAAGGTCGACCGTCTCGACATTCAATTTTCCTCGAACGCCGCTATCGAAATCGCCCTGCGCGCGCATTCGAGCTTTGATCCGCATCGATCCCGCGACGTCACCTGACTCAAACAACTCTTTGGCCTTTCGCGCTTCAGCCCCACGTCGGCCGTCGTAGGATGAGAATTGCGTCCCCGGTAGGATGCCAACATCGAATTCACCCTGTAGTGCATCGCTGCGGATCACTTCAAACACGTAATCTTGCATGGCATCGGGCGTCGCATCGACACGAAACTGGCCGATCACATCGCCGGCTCCCTGCGTGACTCGCATGTAGATCGGTTCGCCGTCCGCCCCCACTTCGGCACCCGCTCGAATACGAACGCGGTACTTGCCGGTGACGGGAATTTCCCGGCCGTCAAAGGGGTGACGCAGCACACCGAAGGTGCGTGCGTCGTCTTGCATCAACACCATGTGATCGTCTTCAAGGTAGGCTCGGCGCGATTGAACGATGTAGCTCATTGCCGATCGATCGGTGTCACGAAACTCGAAGCGTACCGAGCGTTGGGGAATGATCGGCGGCCGAAATTGGATCGCCTTATCCGCCACAAGCGAAGCGACTTCGAGGTATGCGTCCATCAACGAAGGGTCAATCATCAAAGCCCGCGTGTGTCGATCGAATCCTTTGATCGCACCGTCGGGCGGCAACTTCGCCAGCGGCCCCTCGCCGTCAACAAAGTCAACGCCTAAGAGATCACGCACCGTGTTGGCGTATTCCAATCGAGTCATACGTCGCATCACGACACGACCACCGGTACTCTCCATCCGTTCGCGGTTGGTTCGTAATTCACTCGAGACCCAGCGCACCACAGGTGCAAGCTCCTCTTCGGTGGGGCGCGGTTGATCTTCGGGCGGCATTTCGCCGAGGTTGATTCGATCGAGAACCTCGATCCATTTTTGAGCGGACTCGGAATCCGCAAAGTCTGCTGACAGCGACTCCAGGTTCAGGTCCCCCTCGATGTTGTCGTTGCCATGGCAGTCGATGCAGTGTTTTGCAAAGAAGCTCCGAAGGCTCTCCGGTATCGATTCGGCCTTGGAGACTTGTGCCGCTACTGCGAGCATCACGAGGGAAACAAGGACGCGATGGATCATCGGACCCTCCATTCAATCTCGGCATGTTTTTGTCGCAACGCTTCGAGACTCTTGTCGTCCATCTGCTCCCGGTATCCGACGAGCGTGACTCGTTTGAGAGACTTGGACGAAGCGAGCGTTGCCAATGCGTCGGGAGTCAGATCCGCGGAGGGTTCATGATTCCAGTTCCCGATCGTTAGGATTTCGAGACTGGGTGAGGCCGCCAGGTGAATCAACGCGTCCGCTCCGAGATTTTTCGAGGTGATCTCCATTCGTGTGAGTCGAGTCAACTCGCTGAGGGCTTTGAATCCCGTGCCGGTGACGCCGTCGTTTTGCAGGCGAAACTCGGTCAGATTCACAAGCCGCCAAGCCGATTCGAGTCCCGCGTCCGTGAGGTTGCATTTGGGACCGAACGAAAGGTCACGCAGCGAAACCATTCCTGTCGCCACCGCGACGCCTCGGTCCGTCAATTGATCACTGTCGAGATGCAGGTCGACCAATTTGACCAAGTGGGACATCACGTCCAGCGTCAGGTCACCCGCTCCCGTGCCGCGGAGATCGACGCGTTCAAGGTGTCGCAACAACCCCAGTTTTGAAAGCGCCTCGTCGGAAACCGCTGCGTCTTGGATTTGAATGTCGCGCATTCGACGGAGCCCGGCAATGGCCCCGATCGCATCATCTGTGATCGGACAGTTCGTCAGCCGAAGCAGAAACAGCGACTGGAAATCTCCAAGCATTTTGGCACCAGAGTCACTCAGATTTCCAAACGATGCCTGTTCCAGCGGCGATCCCGAAAACCGTTCCAGCGACGTTCCCGCGATGTTTGTCGACGAAACAAAGAGCGACTGAAGCGTCTCCAATTGCGGCAACTGAACGAGCCCCTCGTCCGTGATACCTTGCCCCTGAAGGTGCAGTGAACGCAGCCCGCGCGCACCGCGGAGGTGATTGAGAACGCGGTCATCGAGATCATTGACACCCGTGATCTGGACGTGCTCCAGTTCCGGGTGCGACGCGAGCCCGACGTAGCTTGAAGCATCCACCTCCTCACCCCCGGAGCGAAACGTGACCCCCGTCAACCTCCGTGCCTCACAAACCGCAGCAATCATTTCCGCACTCAAAGTCCCCGGCGGGCGCAGATCGATGTTCAACGGCCATTGAACGTCGCGGAGCGGTTCCAATTGCGACGCGTCAATTTGGTCGCAGATGAACTCAAGGCGCAAGTCACGGTGGACCGGTTCGTTCACCTGACTCGCCAATGCGCGAAGCGCGTCGAGTGCCCTTTCGCTTCGTTCGGAGGCCGCTTTTGCCTCGAGCGATTCCTCCGAATCGACCTCGCGAACCACTCGGAACCCGAGATAACACGCTGCGTCTTCGGCTTCAAAAAAACCCCGACTCCCACTGCGGCACTGGACCGGCGAATTGAACCAGCTGCCACCGCGAATCACCCGCCACTCGCCGTCCGCGATCCATTCGTCATCACAGACGGGATCAATTGCCCGTAGCCGAACGGCGTTATGACGTTCTCGTTTGAATTTCTCGTAATAGGTTTCGAGGTAGCGATCGCGACACCACTCCCAAACGTTTCCATGCATGTCGTGAACGCCCCAAGCATTGGCCGGATACGATCCGACCGGGGCCGTGAACACGGCGTTGTCGGTCTGGTCGCTACGAACATCGACCAACCATTGGCGATTCACTCGATGTCGAAACGCGCGTTCCAGTTCGACATTCGCGATGTTGGCATGCCGATGAATGACGTTGCGATACGCGTCTCCGAAGGAAAACGACGTTTCCGTCCCCGCGCGGCAGACACATTCCCATTCGGCTTCGGTCGGCAAGCGGTAGGTCGCGGATTCGATTTTGCTAATCCAACGGCAATACGCCAGCGCGTCTTTGTAGCTCACGCCGGTGACGGGATGATCGTCGGATTGCTCGAAGCCTGGATCGCGCCAGTTGTACTTGGGGTCCGCTAAGAACGAGCGTTTGATGTCGTCCCGTTCGGTGTCGTCTTCGGGATCCCAGCCAACAATTCCACGGGACGTTTGCTCCGCCGTGGTTACGTAGCCCGTCGCTTTGACAAAAGCTGCGAATTGCCCGCGCGTGACTTCGTGCCGCGCGATGTAAAACGGTTTTGTGAGCCAGACCGCGTGGATGGGGCGATCATCCTGTTGGTTGTAGGTGACGTGATCTTTGGTGAACCGGGCGCTGTCTTGCGCCCCCTGTTCAAAGTGTTGCGGCTCGATCCGCCGCAGCGCGTGCTGCTGCGAATCCGTCAACTCTTCCGCGTTCGCCGCGATTTGAGAGCCGGCCAAAACGAGGACCAACAAGAGCAGGACATCGCTGCGATGGTTTGCAACGTGATGTCTTTTCGACCGATGAGGAGGAGCCTTCATTTTCGCGTGGCTTTCAAGCGTTGCCTAAAGAATTGCATCCACAACGCCCGTGCTATCTTGCAACGTTTCGCAATCAACGCCCATCGCGCCGGCCATCGTTCGCCAGACATTTGCGAGCGGTGTTTTCTCGGGAAGCTTGACGTGAGTCTTGTGGTTCAGCCCCAATGCTTTTCCGCCGAAGACTGCGGTTGGAAGACGGTCACGTGAGTGGTCCATTCCAGCTGAACTCGAAAAGGCGAGCACGCTATGGTCGAGCAGACTGGATCCATCGACTTGCTCGACTTCGGCCATCCGGTCAAGGAATCCCGCCCAGAATCCCATGTTGATTTGGTCAACACGAGCGAGTTCGTCGAGGTTCTTTGGATCGTTATTGTGGTGCGTCAAAGCGTGAAAGCCTTTGCTTACACCGTGAACGTCGAACGTGCCGCCGCGCAACTCTTGTCGAACGTTGTACGTAATCACCCGTGTCGAGTCGGTTTTAAACGCCAATACGATCAAGTCGTACATCAGCTTCTGATAACGCTGATAGTCGAAATCCTTCGAGTCGGGTGTGAGCGATTGGGAATAGTCGCCGATGCCCGCGAGTTCCGGGATCGGTTTCGGTTTCTTGGACCAGTCAATATCACGCTGGAGTTGTCGTTCGATCTCGCGGACGGACGTGAAATACTCATCCAGCTTACGTCGGTCGGCGGTGCCGACTTGGCGATTCATGTCCTGGGCTTGTTCGCGAACGAGATCGAGCAGACTGCCGCGACGGCGGAATGCCGTTTCGCGTTTCGATGCTTCGTCGACGTCGTCGGTCCCAAACAGTCTTCGGAACAGGAGATGCGGATCATTTTCGGCGGCCATCGGAATACCGCTCTCACTCCAAGACAGCGTCGCGAGACCTTGGTTGCCGAAGTTGGTACCACGTTCGATCGACAACTGCATCGAGGGAAAGCGAGTTTGTCCGCCGACTTGCTGAGCGACGAAGACACCAAACAGTTTCTTCAGTACGCGAAGCTGTTCGAGCCGGTAGACC
>JBCBOT010000084.1:0-25824 GCA_039821165.1 Planctomycetota bacterium | reverse complement strand
ATCGACACCTGCAACCTTTGAGGGGTGTGATGATCAATCTCTGCGTCCTCGCTCGCCGCGTCGATTGAAGTTGCCGCGCGTCATTCGCATTCGCGAACGCCGGAGCGGTAACGGCTTCGCTGGAACTGGTTGCGATGGAAGACTGGGTAAGAGAGAGATGCAGACACGGATATTTGGGACGTTTTGATCCTTCCGATTCAAGCGATTTCTCCCACCTTGCCGATTCCCCGGAAGTGTCCGGGTTTTGGTCAGGCATCGGGCATCGTACAGATCGTGTCACTTCAGTCTGCTGGTGGGACGCGATACCGTGAAATCTATTGTTTGATGGGTTCGCATGTCTCTCACGTCTCTCACGCGATTTAGGTCGCTGACACCATCGCTGGCCGTTGTCTTACTGCTCCTGTTCGGTGGAGTCGCAACCGCTCAGGACGGTCCCGCGGCTCCAGAGGTCATCGGCCAAGGCTCAACGCCTAGGGCCACGCGGCTACCGACGGTCGCGCAGCCACCGCCGAGTGATGCCGACGATGGGTTGTCGCGTCTTCAACCGGGGTTTCCCCGCGAGTTGATTCTGCCCGCTCCGACTTGGGAGTCCAAGCAGAAGGAGAATCGATTCATTCCGACCGCCATCGACCCGGAGTTGTCGCTCAAGTTGGTCGTGGGACGCCCCAAAATCTTGCAATTGGCGGCGGTCCCGAAGCGGATTTATTTGCCGACCGATGAAGTCGTTCGCGCCGAGATCATCGACGAGCAGAGTGGCAAAGAGGTCGCCGTGACCGGCTTGCAACCCGGGACCACCACTTTGATTTTTTGGTTTGAAGACGAGACGGCACCGGGTGGGCAAACGACGATCGCCTACGAAGTACGCGTCTATGACGATCCGCTGTTGGCACGCCCTACAGAAGACTTGCAAGCGGAACTCAACGAGAAGTTCCCGAACAGCTATATCGAACTGAGCGAGATTTCGGACCGACTGATCGTCAGCGGCGAAGTGCCGGACGTGCTCGAGATGTCGCAGATCTTAAACGTTTTGCTCGGTTCACGTCGCACTCGAGGGCTCAACCAAATCCCGGAGACGCCGAACTTCGCCAGCGAGTTCAACTTCTCGACGACCGAGGATCGTCTGGAGGCGGAACGCAGTGCAGACTTCGCGAATCGCTTGATCGACTTTCGTGCTTTGGCGGCGGCGGGAATCATCAATCAGCTCAAGGTGGTCGGTGAACAGCAAGTGATGTTGAAAGTCACCGTCGCCGAGGTCAATCGTGACGCGGCGCGAAGCATCGGTCTCAACTTTGACGCTTTGAACGATGCCGGAACGGTCTTCTCGAACGCGACCGGCAGCCTGGTGCAAGCCGGCGGTGCGTCGAGCGCGAACCTGCAAGCGAGCCTCGATGCGGGCAACGTACAACTCGCGATCAACGCGCTTCGCACGCTCAATCTGTCACAGACGCTTGCTGAACCCAACTTGGTCACGATGAACGGAGTCGCGGCGGACTTTCAAGCCGGCGGCCAGTTCCCGGTGCCAGTCATCAGCGGAGCCGGCGGCGGTGGGAACAACTTGCAGGGCGTCACATTTGTACCGTTCGGTGTGCAGTTGCAGTTCACTCCACTCATTCAAGAACGCGACGTCATCCGTCTAGATATTCAAGCCGAGGTGAGTACCCGCGATGAGTCGCTTGGGGCCACGGTCGGCGGTGGTGGTGGCGGCGGCGGAACCGGGGTCGCCGGCCTGAACAGCCGAAACTTCTCCACGTCGGTTCAATTGCGAAGTGGACAGACAATCGCGGTGGCTGGTCTTTTGCAAACCAACTACGGAGCGAGCACGGATCGCGTCCCGTTTTGGGGTGATTTGCCGATTCTCGGAACAACCGGCGGGGTGAGGCGAAGCAGCAGCGGAGAATTGGAATTGGTCATTCTTGTGACCCCACACCTTGTTGCTCCCGTCGACGGATGCAACGGTCCGGCGCTCCCGGGGAGCGATGTTCATGAACCGACCGACATCGAATTCTATCTCGCCAATCGTTTGGAAAGCCGCCGGTCGCGCGACGCGAGAACGGCGGTTCGTACCGACCGGGAACGGCAGAAACAACTCGAGCAGTGCTGCCCGGAAAAATACATGATCGGTCAGGTCGGACCGACAGATCGATGCTGCCCGACACCCGGTCGCGTGCCCCATCGTGCGGTTCCCACGAGCCAGTCATCGCCCATGCCAGCGTCGACCGAACACCAGATGAGCGACTATTACGAGGGAGCAAGCAATGAATAAGAAACACTTTCAATCGCTGTCCCTCGCGTCGCTCGGTTGTCTTTGTCTTCTCACCGGATGCGCGAGTCGAGGTGGGATTTTCGGCGTGGACTGCTGTGCCGACATCCCAGCCGGTGCGATTCCTGAGCCAGCAGGGAACAAAGTTTGCAACTGGCAAACGGCCCAGGTTGCCAACGCGTTTGCGGATCAACTCGTTCTCTACCGAAGCGATTTCGTGGGCGACACGGCGGAGCTATCACCGGGAGCCGAACGACGAATGTCGCGGATGGCAAATGCCGGTTCCGCGAGCGATCTGACTTGGGTGGTTGAACCCTCTGGCAGTATCGAGATGGACCAAGCCCGCGTCCAAGCAGCTGTCGACCAATTGACACAACTCGGAGTGGTTCCGGTTGACGTGTCCGTTGCGGTTCCGGCGGCGATCGGGCTACGCGGTCCGCAGGCCGAACGACTGGGAGTCGGGCTCGGTCAGAACGGCAATCAACGCAACGGTTTTTCAAACAACGGCGGTGGCGGACAGCGAAACTTCGGCACGTTCGGTCCAGGGAGCGTCATTCGATGAACGCCAAGACGTTGCTGTTGATTGGCACGCTGTTGGCAGGATGCATGGGTGCCGCCGGATGCCGAACTGTGCGAGACGATCGACCCACTGGGTTTCTGAAGCCGCTCGATTCTGGATTGAATTCCGCACCCGGAGCCTCGCTCGGGTCGGATCTCAGTGAGCGAGAGATCTGTCTCGAAACCGCGAAACTGGTTGCTTCGAACGGTCATGCGATCGAGGCAATGAAGCTTTACGAAAAGGCTGAGAGTCTCGCTCCGAACGAGGATCGGCTGGACCTTGAGCTCGCGCCACTCTACGTCCATGTCGGCAAAACGGATGCCGCGATCACGCGCTACCGCAGTGCGATCGCCAACGGGAAAGCGAACGGCGACGTCTTCAACAATCTCGCGTGGACCTTCCTGGAAGTTGGACGCCATGCCGAGGCGATGAAGACGGTTCAAGAAGGGCTGGCTGTTGAACCCGGCAGTGACCGGCTGCAGGCAACCCAAGCTGTGCTTCTCTACCACCGCGGAGATCGCGAAGGTTCTTTGAAGAAGTTTAGCGCTCTCTACGGCGAATCGGCAGGCCATCACAACCTCGCCTTGCTCGACCTCGAGTCAGACAAGCTTGCTTCTGCTTTCGAGCACGCGAGCCTGGCGGCGAGTTTGTCGGATTGCTCGGAGCAGTCGATCAAGCTTCGCGATACGCTTCAAACACGTCTTGCCACCGCGGACCAAGTGTCAAAGGTCCGATAAACGGAAGCGGTCATTCCGTTGGAGTAACAGACGGCACTTCAATGTCGTCGGCTAGGCTCAGAGAAGCGATCGAGATAGCTGCCGCCGAAATCGCTCGAATCCGGCGAGCCGAGCTTCCCAGCAGCCGGAGTGGTGTCCCAAGACGCCAAACGTCGCTCTCGCTCTTGCACAACGATTGCAAATGTTGAGAATCGCTGTACCAGGCGACTTCGCGGCTTAGAAATGGCCGATCTGGCGGGTGACTGACAAGCGGTGAACCAAATCGTTTCGGACGCAGTAGTACCCATTGGCTGTGAAGCTGATGTGAAAAAGGCGGTCGCGTGACGGCTAACAATTGACGTCCTGGTTGGGCTCAGTGATCATCGAGCCTTCCACGTCGCTCCGTTTTTCCTCGACAAAATGCAGCCGGGCCAACGATTTATCGGTTTCATCGCCGTCGCGTCGCTTCTTTGTGGCAACGTGGCAGGATGGATACACGTCGCGGCCCATCATTCTCCCGCCAGTGTGGGTGCGACCTCGGAGAGCGCGGCAGTGATCGTCTGTCCGTGCCATGCCCACCGCGCGCGAGCGCTTCACCGAGACGGAGCGGAAACTCCCCCCTCTGGTGAGTCTCTGCCCGGCGACCACGATTCGGATCGTTGCAGTGTCTGCCAAGCGTTCGCCGTTCAACGTGGTCTCACGGTTCTCCCGGACTCTGCCGTCGGGCGCGTGGACTCGCTGCCCGCGCAAGCCTGTCCGTTGGAGTCGATGGCGGGTTTGATTTCGGAACGCCACGAGTCGATCTCCGTTCGTGGCCCTCCTCATGCGTGACGCTTTTGATCGTCCTCTCCGGGCGGAATTTCGTGTCTCGCAGTTTCGGGAGTGATTCATGGCGGATGCCCATGACATGTCCAAGGAGAAGGGTCGGGTGGAGAGTTTCTTCACGACCGATTTTTGTCCCTGGGCGAACAAGTTTGTCTATTGGTTGAAAGAGCCTATCGGCTGGTTCGTTTTGGCGACGGCGATCAGTTGTATGGTGGGGCTTTATTTCAGTCCCGTTGGATGGACTTTGGCCTCAGCGCTTGTGGCGCTCATGGCGGTCGGAATGGTATGGCCGCTGATCGCCGTCTTTTCGACGACTGTGAGCCTTCGGGCAGAGGTGGCTGCGGTCCACGAAGAAGCGACTTGCGGGTTGATCGTCGGCGTTCGCAACTGGTTGCCGATTCCGGTTTGGGGCTTAAAGGTCGAAGGGTATCTCGACCAGATTTCGGACGAAGACACGCTTCCCACGGTCGCCCTCGCCTCGGTCCCTGGTCGATCACTGGCCGACTATCGGATCCAAGTCGCTCCCTCATTGCGAGGGAAGTATCCGGTGGAAACGCCGAGCGTTGCTTGCTCCTTCCCGTTTGCACTTTGGACGGCCCGTCGACCTTTGAAAGAAGTGACGCCGCTCACGGTGTGGCCGCAAGTGTTCGCCATGCAAGGCGAGTCGGAGTTTCGTGGTTCCATTGCGAGTGAGTCCGGTGACGGTCAGCGTGGAGGCCGCGAGGGCGACTTCATCGGCGTGCGTGAGTATCGACGTGGTGACTCGGCCAAGCACGTGAACTGGGTGGCCTCGGCGCGGACGGGTGAGTTGATCGTGACCGAACGCGCCGCACCCGAGGCGGCTGCGATCGATGTTTGGGTGGATACGGCACAGCGGGGCGCCGGTAGTGAAGAACTGAATCGTCGAATGCGCGTCGCCGCGAGCATCGTCGCTTCGCTGTTTCGACAGAACATGGCTGTCAAAGTCCGTGTCGGCGAGCGCGTTGTGAACGGCCGCGGAGAATCGGGTTTGCGAAAGGTGTTTGATGAACTCGCGGCCGTTCCATTGGAAGGCACCGAGACTTCTCACTGTCGCATGGGATCGGGATCTTGGATCGGGATTTCAGGAGACCCATCGGGCACAACGGTTTGCCAATCCAACCTCAAGCAGTCACTCCGCGGCGTGAACGCGGTCCGCGAGCGATTGATCATTTTGAGCGAAGATTTGCCGACAGCGATGCGAAACTTCTGGCGGGAGAAAGGCCATGTCGACGCAGCTTGAAGCCGTTTCGTCGAAACCGCTGGATCGCAAAACGAACGAAGCGTTATTGCTCGCGGGGCTGAGCATTGTGGCGGTGGCTTGCGTGCGTTTTCCCGCCGAGTCGGTCCCGTGGTTCTACGCAGAAATGGTCGCTTTGGCCGCTTGTGCTTTTGGTGCGATCGTTGCCCGGCGACGGCAATGGACGCGACTCGGGAGTGTCATGCTCGGTTTGGTGTTGGTGTTGCCGATCGTCACCGCGGTTGCCACACGTTGGGTGGGGGTGCCGATCGCATTCGAGTTGACCGGTCTGACTCTCCTGGGGACCGGTTCTTTCGTGATGGCTACCGGTAGCAAGCGATCTCGCGCGATGGCGTTGGTTGCGTCCGGCTTTTTGACGCTGTTCGCGACCGTCATCAACGACGATTACAACGGGGCGACGATCGCAATCGTTTGGATGAGTGTTTGTGTCTGGCATTTGGTCGCCAACCACTGGGAGCAGGTGGATCTTTGTGCCGTTGAAAACGTCTCGCGGGGCAGTGGAGTACGCTCGTTGACGGTCGTCTCGGCGGTCGTGTTGATGGTGGTCGGCGGTTGGGCGGCGAAAGACCGGTTCGGAAAATCGAACCGCTTCGGGTTTGGCTTCATGCCGACCAGCGGCGGTTCGGAATGGTCGGATCCGGCGGCGCGAAACGGAGTCGGGACCGGCGACGCGGCGATCGCGGGTGTCGACAAGGCAGAGTCGTTCGGCGCGGTGGAGACGGACTTGTTCTTGGAGTCCACCGAGTCGACGCTGTTCGACATGTTCAGTGACTCGATCGGAAAGCCGAAGAAGAAAAACATTTGGGAACGGCGTCAGGGAATGACCTCGGAAAACGTTTTGAAGGCGCACACCCGAATGTCGCGAAGCGAAAAAGGAGGCAGTTCGTTCTCGACCGATCGCTCACCGCCCGAACGTCACATGCACCTCAAAGACTCGGTGGAAAACGCCGTCGTTCAGTGGGATGGTCCGACGGGAATTCGATTGGCGATGGAGCGATTCGATACGTTCGATGGCGTCACGTGGACGAACGAGGCGTTCAATCGCGAGGACAGACTGACGCGACGAAAGATCGGTGACGAGGTTTGGTTCTTCGATCCGAAAACGATGAAACACGTCTTTCAAAAGAGTCAGAGTGAAGTTCACCATGGGATGTTGAAGATCATTCGCCTGAACGATGTGCGATTGCCCGTCCCGATGATGACGAGCGGCGTTCACATCAAGCAGATCGATCGTCAAGACTTCTATGCCATTGATGATGACGGATCGTGGTACATGCCGGGACGAGTGCGTGTGCCGCCGTTGACGGTGATCCATGCGGCTTCGCTACAGATTCGCGAAGACGAGTTCATCGAGAAACTGAAGCCAGGTTTGGCTCGACCGACAGACGTTTCGGACCAATTGACAAAGTTGGCCCAGGAGTGGACGTCGGGTGAATCAACGCCGTACGCAAAGTTGCGATCGATCGTCAATCATCTGCGTGAGGACTTTGAGTACGATCGCTCCGTCGGAACCGAGGCCGGCGTTCCGGTAGACGAGTTTCTCGAAAAGCGAGCCGGCGGCGTGCATCTCTTTGCGACAACGGCAGCCTTGATGGCCCGCGAGATCGGTTTGCAGTCGCGACTCGTCTCCGGGTTCTATGTACGGCCATCGGCGCTTGAGTTGGCGGCGGGGCACAGCAACGTGCTTCCCACCGATGTCCATCTCTGGGCGGAAGTGCAGTTGTCGGATGGTCGCTGGGTCGAAATCGAACCGACGCCCGGATTCCGTGAGCCGTCGTACCGCCCGACTTGGTGGCTGTCGACGAAACGGTTCGTTGCGGCCAATTGGCCGGTGGGTTTGGTGATACTTGCTTTGTCAGCGCTGTTGTATCGCTTTCGGCTGATCTGGGTCGATGCGTTGCTACGGGTTTTTTGGTGGTTGTCGCTGCCGCTGGGGCAACGGAGGCGTTTGGGTTTTGCGATGCGAATCATCGAAATTCGAGCGTGGATGCTCGATCGGGCCAGGCCCAAAGCGGCTCCTTCGAGAGACTGGTTGATGGACGATCTGCTGTTGCGTGCCGATGATTCGCTACGGGGGAGGTTTGAGTCGTTCTGCGACTTGGCCGATCGGGTTTGTTTCGGTCATGCCGACCGATCCTCGGATGCTTCTCAGCGAAAGGTCATTGACGGGGTTGTAAGCGGGCTTTCTCTCCGCACACTTAGAAAACACCTTGCGGAGGAAGTCACGTGAATGTCGTCGCAAACGAAACCGAATCGCAAATCTCCAGCGACTCGCTCCAAAATCTTCGTGCCAGTTTGAATGCCGTGCTCCTTGGAAAAGAGGAGCAAATCGAGATGGTTATGGCGTGTCTGTTGGCACGCGGTCACTTGCTGTTGGATGATTTGCCTGGAACCGGGAAAACGTCCCTCGCCAAAGCGCTCTCGCGGAGTCTCGGCGGTCGGCTGGCGCGGGTACAGTGCACACCCGATTTGTTGCCTGCAGACGTGACCGGGTTCAACCTGTTCAATCAAAAGACGCGTGAGTTTGAGTTCCATTCGGGCCCGGTGTTCGCGGATGTCCTTCTAGCCGACGAGTTGAATCGCACCACGCCGCGAACCCAGAGTGCTCTGCTCGAAGCGATGGCGGAACGCCAAGTGACGATTGATGCGGTCGAGCACACGCTGTCGGAAACGTTTTTCGTGATCGCGACTCAGAACCCGATCGATTCGCACGGCGCGTATCCGCTGCCGGAAGCTCAGCTCGATCGATTCGCGATCAAGCTGCGGATCGGTTATCCGGATCGAAAAGCGCAAGTGCGGATTCTCGAAGGTGCGATCGGCGGCGAAGCCGAGTCGACCACCATCTCGGAGGTCATGAGTCTACAAACGCTGAAAGAGCACCAGGAAAAGACGGCTGCCGTCGCGGTTCACCAGCGGGTCCGAGAGTACATCGTCGACTTGGTCGAGGCGACGCGGGAGGATTCCGGAATCGAGCTGGGCGTGAGCCCCCGTGGAATGTTGCACTGGCAACGAATGGCTCAAGCCTGGGCTGTTTTGCAGGGTCGAGATTTTGTGACGCCGAGCGACGTGGTTCAAGTCTCGGAACCCGTCTTGAGCGTCCGATTGATCGCAGCCAACGGTGACGTTGACGCCGCGATCAAGCGTGTTCTGTCCGCCGTTTCCGCTCCGGAGTATCGCTGATGAATGGGCGAGCCAACTGTTTGGGTTGGATCACACTTTGCGTCGCACTCTCGTTCACGGGCTGTTCGGGGAACGAAGAACCGCCTCATGAACACGCGGCGCCAGCGCACATGCCACGCAACATGGCCGACTTGAGTGATAAGATTCGACGGCGGCTTGAGCGGGTCGAGGCGCGTGAAGACGCAACGGCCGTCGCTGAACTTTCGGACCTGATCGGTTGGACGGCTGAGATTGCGGCGGACACGGAGATCGGCGAAGGACGCTGGAACCCTATCTATGAACTGAGTGAGACGCTGCGCCTCGCCATCAATCAGTCGCCGAAAGATTGGAGTAGCGGACGCCGCGACCAAGCCGTGGAATTGTGTCAGTTGGTGGAGGATGCTTGGGAAAGTCTTGCACCGCAGGACCGCGTCGATCGATATCTCGGTCATGATCACGGACATGGTGGGCATGATCATGGGCACAGCCACGGGCATGGAGACCACAAGCACGGGGACCATGGCCACGGTCACAGCCATCACGGACACAGTCACGCTCACGGCGATCACAATCATCGCCATGGCGAAGATGGCCATGGTCATCGCCATGGTGAACATGGCGACCACAGCCACGGCGATCACGAGCATGGTGATCACGAGCATGGTGATCACGAGCATGGTGACCACGAACACACCCATGGCGATTCGCGAGACTCCGATGGTTGAATGGCTGAGCGTTGCCGTCTTCGGCGGAAGCCTCCGCTTGGCTGAGGCCCTCTTGATGTGCGGACCGACGTTTTTAGTCGGTCTGGTGATCGCGTCGGTGTTGCGGTTTTATTTGGGGGCGGATGGGACGCGACGTTTGTTCGGTGGCGATTCGCTTCGGGCGCTTCCGCAGTCTTGGGCGGTCGGCATGCTGCTGCCGGTTTGCAGTATTGGCGTGTTGCCAATCCTGTTTGAGATGCATCGCGCCAAGATCAAACCTGGCGCGATGTCGGCTTTCGCGTTAGCCGCTCCGCTTTTCAATCCACTCTCACTGCTCTACGGGCTGACACTCTCACGCCCGTATGTGATTCTCATGTTCGCGTTCGGGTCGCTGATCGTGGTGACGGCGGTCGGACTGATTTGGGACGCGCTGGCCAAAGTCGAATCGTCGGGGACGGACGTTGAAAAGCCGCCCGCGATCGGAATACAACGCCTTGTTGCCATCATCGTCTACGCCTGTCGAACGGTGGCCGGCCCGGCGACCGGATGGATGCTGCTCGGCGCGCTGGGCATGTTCGTGTTGTCGTCCGTCTTGTCGGCGGGAGCGTTGCAGCATGGCGTCGCGCGTGACGATTGGTGGGCGCCGGCACGCATGGCGGCCGTCGCGGTCCCGGCGTATGCCACTCCGATGCTTGCGATGGGGCAATTGGGGATGATGTTCCAGCACGCCAATTCACCCGGCGCGGCGTTCATCCTGCTCGTCGTCGGTGCCGGCATCAATCTCGGTACGATTTTTTGGTTCGCGAGTCGATTCGGCTATCGAGCCGTGGGGCTTTGGTTTCTGACGTTGATGTTGGTTGTCGTCGGAATCGCGTATGCCATTAACCGTCCATTGATTCCGCCCGGCGTGGATCCCTCGGATCATACCCATGCCTTCGACATCTACACGAATCCACTTCGGCAGTTCGACGCGTCATCGCGTTCATTCGCGGTGGGCAAGCTTGCCGAGAAGTTCACGCTGATCGAGCAGATCACGGTTTCGTTCGTGGGGCTCCTTTTCGTGATGGGGCTCCTCTTTCGCGGACTGCGTTTCGATGAGAGTCGATTCAAATCCAGCGTTCCGGAGTCGGGGGAAATCGACGGGATGGACCGGATCGTCAGTCCACAGACCGTTGGTGCGACGCTGATCGCCGGGATGGTCGCTGTCAGCGTCGTCATGTGCTACGCCTACTATCCGTCGCCCGAGGAATGCATGAAGGAAATCCGTTACATTCGGGCGGACGCGATTAGCGGTGCAAGAAGCGGGGACGCCGATCACGCCAAGTTCTGGATTCCGCGGTGGGACGAGTGGACCCGACGCCTCGAGGTCGGAGCGTTCATCCGCCGTGGCGAAGTGACGCCCTACCAGCGGATGCAGGGCTACCTGATTCGCAAGAAACTGGAAACGCTCGAGCACGAACTCGATCACCCGCATGACGATCCCGAACTGCTCCGCGAAGTCATCAACGACGTGATGGCGACCGATTCCCGCTGGTCGCGGGCTTTTCTAGGAACCAAACGTATCAATCCCCCCTCGAATGACGTTCCAGAGGTTGCGGCCCCCGAGGGCGAGCCGGGACAAACCGACGCACCCTAGGTTCACGGTAGGATCGGGCCGGCTTTCCACTGCCCGTTGTGAACCACCCCAGGTGGGGCGAATGCTGATTCGCAATGCCCTGGCGGCAGGCTATACTTGGGCCTTGCTGAAATGCTGACTCGAGAGGTTCGAGATGAATCACGTCGACCGTCGCCGATCAGGCGGCTTCACATTGATCGAATTGCTGGTGGTCCTTGCGATTATCGGCGTCCTTATCGGGCTCTTGATGCCGGCGGTTCAATCCGCCCGCGAGGCGAGCCGACGAACCGATTGTTCGAATCGCGTGCGCCAGTTGGCCCTGGCGACACACATGCACCACGACGCGTTGGGTTACTTTCCGCCCGCACGCTACGAGTCACGGCCCGACGCGGACTTGGTTGACCGATGTGGTCTCGAGACACCGACGTGGCTCGCTCGAGTCATGCCTTACATCGAGCAACGCGAACTTGCGGACTCATGGGACATGTCGATGGCATGGCACGCGCACCCCGGACGTGTCCGAATGGTTGTCCCAGACATCTTCTTGTGTCCCTCACGTCGAGCCGGAACACAACAGACGGGTTTTCGTGAACTGCGGACGGTCGTCAGTGGTGGCGGTGGAACGTTGCCTTGTGGGTGCCCGCTTCCGCCACGCGACAAAGAACTTGATATCTCCGTCGAGGGAGCCTTGTGCGACTACGCGGGCAACCACGGCGATTTGACACCAGGTTCCGTGGGCGAGCCGACCGACTTTTACTTTGGCGGCAATGGAACCGGAGTCATCATCAGCGTTCGCCCGAACTGTAAGGACGGCGAGGCGATTAGTCCCATGGATCGCGTGCGAATGGCGTCGGTTTTTGATGGGACTTCGAACACATTTTTGTTCGGTGAGAAGTTCATCCCGCTTGCAGGTTTGGGAGTGTTTCCGGAGGACTCGCCCGCCTATGACGGGGATCACTTGCCGGCTTCCTGTCGCCTCGCCGGTCCGGGGTTACGCTTAGCCAGCGGGCCTTCGGATGTGATTGCCGACATGTTCTCGTTTGGTAGTTGGCACCCCGGTGGAGTGCACTTCGCGTTCGTCGATGGAAGCGTTCGGTTTATCAGCCCCGATATGGACACGGTCGTTCTCGGTTCGATGGCGAATCGTCGTGACTCGGAGATTCTGGAGCTGGCCAATTGAACGAGCGCTCGTCTTCTGCATGGATGCTGGCGATCACCCTGTTGGTTTGCTCGCTCGGATGTTCGAAGGCGGGCCCGACGATGGGGCAAGTCGTTTTTGAAGATGGATCACCGGTTGCCGCAGGATCGATCGAATTCCGCGACATCGAAGACGGAGAGCTGTTCGCCAGTCGCATTAAGGGCGGATGGTTTCAGCCCGAGAACAAGAAGGGCAAACTCGGTCTGCCGCCGGGGGACTATGAGATCGTTGTCGTGCAGGTCGTCTTGACCGAAGACTTGGCGAAAGCGGCTCACAGTCACGGCAATACCGTCCCCCGCCGCTACGCCGACTATCACACGAGCGGACTCGAGGCCACGATCGGCGAGGGCCAGACCGACGGACTCAAGGTCGTGCTTCAGTCTGAATAATCGGCGCGACTGGCTTGTTTGCCAGTTGGGGAACGATTCTGCGGGTCATTGCGGCTGGGTACGGAAGGTTCGGGTGGAATCGTCCCCCGGTTTCGTGGCATCGCGCGTGCACTGTGGCGTAAGGTTCGAGGACCAAATGGAAATTCTCGAGCACAGCACACATGGCAGCATTCATGCGGAAGCAAAGACGTCGCGGGGCGGCTCTCGTTGAGTTTGCACTCTGCCTGCCGCTGTTCCTGATCATTGGGTTTGGAACGCTCGAAACGTGCCGGATGCTCTACCTTCGACAGTCGTTGAAGATCGCGGCCTATGAAGCCGCTCGGATCGCGATCGTCCCGGAGGTAGACGCCGATGCCGTAGAAGCGCAGTGTGATCTGATACTCTCCGGTCGGAACATCGCTGACTATGAGTTTTCTTGCGTTCCGGCAGACCCCAATACGGCGGGTTTTGGCGAAGTGATTACGGTCACGGCGAGCGTCGATGCCGCGTCCTACGCGATCGTCGGGGGATGGTTTTATCAGGGTGAGGTCGTCACGCAATCCGTTTCCATCATGGCTGAGTACTAATGCGCTGCCACAGACTCTCTTTTGCTCGACGTCGGGGTGGGGCACTCGTGATGCTGGTGCTCATGTTGCCGGTCGTCTTGGCGATCGCCGCATTTGTGATCAACACGGTTTACATGGAATTGGCGCGAACCGAACTCCAGGTGTCGACCGATGTCGCGACGCGGGCCGCAGGGCGCATTTTGGCTGTCACCGGGGATGAGCAGCAGTCGATTGATGCCGCGAATCAGATGCTGGCGTTGAATCCCTATGCAAACACGACAATCACCGTCAACGACATGGACATCGTTTTCGGTGCCTCGGTGCGAGATCAATCATCGGATCGATATCTGTTCACGCCCGATGGTGAGAACATCAATGCGGTCAGCATGCGGTCGTTCGGCATCCAAGACGTGCCGATGATCTTTCCAACATTCGGCGTGCCCGTCGAGTTTCGACCGATCAAGCAGGCTATTTGTACGCAAGTCGAGTTGGACGTTGCGATCGCAATCGATCGGTCCGGTTCAATGGCATCCCCGGTCAACGCGACGACGACGTCAACAACATGGAATGCGGGTGGACCGGTCCCATCCGATTCACGGTGGTCCGAAGCGACCGCGGCAGTGCAAGGTTTCATTGAAATCATGGATGAGTCAATCCACGATGAGCACATGTCTCTGACCACGTTTGCGACCGATGCAAAACGCGACGTTGATCTGCAAAACGACTACTCCGAAATTGTGACCTCGTTAGACGAGTACTCGCAGAGTTTTGATGGCGGTGCAACCAATATCGGCGAGGGGTTGGTCGAGGCCGGGAAGGCCTTTTCTAAGAGCAAGGGGAAAGACAATCGCCCGTGGGCGGCGCGGGTGATCATCCTCATGAGCGATGGGAGTCACACCACGGGTACAGATCCGATTGCGGCGGCTCAAACCTTGGCGAACGAAAAGGTAATGATTTACACGATCTCGTTTTCGGATCAAGCGGACTACACGTTGCTCGAAGACATCGCAAAGATCGGTACTGGCAAGCATTATCACGCTTCCAACAGCGGAGAGCTTGCGGACGTTTTTAGAGAGTTGGCCCGATCCCTTCCGACGCTGATCACCTATTGAGGGAGGATGTCGATGACTCGTTCAAGACGCAGGGGCGCGGCGTTGGTCGAATTCGCGGTCGTGTTGCCGATCATCTTTTTCCTGTTCTTTTCGATTGTTTCTGTTTCACGCATGCTGTTGCTGCAGCACACTGCCGACACGGCGGCCTACGAGGCGGCGCGGGCACTGATCGTGCCGGGCGCGATGTCAGGTGAAGGCGTGATCGAGGCCGAGGCGCTACTTGAAGCAGCGGACATCACCGCTGCGACGGTCACTGTGACTCCCGAAACCATCGTTCAAGAGACGGCCTTCGTCTCAGTAGTCGTGGAGATTCCCGTCGGCGCGAACAGTTGGGTTCTGCCCGACCAGTTCTCAAATTACACCGTACGGAGCGAGGTGACGCTGCTGACCGAACGCTCGCCTATCGTTCGCGTTACCGAGATGCCCAAGATCAAGCTCAAGAAGGGCAAGACCGATCAGAAGACAGATTGATGAATTGAATGGGCGTGTTTCAGGCCAGCACGTCGTGGATGACGTGCGCCGGAAGTACACCCGTCAGTTTCTGGTCCAACCCTTGGAACGGGTAGTTGAGCTTCTTGTGGTCGAAGCCAAGGAGGTGGAGCATGGTCGCATGGAAATCACGCAATTCGACGGGGTTGGCGGCGGCGGAATATCCCACCGGATCGGTCTCGCCGTAGGTCATCCCCGGTTTGACACCCCCGCCGGCCATCCAGAGCGTGAACGCGGACGGACTGTGGTCGCGGCCGACGAAGGCCATCTCCTTTCCGCCGCGATTCTCGCGCATCGGCGTACGCCCGAATTCTCCACTCCAGACAACGAGCGTGCTTTCCAACATGCCGCGTTGCTTGAGGTCAGCGAGTAGGGCACCGATGGGTTGGTCAATCTGTTTGCACTTGTCGATGAAACCTGCGTTGAGCGCTTCATTCTTGCCTGCTCCATGAGAGTCCCAACCCCAGTCGAACAGCTGGATGTAGCGGACGCCCTGTTCGGCGAGTCGACGCGCAAGCAGGCAATTGTTGGCGAACGATTCTTTGCCGGGCTGTGCACCGTAGGCATCGAGTGTCGCCTGCGATTCTTGCTTGATGTCCATGACTTCCGGCACCGCCGTTTGCATCCGGAACGCCATCTCGTACTGAGCAATTCGGGTTAACGTCTCAGGATCGCCGAACTGCTGATACGACTTTTCGTTCAATCGAGCCAACGCGTCGAGCATCGCGCGGCGGCTATCGCGAGTCGTGCTCTTGGGGTCGGAGATGTTGAGGACGGGATCGCCGGCGCTACGACACTGCACGCCTTGGTAGACCGAGGGAAGGAAGCCGCCGCTCCAAAGGGCTTTGCCGACGCGCGGAAGGCGGCCTCCCGAGAGCAGCACGATAAAACCGGGAAGGTCTTCGTTTTCCGTTCCGAGTCCCCAAGTCACCCAGGAACCGATCGATGGGTTGCCGATTCGCGGTTGGCCCGTGTGGACCATCAACTGTGCGGGACCATGGTTGAACTGATCCGTTTTCATCGTCTTGATGAAGCAGACGTCATCCACGTGCTTGGCAAAGTGAGGGAGCCGATCGGAGACCCAAGCGCCGCTCTCGCCATGTTGCTCGAACGGGTACTGGGGCCCGAGCATTTTGGGTGTCCCCTGAATGAACGCGAACCGTTTGCCTTCCAAAAATTCCTGCGGGCAGTCTTTGCCGTCGAGTCGTTTCAGATCCGGTTTATGATCAAAGAGTTCGAGCTGGCTCGGCGCGCCGATCATGTGCAGGAAAATGACACGCTTGGCTTTGGCGGGCAGTGGTGGCGCCAGACAGCTCAGTGGGTTGTCGGCATCATGGACGGGACGCGTCGCGTCGGCTCCCAGAGCCGTGTTGCCTAACCAAAATGCCCCGAGACCCGTGGTGCAACCACGCAGAAATTGCCGGCGTGTTTGCGCTTCGAGGGAACGGATTCGCAGATCGTCGCTAAGCGAAAGTCGGTTCATGAGACTACTTGGTGAGAACTTCGTCCAGGTTTAACAGCACATTGGCGACGGAGGTGAATTTGACTTGTTCGTCACTTTCGCCGAGAGACGCGAGCAACGTCGTGAGATCTTTCAACTCTCCCTCGCTCGGTTCGCGACATGTCGCCATGACGAATCCCGCGTGCAATCGGTCTTCGTCCGTGTCGGATGATTCGATCATCCGCTTCGCGAACGCTTCGGAGCACTCGATGAAGGTCTGATCGTTCAGCGTCATCAACGCCTGAAGCGGAGTGTTGGATCGCAGACGCCTTGGAGCACAAAACTCTCGAGAAGGGGCATCAAACGCGGCGAACATCGGAAATGGGATACTGCGTTTGGTGTACGTGTAGATGGAACGTCGATAACGCTCCGGATCTCCCTTTTTCGGAGTCGACCATTTATCGCCGCCCGCAAAGGGTCGCCAAACGCCGCCGGGAATCGGCGGGTGCACTGGTTTGCCGTGCATCTTGTCGCTCAGCAAACCGGAGATCGCGAGTGCCTGGTCGCGAACCATTTCGGCGGATAGCCTGTGTCTCGGCCCGCGGGCAAGAAGGCGGTTCGTCGCGTCGGTTGTGAGGAGTTCTTTTCGGATCGCGGAACTTTGCCGATACGTACTCGATAGCACGATTTCGCGGATCAGTTCTTTTTGGCTCCAGGCCATGTCGGAGCGGAAGCGAACCGCCAAATCATCGAGCAACTTGGGGTGTGACGGCATTTCACCAGAGGAACCGAAGTCCTCTTCGCTCGCGACGAGTCCGACCCCGAACAGTCTCGCCCAAATCCGATTGACGGTGACTCGGGCGGTCAGCGGATTCTCCTGACTGACCAGCCAGTTGGCCATCGCCAGTCGATCGGCATGCTCGGGTTCGGGAAGCGGCGGCAGCGACTGGGGAGTCCCCGCAGTCACCGCTTTGTCCTTCGTGAGAAACAATCCGCGTGCGAAGACGTGGGTTGGTCGTTTGAGGTGCGGTTCTCGATTCGCCAGCACGGGGACAGACGTCGAAGCAATTTTCGAGCGCGCCGCCTGTAATTTCTTGAGCTGCTCGCGCTGTTTGATCAAGTCGGCGGATTCGACGATCTGCGTCAGCGAATTGTCGTCGGTGACATCGATCCTCCCACGTTTGATCACGAGCGAAAACGAACCAAGCAAGAAGACGCGATGACGTAGCGTGAGTCGAATTCGGGCGCCGTGGGGAATTTGCATCGGCGACTTGAGAACGAACGCGGCCGACCGCGAGTGATGGATGCGGCTGTACGCGGCGAACCCGCGATTGGACTTCGGGTTCAGCGTGGTTTGGGGATCGTAAAACGGGTTTGGTTCGTCACTGACGACGCGTGCCAATTCGATGGAACGAGGTTTTTCTTCGCCCTGGACAACGAGCTCGGCTTGAATGTGAGACAGCACGAAACCCCATTCGGAGTCCGCGATTGCTTTTTCCGGGTCCAGCGGCATCGCGGTCAGTCGCAACGCGGTGAGGGACTCGAGTTCTTCGGGGAGTGGTGACTCGACGGTGATGGCGAGGTTCTGCGTGATCGTGTCGACCGTTCGAAACTCGTCGTGATCCGGCTTGGAATCGACTGTTACTTTCGTGGCGTTGCTGCTCGAGACGTCAAAGTCACGCAGTGGTGTCCATCGATCATCGTCGGTGACGACCGGGTACTCCGCTTGCCAGAGTTGTCGTCGAAGTGCGTCGATCTCGGCATCGAGTTCGGACGCCGCTTCGTAGTCCTTGCGGTCGAGGGGCGCCTGTACCGAAGGCCAGTCTTCGTTGAGATCGCTATCGGCTGTGTTGTTGAAGAAGGCCGCGAATTGGTAGTACTCTTCGTGTCGAAATGGATCGTACGGGTGGCTGTGGCATTGAACGCACCCGAATGTCACGCCCTGCCATGTTTGCCATGTCGTGTTCACGCGGTCGAGGACCGCCATCACGCGGAATTCTTCGTCGTCGGTACCGCCTTCTTCGCAAGTCTGCGTGTTGCGGTGGGCGGCGGTGGCGATCAGATCGTCGATCGTCCGATTCGGAAGCAGGTCCCCGGCCAATTGCTTGATCGTAAAGCGGTCAAACGGCAGGTCGTCGTTGAAGGCGTCGATGACCCAATCACGGTATTTCCAGATGTTGCGTCGCGCATCCAAGCCGAGGCCTTTCGAATCCGCGTACCGAACTTGATCGAGCCAGACACTCGCCCAACGCTCTCCGAACGAAGAGCGAGCCAGCAACTCATCTACGACGTCCGCGTAAGCGAGATCGCCCCGACGTTGGACGTGTTGAAGAAACTCGCTTCGTTCCTTCTGCGTCGGTGGTAAACCGGTCAAGTCCAAGGTGACTCGCCGCAGCCAACGTTGCGGTTGCTCGTCTTCGGCGGGTGCCAGGCCTTCGTTCTCGAGTCGAGCAATCACAAAGCGATCAAGCGGTTCTCGGCACCAGTCCATGTTCTTGGGCGCGGGAAGTGTCGCCGCGACCGGGTTTTCATATGCCCAATGCTCGCTCCATGAGGCACCTTGGCGAATCCATCGATTGAGGAGATCCACTTCGACGTCGGTGAGTGCCTCGCCATGTTCCGGCGGAGGCATCCGCTCATCCGGGTCCTCCGAGAGGACGCGTTCGATCAGGATCGATGCCTCGGGGTCACCCGGTTCGACAAGGTAGCCTTCGGGCGGAAGCACGCTATCGCGATAGGCGAATGAAATATCGGCCGCTTGCTGCACACCACCATGACACGCCGTGCAGTGCTTGTTGAAGAGTGGCCGGATGGAGTCGTTGAACGAAACGGGTTCTTCGGCCGAAACGAACCACGCGGCGGCACAGGCCCACAGAAAAATGAAACTTCGGTTCATCGGGATCGAAGGATAGATTCAAGTTTTGTTAGTAGGAATCAACAACCAAGTCGTAGTGGCGGCGGATCTCTTCCGACGTGAGCCCACGGCGATAAACCGCAAGTTCATCGATCCCTCCACCGAATTGACGCCAGGGTGGCATGGGTTTTAGCTGTCCTACGATTAAATGATAACTGCCATCTCCGTGATGGCCTTTGAGTGGCGCGGACTTGACGAGCGCTCCGTCAAAATACAACTCGATTCGATCCATGCGTTTGACAGCGACGACATGTTGCCACGTGCTCGGTGTGCAGAAACCGGGACTGATAAGATTCAAGCCCTGCTGGATGAATTTGCCAGGTGGATTTCGGTGTAGAAAACGGATGGCGCCCGGCTGGTAGATGGGAAAGGTGTCGTCAACCACCTCAAAGACGTTGAGGTGCGCCAAGTCGTCACCCTCGAGATCGGGGACAATACCGACACAGGACGCGTGCCGTAAGTCGTTCGGGTTCATCCAGAACTCAATGGAGTACTCGCCGAGGTTTAGGTCCACGAGGGGGCGATCCGTCACGATGTAGCGCGGGAAATCGCAGCCCTGGAACTGGGCATGGCCGACGAGTTCCACCCCACGGGATTCTGGAGGGCCCTCGTTGACGACTCGTCCGGTGAAGTCGGGTGATGCGATGTTTGGGATTTCGTCCGTTTGCATCGTTTCAAAACGCCAATAGAGCACCGCTCCGTCTTCGAGCACGGTCTCGACGTAGTCTTGACCCACTTTCAGTGGCGAGGTTCCGCGTACCAGTTTCGGCATCAGCTGGTCTGCCTCACCCGCGACCTCCGTAAACAAGCCACGCGCTTCGTCGACACGGATCCTGTCCGATGTGTTCAACCTGCGGCTGACGAACGCGGAATCGTCCTTACCTTGTAACGAGAGTTCTAACTCGCCACGGAGAACACCGACCTCGGCTTCACCTTGTTCGTTGACATGGAGACTGAAGTCCGTATCAAGATCAACGACGGATACGCTGGGTGCGTTCAGCACAAATCCGCGTGCTCGTTCCGGGACATGCGCGATCGCTCGACCTAAAAGTAGCGTTCCACCGTTTCGCGAGTCGATTTGAAGCCGCGCCGGTGCCTTGACTGCTAGCATCGCGCCTCCGAGGAATTCGAGTTGGATGGTTCCGCGATCTAAATTCAGCACGCCGGGTTTGAGTCTTGAACCCGCCACAAGCGTGGCATCCGCGATGTCTTCCGCTCGGACAACGACGGCGGCATCGCTGATCGGTTGCGGCGCGGGGGGCTTTGGAACGAAGCTCGTGATGCCACTTGAGGCGACGGAAAGGTCTGGCGACTGGCTCTTGGAGGTCGCCGCTACGATTTCCGAGCCATCTCTCCCAAAATTTGCGTGCCAGAGGGATGCAACCAACACGCCAATAAAAAACGTGGTCACGGACGCGGCCCAAGGACGCCACGAGTGTCCGCTACCGGCACGCACCGGAGCTGGTTGCGATTTCGTTTCGACTCGGCCGGCTATCGGAACCACTCCACTCGGTGCACCCCAGCGGTCCGTCAGCTCCGTGTGCAGCTGGATGTAGTTGAGATACTCGCGTCGCGCTTGATCGGATGCACTCAGCAGAGAAGCAAGCTTTTCGGATTCATCGGATGTCAGTCCGCCATCGACGAGTTGACGCAGTAGGTTTTGCAGTGCCGCGCGGTCATTCTTATTCATTGGTTGTGTCGCTTATCCCGCGTCAGCCGACAGTTGTCGTTCGATGCATTGGAGTAGTTGCTGACGGATTCGATGCAGTGTGATACTAATCGCATTGGCCGACTTTCCGAGATCGGCGCCGAGGGCCGCAACGGAAACGGATTCCGCATACCGACGTATTACCAAGTCGCGATGTTCCGAAGGCAGTTTTTGGATGCACCCGCCCAGTGCGGAACGCAGTTTTTGTTCGGTGGAGCTGTTGAAGACGCTGGAATCTAACTCGTCGATTTTGCTGACCAAGTCATCGGGAAAAACGAGCCGGTCGCGGATTGCTCGCTTACGGAAAGCCAGCAATTGAAACCGAGCGACCGAAAATGCCCAGGCCATGAAGTCGGTGCCCTCCTCGAAATCGCCTGCCTTGTTGCACAAAACGACGTTCACCTCCTGAAGGACTTCGTGGGTTTGATCCAGGTCCCCAAGGCGTTTCAGCAAAAATCCGAACAATCGCGGCTGTGCTTCGGTGAGAAGTAGTACGAATGCGGGGGTGAGTTCTGGGGTGTCGCTGCTCATCGACAGGAAATAGCTCTCCCTTAGTGATTCTTTCGGAGCGATGCTGTCACGCTAGGAAAAGTCTCTTTTGTCGATGAAAGAAGGTCGGTGGTCCGGCTATTCCCCTATGGGACTTGTACGTTTTTCCCATGTTTCCTCCTCTCTAACTCTGGATTTCATGAAATCCCCAAAAATCTCGACGCGTCATTTTTTCGTTTTTGCATTCGCTTTGCTTTTCGTTCCGTTCGCCGTCGGCTGCGGAGATTCCGGTAACACGGTGGTGGAGCAGTCGGAGACGGAGCAGCTAACCGACGAGGACCTTGAGAATTATGACGAGGAGATGACTCAGCCGGGCGGCATCTGATTCTGGCAGGTTGGGACCCGGGCTCACTCTTTTTCGATGCCCTCGGGGCAACGGTTTTTCTTCATTTGGAGGCTTAGCGCATGCGAAACTCTCGCACCAGGCAAGGTTTCACGCTCGTGGAATTGCTTGTCGTCATCGCCATCATTGGCATTCTCGTCGGCTTGTTATTGCCGGCCGTTCAGGCAGCCCGTGAGGCCGCTCGGCGTATGAGTTGCAGCAACAATCTCAAGCAACTTGGGCTCGCGATCCACAACTATCACAGTGCCTACAAGCAACTGCCGACCAACCTGACGGGTTCGGCACGGCCCTGGGCAGGAAACGTCACCAACAACGGCAACCGACTGTTTTTAAGTTGGTTGGTCCCGGCACTGCCGTTCGTCGAACAACAGGCTTTGTGGGAGGAAATCTCCAACCCCAGCCAACAGGTCACGCCTGGTCGAACCATGCCCGGCAGCGTGCTCAATGGCACTTGGCCTCCGATGGGGCCTTGCCCGTGGCAACCAGCCTACCGCCCTTGGGCGACCCAGATTCCGACGTTCCGTTGCCCCAGTGACCCCGGTGGACTCTCGGGGGTTGAAACGGCAACCACCAACTACGCCGTATGCTTGGGTGACGCCATCGACATGGTCTACTCCGGTGGACGCAACGAGCGTGGTGTCTGGAATCAGCCTTGGAACACCGGAACGACCGACGACAGCCAGATCGCACTTCGGTCGAACGCCGCGAACCGTGGTTTCTTCTGGAACCGAAACGAGTCGAAATTCCGCGATTGCTTGGACGGTTTGTCCAACACGGTTGCTGGTGGTGAAATCTCGACGTCGCGTGGTGCTCGCGAAGTCAATTCGGATTGGGTGCGGAGCATCAACTTCGTCGGTACCGGAACATGGGCCGGCGCGGGTCAGCCGTTCTTGTGTCGGCAAGGAGCTCACATCGATCCCGAGCGTCCGGCTTACTACTCGCCATCGGCAACGATCGACTCGGCCTTCAACCGCACCCGCGGTGGCCGCTGGGCTGACGGTCGTTTGACCTACGCGTCGTTCCAGACCATTTTGCCGCCCAACTCGGCGAACTGCTCGATCAGCGGTTCGGATGCGAACAGCTACTTCATTGGTAGTCTCGGCAGCCGTCACCAAGGTGGTGCTCACATCCTGATGGGCGATGGTGCCGTTGTCTTCATCACCGATAGCATCGACACCGGTGATCTGACTCAAAATGCCGTGGTTGCAAGCTTCCCCGGTCACACGACCAACCCGAACCTCGCGGGAATCAAAAGCCCTTACGGGCTCTGGGGCTCGTTGGGCACGCGGGCATCGCGCGACACCATCGAAGAGGAACTGAACCAGTAGGGTTCGGGTCCACACTCTGAAATTCGAGATCGGCTCCCAAGGAAACGAGGGGGCCGATTTTTTTTTGCTCTTAACCGCAGGACTTCATCCCAAGGCCGTTGGAGAACAGGCTCCCAGTGCCGCTCGACCTTCGCAAACTGCTATCTTGACGGTCCCATCCCAGCACCGTCGAAAAAGCGTCATGGAGTCCAGCAATTCGTCCCACGATGAAGCCGTCGCGTCACGCAAGATGACGACCGCTCAGCGGATTCACCATTTTTTGGAGTCGCCGCAGACCCGCATGGCCTTTGCCGTCCAGGCGGTCATCATGACGCTGGTTGGTATCTCCATTGCGAATGTCATCATCGAGTTCGTTCATCCGGAGGTTTTTCAGCGTTATCGGTTTTGGTTTGACGTCGCGGAGTACGTGATTCTCTGCGTTCTGACCGTCGAGTATCTGCTGCGTTTATCGACTGCTAAGCGCAAGATTCGGTGGGCGCGGCAGCCGATGAACGTGATCGACTTTATCGCGATCGCGCCTTCATACATCGAGTTGCTGATCCCGCTACTTCACGCACCGTCTTCCCAGGCGGTGCGGCTGATTCGATTGGCGCGCCTGTTTCGCGTTTTTCGTGTGTTCCGCTACCAAGGGTTCTTTCGAGCCGCTTTTGGTTACAAGAACACCGTGCTCGAAACCATGACGCCCGTGATCGGGATGTTTGTCGCCCTGAAGGCAACGGTCTGGATGTTTGAATCTAGCGGTTGGTGGGCGCCGCCGACGTCGAGTCTCGACGAACTGTTTGCACTCGTCGGTTTTTCACTCGGGATCATTCTGTCCCAAAAGATCGGGGTGACCTACGACAAATTCCTACGAGTCGAAGAAGCCTCGATCCGATTGTACGGAACCCTCAAATCACTCGAACTCATCTTGGAGGGAGTCGAGACAGGACTCAGCAAAGCTTGTCGCGATTGGGCCAAAGAGTTCTTACAGTTGCTGACAGATCCGGTGAGTGACAACCATTTGATTGCCGGCCCCAACGCCAAGCTCTATCTCGCAATGGCGCGCGCCGAAAAACAGCCCGCTGAGATGGCCGTGATGCACGGCGATATTGCCCGAGACGCAGCATTTTGCTTGTCCAAGAAAGTTCGGGTGACACCGAAGGCCTATGACGCACTCTTGCATCAGGCGACGATTTTGTACCTCGCCCTCCTGGCAATCTTTATCACTGGATGGCCGGGGATGGTTTCGGTCGTCGTCGCGACCTACACCCTCTACGGGATGTACACGTTGACTCGCGATTTCGATTCCGTTCTCGGTGGGGAACACAATCTGATCAACATCGACATCTCGGAGCTCGAAAGCTTTGCGAATGGAGAAACGGCGTCTGCCATTCGTGAATCCGCGGCGGCACCGGATGCAGATGGCTGACGCTGGGTCGCTACCGTGGTTCACACCTTTTGATGCGCGAATGAATCGCCGGCAAAGGTAACCGTAGCGCGGACCCAGTCCTAGGCGTTGGACAGCACCCGCCGGGGATCATCGAGAGCCGCTGTTTCGCGGTACATTTCTGCAGCCGTCTCGGGTAGTACCGGGTTGATCATGCAGTCGGAACTCCACTCGAACCCTGCGACCTTGTTGAGTCTTGGGAAAAGGTCGAGTGACCACTGAAACGCTTCTGACGCTTTGGAGCGTGGCGGGCAGGTGTTCAACACCATGTTGTACGCCTTGCCGGGATAGGCCTGATCTACCCAACGCAGGGCTCTCCAAAGGAAGCTCGCAAGGTGATCCAAATCAGATTCACTGAACTCATCAAAGTGCTTCACGTGAGTCAGGGAGCTAATCCTGATCAAGCCTGGAACCCGGCTCGCGAAGGGGCAAAATGCGACAAACGAATCGGCGACCGTGATGACGCGTGCGCCCTCTTGAAGTTCGCCACGAATGAGATCGCATCCGAGTGAGCAGCCGGTTCTGGCACGATGTGTTTCGCACCGAAGCAACGAACTCTTCACGCGGAAAGGAAGGACGCTCGTTGCAACAATCTGACTATGACTGTGGCGAAGCGATGCACCGGCGGCGGGGCCGCAGTTCTTAAAGACGCTGATGTACTGGATGCCTTCGACGGAACGCCAATAGCGGATCCGCTCACGGTATGCGAGCAGCATCAGATAGACGAGTGACGCGTCTGCTTCGGTGACACGTTCCGCGTGAGCAGACGACTCGATCACAACTTCGTGTCCGCCGGCGAGGCTGCGAGCGGGGAAGAGCCCGGCCGTTTCCGCGTCATCTTCCGAGAGGCTCTGTGGTGCGACGGCTGGGAACTTGTTGGGAACCACTCGAACTTCCCAGTTGTCCTGCTCTCCAGCGACGATCTTCGTCATCGGATGGGACACGCGGGTGGTCACATTCGGGTTGGGTGATTTGTTTGAGTCGAGCGAAACCGACCACACGGCTGACGGAGTTGCGGATTCGGATCCACAGCAAAACGGACAGAAGGGGTCGATGTCGCGGGCATGCTGCGGCGGACCGGCAACCGGTTCCGATGCGCCATCGGGTGTACCGGCCTGGTCGCTCGAAAAGTCATTGGGACGTTGCTCGCGGGTTGGAGCAAGAACGGTCCAGTCGCCAGTCAACAAGTCGCGTCGAGCGACCAGGCCGGTACACCCGATGGCGCATCGGAACCGGTTGCCGGTCCGCCGCAGCATGCCCGCGAC